>CACYHC010000014.1 GCA_902774145.1 uncultured Bacteroidia bacterium
TACCTTTACGACCGACGAACGCAATAAGTACAAGCACGATATGACTACGCAACGTGACATACGCAACCAGATTGCCTACGCACGCAAAGAGGGCGTTGCGGAAGGAATCGCGCAGGGAATCGCTGAAGGAGAGGCAAGAGGAGAGGCAAAAGGTGCCGAAACGAAAGCAATCGAGGTAGCCAAAAATCTCAAATCATTGGGAATCCCCCTTGACAAAATCGCCCAGGCGACAGGCCTGACCAAAGAACAGTTGGAAGCCATATAACAAGCACGATATGACTACGCATGTGTTCATTACGAAAAAAGTCGTAACGAAAAAAATCGTAATAAGGGGAACCGCATAAAGGGCCCGCCTTTTTTGTGGTAATTTCAAGAATGGCAGGGCCTCGAGGGCCCTGCCATTCAAGTTTTTTGGGGATTTTCAAGAAACACAGGGCCCTGCAAGCCTAGACCTCCCAGGTGGAGCCGGAGCGGAGGAGGTCGTCGACGCAGTGGATGCGGGCGCGGGCGCTGACTTCGTCCACCTGGCGGTTGACGCCGGCGTCGTAGGTGTCGGCTTCCACGTCACGCAGGATGCCGAGGGCCACCGGGAAGTCCGGTCCCTTCATCTCCGCGAGCATCAGCTGGAGGCCCGGATCCGGGCAGTGGGCGTCATGCACGAGGATATCGTCCTCCGTGACGCCGTTCTCCCCTATCGTCACCACTTTGAGGCCCATTCCGTCCAGCACCAGGCCCTTGTCCCGCTTCGCGCCGAAGATCATCTTTTCCCCGTGGCGCAGCACCAGCGTGCGGTCCGCCTTGACGGCCGGATCGGAAATCTCCTTGTGCGTTCCGTCATTGAAAATCACGCAGTTGGTGAGCATCTCCATCACGGAAGTGCCCTTGTGACGGGCCGCCGCTACCATGATTTCCTCATTGAACTTGAGGTCCATGTCCAGCGAGCGGGCGAAGAAGGTTCCCTTGGCGCCCAGCACCAGCGAGCCGGGATTGAACGGCGGCTCCACCGTCCCGTAAGGGGACGTCTTGGTAATGGCCCCGAGCTTGGAGGTCGGGGAATACTGGCCCTTGGTCAGGCCGTAAATCCGGTTGTTGAACAGGACGATATTGATGTCGATGTTCCGGCGGATGGCGTGGATGAAGTGGTTGCCGCCGATGGCGAGCGCGTCGCCGTCGCCGCAGGCCTGCCAGACGGAAAGTTCCGGCCGCGCCACCTTAATGCCGGTGGAGATGGCCGTAGCCCGTCCGTGAATGCTGTGGAACCCGTAGGTATCCATATAGTAAGGGAGGCGCGACGAGCAGCCGATGCCGGACACCACCACAAACTTCTCTTTGGGAAGGCCGGCTTCCTCGCTGACGGTCGGCAGGGCCCGCTGCAGGGCCGCCAACACCGCGTGGTCCCCGCAGCCGGGGCACCAGCGCACTTCCTGATTGCTCTTGAAATCTTTCGCGGTATACATACTACATTTCCTTTTTGATGGCCTCGACAATCTCGCTGACGAGGAACGGCTGTCCCTGTACCTTGTTGCACTGACGGATATCCACCCCGGGGAAGAGTCCGCGCAGATAACGCGCAAACTGGCCGGAGTTCAGCTCGCAGACCAGCACTTTCTCGAAGGAGGAAAGCACCTCTCCGGTATTGGCCGGCAGCGGCTGGATATAGTCGAAATGGGCGAAGGAAACGCCCTCCACTTCGCTGACGGCGCTGAGGATGTGCCCGTAGGTACCGCCCCAGCCCACGACCAGCAGTTTCCCGCTCCGGGGTCCGCGGACGGCAAGCGGCGGCAGGCAGGCGGCGATGCGCTGCACCTTTTCCGCACGCTCGGCCACCATCTGCGCGTGATTGGCCGGGTCCGTCGAGAGCACGCCCGCGTGGTTCTTCTCAAGTCCGCCGACGCGGTGTTCGTAGCCCTTCGTCCCGGGGACGGCCCAGCGGCGCACCAGCGTCTCGGCATCCCGCTCGAAGGGACGGAACTTCTCCCCTTCCGGCATTTCGCCCTGTACGAAGGGCGGCACGATCGCGGGGTAATCCGCCATCGACGGAATGCGCCAGGGTTCGCTGCCGTTGCCGAGGAAGCCCTCGGAGAGCAGCATCACGGGCGTCATATGCTCGAGCGCGATTTTCGCGGCGTTGAAGGCGGCGTCGAAGCAGTGGGCCGGCGAGTGCGCGGCCACGACCGGCATCGGGCATTCGCCGTTGCGGCCGTAGAGCGCCTGGTCCAGGTCCGTCTGTTCGGTCTTGGTGGGCAGGCCCGTCGAGGGACCGCCGCGCTGTACGTCCACGACCACCAGGGGCAGTTCCGCGATGACGGCCAGGCCCATCGCCTCGGATTTCAGGGAAATACCGGGGCCGGAGGTCGTCGTGGCGGCCAGTTGTCCCGCATAGGAGGCGCCGATGGCCGTGCAGATGCCGGCAATCTCGTCTTCCGCCTGTACCGTACGCACGTTCAGGTTCTTGTGGAGCGCGAGCTCTTCGAGGATGGCCGTGGCGGGCGTAATCGGGTAGGAGCCGCAGAAGAGCGGCAGGCCCGCCTTTTCCGCAGCGGCGATGAGGCCCCAGGCCGTGGCTTGGTTGCCGGTGATGTTGCGGTAGGTGCCCTTGGGCAGGTCCGCAGCCTTGGCCACCGTGTAGGTGTTGGGGATGGCCTGGATGTTCGCCGCGTAGTTGAAGCCGTCGTTGAGCACCTTTTTGTTGGGGGCGATGACTTCCGGATGCTTCTTGGAGAACTTCTTTTCCAGGTACTGGTAGATGTATTCCAGCGGACGGCTGTAGATGTAGCACGCCATCCCCAGCGTGAACATGTTCTTGCACTTGAGGATGGCCTTCTGGTCCATCCCGCTGTCCTTCAGGCTCTCTTTGGTGAGCGTGGTGATGGGCGCGACAATCAGCGTCCGGTCCTCCACGCGGAGTTCTTCGAAGGGGTTGTCCGTCGTGAAGCCCGCCTTGCGGAGGCCCTGTTCGTCAAAGGCGTCGTCGTCCACGAGGATCATCGCCGTGGGCTTGCACCACTTGGCATTGGCCTTGAGGGCCGCAGGATTCATCGCCACCAGCAGGTCGCAGAAATCGCCGGGGGTGTTTACGGAACCGTCGCCGATATGCACCTGGAAGCCGGAAACGCCGGATACGGTGCCGTGCGGGGCGCGGATTTCCGCCGGATAATCAGGGAAGGTCGACAGTCCGTTGCCGTAGATGGCGGACATATCGGCGAAGAGGGACCCGGTCAGCTGCATGCCGTCTCCGGAGTCCCCCGCAAACCTGATTACGACGTCTTTAACATCAATAACCTTGTTCATACCTATTTATATTATACTACTGTTGCATCGCCTGCTGTTGGGCCTGGAGCTCCGCCTGGAGGGATTCGAGGGTGCGGTCGGCGGGAATGCCGAGCAGTTTGCGCGCGTCGGGCGTGATGTCGGTGCTCTGCGTCTCGTCGAAGTACACGAGCGAGGCGGCCTCGAACACGTAGATGTAGCCGCGCTCCTTGGCAATGCCCTTGACGGTGTCCATCACCTTCTTGTAGATGGGCGCCATCAGCTGCTGCTGTTGCTGCTGCAGTTCGTTCTGGATGGACTGCTCGAACTCCTGGATCCGGGTGCGGATGTCGGTCAGTTCTTTCTCCTTGCTCTCGCGGATGGCCGCGGTCCAGGTCTGTCCGTTCTGTTCGTATTTCTGATACTTGGACTGGAACTCGTCCACCATCGCCTGGTAGGTATCCTGGGCTTCTTTGCGCGATGCGGTGAGGGTGGCACGGGCCTGGTCAGACTCGGGGCAGAGTTGTACCAGCTCTTCGGTGTTCACGTGAGCGAACTTCGGCTGGGAAAGTCCGGTCAGGGAGAGCAGCGCCGTAGCAGCGATCAAGAAAAACTTTTTCATAATGGTAAGATTTAAAATTGTTGTCCGATAACGAAGTGGAACTGGCTGCCGCCGGAGGTGGGATCGTCGAAGCCCCAACCCCAGTCTACGCCGAGCAGGCCGATCATCGGCAGGAAGATACGCACGCCGACGCCCGCGCTCCGCTTGATCTGGAAGGGATTGAAGTCGCGGATGTCGGCCCAGCAGTTTCCTCCTTCGAGGAAGGCGAGCACGAAGATGGTCGAGGTGGGCTGGAGAATCACCGGATAGCGGAATTCCACCGTGAATTTGTCATATACGTTGCCCTGGTAGGTGTAGTTGCCGGAGTTGTAGCCGGTAACGGTCCGGGGCGTCAGGGAGTAGTTTTCGTAACCGCGGAGCGAGATGACCTCGGAGCCGTAGGTGTTGTAGCCCGACATACCGTCGCCGCCCACGAGGAAGCCCTCGAAGGGCGAGTAGCCCCAGCGGCGGTTGTAGTAGCCCAGGTAACCGAACTGGGCGCGGGTCATCAGCACCAGGTCGCCCACCAGCTTGGTGTAGGTGGTGGCGGAGAATTTCCATTTGTGGTATTCGATCCAGCGGTAGCGGTTCTGTGCGGTCCAGTTGTCGTAGTCGACGTCCTTCCAGCTGGCCACGGGCACCTTGTTGCCCTTTTCGTCGTAGTCATACTTGCGGAAGAGGGAGAAGGGCGGGGTGAGCGACAGGGACATCGAGATGTCGGAACCCTGGCGCGGGTAGATCTGCTGGTCGGTGGAGTTACGCGACAGGCTGATGGTGTAGCTGATGTTGTTCGAGGTGCCGGTGTCGAAGATGAAGTAGCCCGAATACCAGTTGGTCAGGCGGTAGGTCTGCCAGCTGAGGCCGTTGTAGAGCACGAAGTAGTTGTCCGGCCATTTGAGGCGCGTACCCAGCGAGGCGGAGAAGCCGAAGACCTCGAACTGTTTGTCGTTGCGGAGGATGTTGTACGCCAGGTAGGAGTTGGTCTGGCGCGTGTAGTAGGCCGCGATGTTGAGCGAGGTGGGCTTTTTGCCGAAGAGCCAGGGCTCGGTGAAGTTGGCCGTGAGGGCGGTGTAGTAGGTACCGTTGGTCTGGAAACGGAACGCGAGGTTCTGCGCGTCACCCAGGGGAACCGGCCGCCAGGCGCCCTTTTCGAAGAGCCGGCGCGTGGAGAAGTTGTTGAAGGAGACGCCCACCGTGGCCACGAAGGTCCGTCCGCCCCAGCCGCCGGAGAGTTCCAGCTGGCTGGAAGGTTTCTCCGTCACGTTGTAGACCAGGTCCACGGTGTTGGAAATCTGGTTGGGGATGATGGAGTAGCCGGTGGTCGGGTTCATGATGGCTTCCGGGTCGAACTGGCCCAGGGAGGCGATTTCCCGCACGGAACGCTCGAAGTCGCTCTGGCTGAAGAGGTAGCCCGGGCGGGTGAAAATCTGGCGGCGCACCACCCGTTCGTTGGTGAGGTCGTTGCCGTTGATGATGATGTTGTTCAGCGTGGCCTGCTTGCCCTCGGAGATGCGCATTTCCACATCGACGGTGTCGTTCTGGATGTTGGTCTCGACGGGGTTGAGGTTGAAGAAGAGGTAGCCGTTGTCGCGGTAGAGCTTGGATACGTCCATTTCCCCCTGCTTGCCGCCGCCGAAGAGGCGCTTCTGCATCGTGACGACGTCGTAGATGTCACCCTTCTTGATGGAGAGCACGTTGCTGAGCAGCTGGGTGGGATAGACGGAGTTGCCGGTCCAGCTGATGTCGCCGAAGTAGTATTTCTTGCCCTGCTCGAGGTAGAGGTCGATGCCGAGGCGTTTTTTGCCCTGTTTGTTGTAGCAGTAATAGATGGAATCCTTGACGAGCCGCGCGTCGCGGAAGCCCGCTTCGTTGAAGGCGCTGACGAGGGATTTCTTGTCGTTGAGGTATTCTTTTTCGTTGAACTTCTTGCTGCTGAAGAAGTTGTACCACTTGGCGGACTTGGTTTTCTTCATCGAGCGGGAGAGTTTGAAGTCCTTGAGTTCTTTCTCGCCGATGAAGTTGATGGTCTTGATGCGGATTTTTTCGCCTTTGTCTACGTCGAAGTTCACGCGGATGGCGTTGCGAACCATCGTGTCGCGCACGAACTGTGTCTTGACGTCGCAGAGGAGGAATCCTTTTTCCGCGTAGTAGCGCTTGATGATGTCGGTGCAGGTTTTCTCCACGTATTCGGAGAATTCCCCGCCGCGGCGCAGCTTGAGGCGTTCCTGGAGGTCTTTTTTCTCGCCGGAGCGGACGCCGCTGAAGGTCCAGCGCGACACGCGCGGGCGTTCGGTGATGCGGACGACGAACCAGGCGGTGTCGCCGGCGGCGTTGGTGTGGTCGATTTCGAAGGAGACGTCTTCGAAGAAGCGCTGCAGGAAGAGACGGCGCACGACGGCGGCGGTTTCCTCGCCGGGAACGGTGATGCTGGTGCCGGGGTTCAGGCCCGTGAGCTGCAGGATCTGCTCCGTACGGAAGTAGTTGTTGCCCTCGACGCTCAGGCCGCCGATGACGTAGCTGCGGGGATGCGCGTAGTCCACCTCGATGCCGTTGTCCTGGCCCCGAAGCGGAAGGGAGGCCGCCAACAGGGCGGCGCACATCATCCACGCAAGCAGTATCCTTCTCATACTAAAGTTTCGCAAGTATTAAAGTATTTCGCCATCCGAACGTTCAGTGAGCTTGCGAAACTTTTCCCACCGCACATTCTTTCTTACTTCGTTACCCTTACCCTAAATCCCTTCCCTCGGGGAAGGGACTTCCTATCGCCCTCACGGGCTCCAAAAAGGTCGTTTCGCATGATGCGAAACCCAAATCATTTTATATAAAACTTGCAAATATAGCAAAGTTTCCCTAATTCCCGTCAATTTTTCCGTAGCGGCGGTCGCGCCGGGCGTATTCGCGCACGGCATCGAGAAGTGCTTCCCTCCGAAAATCGGGCCAAAGCACCGGCGAGAAGACAAATTCCGTATAGGCGCACTGCCAGAGCAGGTAATTGGAGAGGCGCTGTTCCCCGGAGGTGCGGATGAGGAGGTCCGGGTCAGGGATGCCCGCGGTGACGAGCCCGTCGGAGAGGTCCTGCGCCGTGGGGACGAAGGCGGGGTCCGCCGCAAGCCGCTTTGCCAGCTTCTCGGAAGCCTGGAGGATGTCCCACTGGCCGCTGTAGCTGATGAAGAGAATCATCGTGATGCGGTCTCCCCCGGCCGTCGCGCTTTCAATTTGGTCGATCATCGCGTTGAGCTTCGCGGAGAGCCGCGCCCGGTTGCCCAGGATGCGCAGGCGCACGCCGCCTGCGAGCATTTCGTCCTTTTCGCCGAGCAGGGACTGCGCGAAGAGTTCCATCAGGAAGGAGACCTCCTGTTCGGGGCGGCCCCAGTTTTCTTCGGAAAAGGCATAGAAAGAAAGGTAGCGCACGCCGATGTCGGAGGCGGCGCGCAGGACGTCGCGGATGCTGTTCACCCCCTCGATGTGCCCTTCTACGCGGTTTTTGCCGCGCTGGCGGGCCCAACGGCCGTTGCCGTCCATGATGATCGAGATGTGCTGCGGTATTTTGGTCAGGTTTTCCATTATCGTTGTTCTCCGGAATTACGGATGTCGCTGCCCCAGAGCAGCCGGCTCTTGAGCGCGCCGATGAAGTCAGATTTGGCCGCACAGACGCGGCGGGTCCGGATGGGAGCCGCGCAGAGGCGGAGGCGGGTATCGGCGTCCAGGGTGTGGACGCGATTGTCCATCGTGAGCATCACGCTGTTGCTGCGGGCGCGGAAGCGGATGCTGATTTCGGTGTGCAGGGGCACGATGAGCGGACGCAGGTTGAGGTTGTGCGGAGACACCGGTTCGACGATGAGGATTTCCGTGTCGGGCAGGCAGATGGGGCCGCCGACGCTCAGGGAATAGGCCGTGGAGCCGGTGCTGGTGGAGACCAGCAGGCCGTCCGCCCAGTAGGTGGGCAGGGGTTCGCCGCCGACGGTCACGTCGATGCCGAGCATTGCGCCGCCGCTGCGCAGCACGCTCACTTCGTTGAGGGCAAAGCGCCAGAAGGGAGGTTCGGGTTCGAAGCGCGCGCCCGCCGCGTCATCGAGGGTCACTTCGAGCATCGCCCGTTCCTCGATGCGGTAGCCGCCGTCCAGGAGCAGGGCCGCCACGTCGCCGGCGTCCGTTCCGGAAAGGAAGCCCAGGCGCCCCATATTCACGCCCAGTACGGGTACGCCCTTTCCCGCGGCGATGCGGGTGGCGTCGAGGAAGGTGCCGTCTCCGCCGATGCTGAGGAGCATTTCGCAGTCGTGGCACAGGTCGGCGGTCTGGCGGACTTCGAAAAGCGACAGTCCGGCTTCGCCCAGGCGGGCGATGAGGGCTTCGACGCGCGCGTCCGTGCGCAGGGCCTCGTTTTTGATGAAATAGCCAATTCGCATAACAAACTTCAAATTTAGCATTTTTTTAGTTACATTTGCAAGCTATGACCCGATTGAGTGTCAATATCAACAAATTCGCCACCCTCCGCAATGCGCGCGGGGGGAACCTTCCCGATGTGGTGAAGGCGGCCCGCGACTGCGAGCGCTTCGGCGCCCAGGGCATTACCGTGCATCCGCGGCCGGACGAGCGCCACATCCGCTATTCCGACGTCAGGACGCTCCGCGGCACCGTGGAAACGGAATTCAATATCGAGGGCAACCCCATCCCCAGTTTCATCGACCTGGTGTGCGCGGTGGTGCCGGACCAGGTGACGCTGGTGCCGGATGCGCCGAACGTGATTACCTCCAACGCCGGCTGGGATACGGTGACGAGCCGGGAGTTCCTCACCGAGACCTGCGCCCTTTTCAAGGAGAAGGGTATCCGCGTGTCGATTTTCACGGACCCGGACCCGGTGATGGTGCGGGGCGCGCTGGCCTGCGGGGCGGACCGCGTGGAACTCTATACCGCGGCCTATGCCGAACGCTATGCGCAGGACCGGGAGGCGGCCGTCGCCCCTTACGTCCGGGCTGCGGAAGCGGCGCGCGAATGCGGCCTGGGGCTCAATGCGGGGCATGACCTGAACCGGGAGAACCTCTCCTGGTTCATCCGCAACATCCCCTGGACGGACGAGGTGTCCATCGGGCACGCCATTATCTGCGACGCCCTCTACCTCGGGTTGGAGCGCACCATCGGCGAATACCTGGATTGTATCAAAAATTATCAATAAGTTATGAAAAAATTACCCCTTATTTTGAGCATTTGCGCGCTGGTGGTGGCAATCGCCGCCTGCGTGCTGTCCCTGACGGGCAGGCAGAAGAAGGCCGTTGCGGCCACGGAAGAGCAGGCCGGGGAGATTCCCGCCGGCGCCATCGTCTATTTCGACTTTGACCGCGTGCTGGAAGAGTATGACCTGGCGAACGACGAGCGCAACCGCCTGCAGACCAAAGTGCAGAACGTGGAGCAGGAGCTGAAGCGCAAGCAGAACAAGATCGAGCGCGACCAGAAGGCCTTCCAGGACAAGATGAACAAGGGCATTCTGACCACCTCCACCGCCAATGAGCAGTACCAGAAACTCCAGCAGCAGGCCGCCGCGTTCCAGGAGGAAGCCGCGGGCAAGCAGCAGGAACTGGCCGAGGAGCAGCAGGCGATGATGAACCTGCTGACCGACGCGGTGAAGACCTATGTGGACGAGTACAACGCAGAGAAGGGCTACGATATGATTTTCGCCTTCCAGATGCAGTTGAACATGCCTTATCCGCTGGTCAACGCCACCTCCGCGCTGGACATCACCGACGAGATCATCGCCGGGCTGAATGCCGAATACGCCAAGAATAAGGAGAACAAGTGAGAATCGCCATCCTCTCCTGTTTCTATCCGTACAGGGGCGGTATCGCCCAGTTCAATGCCGGGATTTATGCCGAATTGGGCCGGGAGCATACCGTCCGGGCGTTTAATTTCAAGCGCCAGTACCCGTCTTTGCTCTTTCCGGGCAAGACGCAGAAGGTGACGGAACAGGACGAGGCGGTTCCCATTCCTTCGGACGCCCTTTTGGACAGCATCTGTCCGCGCAGCTGGGTCCGTACGGCCCGCGCCATCCGTGCGTGGAAGCCGGATTTGCTGATTCTGCGCTACTGGATGCCGTTTTTCGCCCCCTGTCTGGGCTATGTGGCCCGGCGGATGCCTGCGGGCGTGAAGGTCGTCGGCATCCTGGACAATGTGATTCCCCACGAGCGCAGGCCCCTGGACGGCTGCTTGACGCGCTATTTCCTGTCGGGGCTCGACGGGGCCGTCACCCTCTGCGAGGAGGTGGGACGCGACCTGCAGGCGCTCCGGCCGCAACTGCCGCGTACGGTGCTGCCGCATCCCGTCTATACGCATTTCGGGGAGAAACTTCCCCGCACCGATGCGGAACGCGCCCTGGGGCTGCTGCCCGGCAAGAAGAACCTGCTCTTTTTCGGGCTGATCCGGGAGTACAAGGGGCTGGATATCCTGATCGAGGCCTTCGGGATGCTGGACGACAGTTACCAGTTGATTATCGCCGGGGAGCCCTACGGGTCGTTCGAGAAATACCAGAAGCTGCTGGACGAGAGTCCGGGGAAGGAGCGCATCCGCCTCTATCCGGAGTATATCCGCGATTCGGAGGTGAAGCGCTGGTTTTCCGCCGCCGATGTGGTGGTCCTCCCCTACCGCAGCGCCACCCAGAGCGGGGTCAGCAGCGTTTCCTACCATTTTGAAGTGCCGATGATCGTAACGGCCGTCGGCGGGCTGGAAGAAGCCATCGGCGGTCGCGGCACGGGAATTGTCGCAACTGAAATCAGCCCCGCGAGCATTGCGGACTGCATCCGGCGGTATTTTGCATCGCCGGAGGTGCGCCGCAGCTGCGTCGAAGCCATCCGCGCCGAGAAAGAACGGCTCGGCTGGGAGAAATTTTGTAAAGACCTTAGCGCATTCGCCCAAAGCTTATGAAAGGCAGAATCGTCCTCTTCGCGCTTTTGCTGCTTGCCCTGACGCAGGCGGCCTGCGCCCAAGTCCGGCTTTTCCCCCGCAAAGGCCGGCAGGAAGTGTTGGACACCACGAAAGTGGCGGTCCCGGACAGTACCGTCGCCGCGCCGGTGGACAGTGTGGCGCCTGCGCCGGTGATTGTGGCCCCGTCGGTGGTGCAGGTCCGGCTGCAGCTTCCATTGAGCGGGAGCGACGAGCAGAAGGCCGGCTATATGAACTTCTATGAGGGATTTTTGCTGGGACTGCGCCAGGCGGCCGCGGAAGGCATCCGGGCGGAGGTGAGCGTGCAGGAGTGTTCAGAGCCTGTGCAGGAAGGGCCGTTCCACCTGGCGGTGGACGTGACGCACAGCCCGCAGGCGCTGGCGCGGAACGTGTCGGCGTGCCCGGACTGGACCGTGGTCCCGCTGGAGCAGGATATGGACGCGATGGCGGACTCCTGCCGCGTGGCGCTGGTGGCCGGCGGCTGGCAGGCGCGCACGCTGGAACTGGTCCGCTGGATCCGCGAGGACTGGCACTGGGGGGACAAGCTCTTTGTCCTGTCGCCGGGCGACGACCCCAAGACGGAGTTCCTCAAGGAAGCGCTCCGGAGCGAGGGACTGCGGTTCCTCTCGCTGGCCGGGAACTATACCCAGCAGGATTATTCGATTATCGCCGGGACGGCGCGCTTTGTCCTGGTGGCCGAGGACCCGGGCTATACGGCTTCGGCGGTGAATTTCCTGTCTGGCGGCATCAAGGCCCAGAAGACGGAGACCGCGTTTTACTGCACCTCCAAGGTGCGCAGTTACGCCCGCCGCTTCGAGGAGGACGCCCTGGGCAATGCGAACACCCGGATGGTGACCTCTTATTATGTGGATTACGCGGCGCCGGCGGTGGATGCGTTTATCCAGGATTTCCGCCGGTATTATGGCGCGGAGCCCAACCAGTTCGCCTTCCACGGCTATGATACGGCGCTGTATTTCGTGCGGCTCGCCGCCGTGTATGGCGCGCAGTGGCCGCTGGGGCTGGAGAAGGACGGGGCGCCCGCGCACGGGCTGCTGACGGATTTCCGCTTCAAGCGCGAAGCGGGTGATACCGGGTTTGTGAATACGGCGTTCCGCCGGATTTCCTACGACCCGGACCTCAACGAGACGATCAGTTCAACGCTCGCCGAGTAGGGATTCCGCATTGGCGATGGCTTCCGGGGTAATCGTGGCGCCGCTGAGCAGCCGCGCGATTTCCATTTTCCGCTCCTCTGTGTCGGCCAGTTTCAGATGAGAGACCGCTCCCCCGTCCGGGAGGAGTTCTTTGCTGACGATGAAGTGGGCGTCGCCCTTGGCCGCCACCTGCGGGAGGTGCGTGATGGCAATCACCTGGCAGTGCGCGCCCATCCGGCAGATCATGGCGCCCATCTTGTCCGCCACGCTGCCGGAAACGCCGGTGTCGATCTCGTCGAAGATGAGGGTGGGCATTCCCTGAAATTCAGACATCAAGGCCTTGAGGCAGAGCATGATGCGGGAGAGTTCGCCGCCGGAGGCGCATTTGGCGAGCGGGACGGGGGCGGCGCCGTGGGCGGAAAAGGTGAACTGCAGGGCGTCCCGCCCCGTGGCGGAAGGCTCTGCCGCGCCGAGTTCCGCCTGGAAGACGGCGCGTTCGAGTTCCAGGTATTGCAGGTCCTGGGCGATGCGGGCGGCAAAGCGGGGCGCAGCCTCCCGGCGCTTTTCGGAGAGCGTGTCCGCGCAGCCGTCAAAGGCTTTTTGCAAATTCGCCGTGCGCCGTTCCAGGGCGTCGATTTCGTCGTCCAGGCCTTCGCTGCGCTCCTGGTGCGCGGCGAGTTTATTTTGCTGTTCCAGCAGTTCCCCGACCGTCCGGCAATCGAAGCGCCGAAGCAGGGAGTAGAGTTGGGAAAGGCGCGCCTCGACGGCTTCCAGGCGGGATTCGGAAACATCGACGGAAGCCCCGAGCTGTTCGAGGGTGGCGAGGATGTCGTCGATTTCGATGCGGGCGGAGGCGAGCCGCTCTTCCAGTTCGGCGGACTGGGGCAGGAAGTCCCGGATGCGGGCGAGCCGCCGTTCCGCCTCCCGCAGGGCGTGCGTGTCGGGCAGGCCGGCCGCTTCAGTGAGCGCTTCCCGGATCTGCTCCGCGTGGGCGAGGCGTTTTTGTTCTTCTTCGAGTTCTTCCAGTTCCCCTTCGCGCAGGGACGCTTCGCGCAGCTGCTCGAGCCGGGCCTGTTCGTAATCGGCGCGCAGGCGGCTTTCTTCGCGCTCCTGCCGCAGGCGCCTGAGTTCCGCTTCGGCGCTGCGCAGGTCTTTCCAGTGCTGTGCGCAATTTTCCCGCAGTTCCCCCGCCCCGGCATAGGCGTCGAGCACCGAGAGTTGGAACGCCGGGCTGGAGAGCAGGAGGCTGCCGTGCTGGGAGTGGATGTCGAAGAGCCGGGCCGCGAGCGCTTCGAGTTCCTGCTGGGGCACCGGTTCGTCGTTCACGAAGCAGCGGGAGCGGCCCGTGCGCGAGAGGGTCCGCCGGACCAGCAGGCCGTCGGAGAATTCCGCCTCGACGACGCAGGTATCGGCCCCCGGAGAGATTTTGGAGGCGTCCGCCTTGGCGCCGGCCAGCAGGGAGAGGGCCCCCAGCAAAATGGATTTGCCCGCGCCGGTCTGTCCGGTTATGATGACAAGACCCTCCGGGAACTGAATGTCCAGAGAGTCTATCAGGATAAAGTTCTTGACGTAGAGGGAGCGGAGCATCCTGCGCTAGCGGGCCGTGTCGTCCGTGTTGGCGACGCGGTAGTAGAGTTCGTCGTTTTCGAACTCCGCGATGGCCACGAGGTCGGGCTTGGGCTGGCGCTCGTAGTATTTGGAGATTTCAATCTGCTCCTTGTTCTCGAAGACTTCCTCCATCGTGTCGCGCTCGCTGCGGAAATCCTCCAGCTTGGCGGCCAGTTCTTTCTTCTCGGCCAGGGCAATCTGGTTGGCCCGCTTGGAGAGGATGACGACGGATTCGTAGATGTTGCCCGTGGGGGCGGCGAGACGCTTCACGTCCCGCGTAACGGTGTTTACAGGTATTTTCTTTTCCATAACAACTATAGTACGGAGGCTCCCCTTCGGAAAGTTTCAATTTTTTCGTTTCACTTTTTCATAGAGCGCGTCCAGCTCCTTGCGGTGCTCGGATTCGGGGTATTCGCCGATGAAGTTCAGGTAGTCGTCGGTGAACACCAGGAAGCGCTCCTTCTGCTTGGAAGAGACGGAGAGGTTGGCGTATTTGTAGGAAGACATCGCCGTGTAGTAGAGGATGTCTTCGCGGTAGCGGTTGTCCGCATCGTCCTTGAGAATGTTGCGGAAAGCGACGCGGGACGCCTTGTAGTCTTCCATTTTGTAATAGAGCCGCGCGTTCTCGAAAGCCTTCTTGTCCAGGCGGCCGTTCAGGTCGTCAATCATACTGCGGACGGCGTCTGCGTTGACGGAATCGAGGTGCTTCAGGAGGTATTCGTTCAGGCCGGCGAGCGCCTTGTAGGTGGGCGTCTGGTCCAGTTCGTAGCGCAGGGTGGATTTGTAGAGGCAGTTGACGTGCAGGAATTCCGCCTGCTCGGCGAAGGGGCTGCGGGGATATTCCTGGAGGAAGCGCTCGAAGGTGCTCTCGGCGGTATAATAGTCTTTCGCGCGGTAGCTGCTCAGGCCCCAGTAGAACTGGACGGTGTCGTCGCGCTCGGTACCGCCGGTCAGCACCGCAAGCGACTCGAAGAGTTTGGTGGCGCGGTTGTATTTACCATTATTAAAGTAGGTAAAGGCGGCATCGAACTTTTCGTCGGCGCTGCCGGACTCCAGCAGGGTATCAAACTGTCCCTTGCAGGAAAAAAGGGCCGCAAGCAGCAGCGCAAGGGCAAAAAGCGGAGAAAAGCGTCTCATTGTTTCAGGAATTTTTCCGCGTCGAGCGCAGCGCGGCAGCCCGAAGCGGCGGCGTTCACCGCCTGACGGTAATGCGGGTCCTGCACGTCGCCGGCGGCAAACACTCCTTCCACGTTGGTCGCAGCGCTGCAGCCGTCCGTAACGATGTAGCCGTTTTCGTCGGTCTTCACCCACGGGGCGAACAGTTCGGAAGCGGGATGGTGGCCGATGGCGACGAAGAAGCCGTCCACGGCGATATCGAAGCTGCTGCCGTCCTTGCGGAGCAGGCGCGCACCGGTGACGCCGTTCGTATCCCCGAGCACCTCCTGCGTATTGCAGTTCCACAGGACCTCGATATTGGGGGCCTCGAGCACGCGCTTCTGCATCGCCGCGGAGGCGCGCAGGACATCGCGGCGCACGATCATATACACTTTGCGGCAGAGGCCGGCAAGGTACGCCGCCTCTTCACAGGCGGTATCTCCCCCGCCCACGACGGCCACATCTTTCCGGCGATAGAAAAAGCCGTCGCAGGTGGCACAGGCCGACACGCCCATTCCGAGGAAATTCTGCTCGGAAGGCAGGCCGAGGTACTTGGCGGTAGCGCCCGTCGCGATGATGAGCGCATCGGCCGCCAGGCTGTCCCCGCGGTCGGTCGTCAGCCGGAAAGGCCGCTGCGACAGGTCCGCCGCCACGATGACGCCGCTACGCACCTCCGCGCCGAGGTTCACCGCCTGGGCCCGCATATCCGCCATCAACTGATTGGCATCCACCCCCTGCGGAAAGCCGGGGTAATTTTCAATGACGGTCGTGGTGGTGAGCTGCCCGCCGGGCACGAGGCCCTCGTAGAGGACGGGAGAGAGCGCGGCGCGCGCGGCATAAATCGCCGCGGTATAGCCCGCCGGCCCACCGCCGAGAATCAGTAGTCGAATTTGTTCCATAATATAACTTGCAAATATACAAATTTTGAACAATCTTTGTAGAAAGTATCAGTATGGCGCGAAGGAAAAGGAAGATATTGGACATTGCAGGGTTCAGCGCACTGCTGCGCGACCGGGGCTACCGGGTCACGAAGCAGCGCCTGGCCGTCCACACCGCCATGCTCACCCTCGGCCACGCCAGCGCCGACGAAGTCCTGGAACACATCCAGGACCGCCAGAAAGGCCTGGACGCCAGCGCATCGACGGTCTACACCATCCTCTCGAAAATGGCCGACCTGGGCCTCTACAACCGCATCCAGGGCATCGGCGGCAAGGTGGTGTTCGACGTCAACCCCGGCCGCCACATCCACCTCTACGACAGCCGCGCCGGCATCTTCAAGGAAATCGAAGACGACGGACTCGCCGCCCTGATCGACGCGCAGCTCAAGACCCGCACCTTCCGCGGCTACCGGATGGACCGCTTCGACCTCCACATCATCTGCCACCCCTCGCGTAAAAAGAAAAAGGTATGAAAAAGACCGCCCTGATTGCCGGTGCCGGCCCTGCCGGGCTGACCGCGGCGCTGGAACTGCTGCGGCAGACCTCCTGGCTGCCCGAAATCCACGAAGAGAGCGCCTGGATCGGCGGCATATCGCGTACCGCGCGCTACAAGGGGAACCGGATGGATATCGGCGGGCACCGCTTTTTCTCGAAGGAGGAGGCCGTGACGCGCTGGTGGCAGGAGATGCTGCCGCTCCAGACGCCGGACGGTCCCGACCCCGCGCAGACGGACGAGGTGATGCTGCTGCGGCAGCGCATCAGCCGCATCTATTTTATGCGGAAGTTCTTCGATTACCCCGTGTCGCTGAGCCGGGCGACGCTCGCCGGAATGGGGCTGCGGCGGACGCTGAAGGTGGGCTTCGGCTACCTGCATTCCTGCCTGCACAAACTGCCGGAAACGAGCCTGGAGAATTTTTATATCAACCGCTTCGGACGGCCGCTCTACGAGATGTTCTTCGAGGATTACACCGAGAAGGTCTGGGGGCTGCACCCCTCGCAGCTGGGCGCCGACTGGGGCAGCCAGCGCGTGAAGGGGCTTTCGATTACCGCCGTCATCGCCGATATGCTGGCGCGCTCCCTGCACCGCAAGCGTAGCAAGGAGGAGGTGCAGACCTCGCTCATCGAGCAGTTTATCTATCCGAAATACGGCCCCGGACAGCTCTGGGAGAAGGTGGCGGACGAGGTGCGCGCGGGCGGCGGACGCATCGAGATGGAGTCGCGCGTGGTGGCGGTGAACGTGCAGGAACGGCAGGTGGTGAGCGTCACCGTGCAGGATGCGGACGGAACGCAGCGCGACTGTCCCTGCGGGGTGTTCCTTTCGTCGATGCCGCTGCGGGACCTCGTGGCGGCGCTGCGGGGCATCGAGGTACCGGCGGACGTGGCGGCGGCGGCAGACGGACTCCCCTACCGGGATTTCATCACCGTCGGCCTGTGCCTGGACAAGCGCAAGGTGTTGCGGGAATTGCCGGATACCTGGATTTATGTGCAGGAAAGGGATGTGAAGCTGGGACGGCTGCAGGTGTTCAACAACTGGTCGCCGTACCTGGTGGCGGATACGGAAAATACCCTCTGGATGGGGCTGGAGTACTTCTGTACGGAAGGCGATGCGCTCTGGGAGATGAGCGAGGCGGACTTTATCGCAATGGCCGCCGGCGAACTGGAGAAAATCGGCATCGTGGGCAAGGACGCCGTGCGCGACGCCTGCCGCCTGAAGGTGCGCAAGGCCTATCCCGCCTATTACGGGACCTACGCCGAAATCGGCAAGGTGCGCGATTTCCTCGATACGATAGAGAATCTGTGGTGCATCGGCCGCAACGGGCAGCACCGCTACAACAATATGGACCATTCGATGATGACGGCGATGGAGTGTGTGCGCTGCCTGCGCGACGGCGTGAGCGACAAATCCGCCGTCTGGAGCGTAAATACCGATGAAGCGTACCACGAAAGCAAGGAAAACAAGTGACGGCAGCGCCGTCCTGGACTGGGGCCTGACGGCCCTTTGTGTCATCGCCGGAAGCCTTTTGGTCTGGTTTTGCTGCCCTTATCCCGCGACGATGACGGATTCGTGGGGCTACCTGCTCGCCGCGATCGAGAAGCGTTTTATCGTTTTCCGGCCCTACGGCTATTCGGCGTTCTTGCGGGTGGTGCATTTTTTCAGCCATAGCGTGCTGGCGGTGTTCATTGCGCAGGCGCTGCTGTACTGGCTGTCGCTGACGCTGCTGCTGCGCGTGGTACGGAGGGCTTTCCCCCCGCGGCGGACCCTGCCCTTCGTGCTGCTGGAAGCGCTTTGCGCGCTGGCCCCGTCGGCGCTGTTTATGCTCGACGCGTTGATGGCGGACACGCTCTACTGCTCTTGTCTGTTCCTGATGCTCGCCGGTGCCGTTGCGCTGCTCGACGGGCGCTCGCCGGGTTGGCTGGTGCTGTATGCCGGCGCGTTTTTCGTGGCGCTGAACACCCGCTATTCGGCGATGTTCCTGCCCTTTGCGTTCGTGCCGGTGCTGTTGTTCGTGCGGAAGCGCGCCGCGGCCGTCTGTGCGGTGGTCCTAACGCTCGCCGTGTTCCTGGGCTTCCGCGCGTCGATGCTTTCGAATATGCAGAAGGCGGTGGGCGTGCGCCAGTTCTCGACGGGATTCGACGGTTGGCAGCTGGCGAACAACGCGATGCACCTGCTCCCGCACCTTTCGAAGGAAGAATGCCGGAAAATGCCCGCCGATGCGCGCCTGAAGCAGTTGCACGCCTTTTGTCTGCGGCGATACGACGAGCGCATCCTCGACTATACCGGCGGCGGAAAACGCGTGGTGTCGGCCTTTGTCTGGAAGCGCGACCTGCCGCTCAAGCAGTATATGGAGGCGACGATGGCCTCCGGCCGGGCGAGCTACCAGGAAGTCTGGGTGAAGCTCGGCAGCGGGCTGTACGCCGATTACGGGCGCTGGCTGATCCTGCACTACCCTTTCAAGTTTTTCCGCTATTACCTGTGGCCGAACCTGGCGGGGGTGTTTTACCCGCGCGATACGGAACTGGTGGGGAATTTCGTGGAGATTCCCGCCGGAAAGCAGGAGATGGTGCAGTGGTTCGACCTCCCCGCAGACCGGGTGATGCGGGAACGCAGCCCCTTCTTCCGCCGGCAGGTCCTGCCCTGGCTCCCGGCCCTGGACCTCGTTACCTGGCTGATTTTTATTGTGGCCGTTGTCGTGGCCCTGCGGCGGCGCAGGAAGGATTCCGCGCCTGTGCGGCAGGTCCTGTGGCTGCTCTTCCTGCTGGCCCTGGTGCACTATGGCAGCACCTGGTTCGCCACCCCGGTGGTGCTCCGCTACTGGATCCCGATGCATGCGGTCAAATTGATTTTTGCTTGGATTGCGTTGGCGAAGCGGTAGATTTTTTGTAACTTTGGGGAAATCCGCATGTGTTATGAAACACGAGACCTATACCGATGAATTGCGCCGCCTGGCTTGGGGAACCGACGCCGGGGCGTACCGCCTGATGCCCCAGAAAATCATTCGCGCCGCTTCCGAGGAGGAAGTCGCCGAAATCCTCGCCGGTCTCTACGCGAGCGGAACGCCGGTGACTTTCCGTGCGGCCGGCACCTCGCTGTCCGGACAGTCCGTGACGGAGGGCGTGCTGCTCGTCGCGGGAAAGCACTGGGAGAAATGGACCTATCATCCTGAGGATGAGACGGTCAGCCTGCAGCCCGGACTCGTCGGCGCAAGGGTGAACCGCCTGCTGGCGCGCTTTGGCCGGCGCTTTGGTCCGGACCCCGCGTCGATCGGGAGTTGTATGGTGGGCGGTATCGTCAGCAACAATGCCTCCGGAATGAGTTGCGGCACGCACGCAAATTCCGACAAGCTGATGGTCAGCGTACGGATGGTGCTCGCGGACGGAACGGTGCTCGATACCGGCGACGAGGCCTCGCGTGCGGCCTTCCGGCAGTCGCATCCGCAGATGCTTGCGGACATTGAGCAGTTGCGCGACGAGATTCGCGCCAATGAGACGCTGCGCCGGCGTATCGAGCGCAAATACCGCATCAAGAATGTGACGGGACTCAATCTGCGGCCGTTTATCGCCTATGACGACCCGTTCGAGATCATGGCGCACCTGCTGGTGGGCGCGGAAGGGACGCTCGCTTTCCTGTCGGAAGTACGGATGAAGACCCTGCCCGTGGTGCCGTACAAGAGCAGTGCGATGATTTATTTCGACGATATCGTGACGGCGGCCAAGGCGGTGGGCGCGATCCGGCACCTGGAGGTGTCGGCGGCCGAACTGCTGGACAACCGTTCGCTCACGAGTGTGCAGGACCCGCACCTGAGCGCCGACAAGCCGGGACTCACCGCTATCCTGACCGAGACGCAGGCCGCCGACGAGGCGACGTTGCACGCGCAGGAAGCGGCGATTACCGAGGCCCTGGAACCCTTCGGCGTGCCGGTGAACTTTACGACCGACCCGAAGGAGGTGGCGGCGATGTGGGCCATCCGCTCGGGGATTTTCCCCACCGTGGGCGGCCTGCGCGAGGAAGGGACGACCTGCCTCATCGAGGATATCGCCTTCCAGGGCGAGGACCTGCCGGAGGCCACGGCGGACCTGTCGGCCCTGCTGGACCGGCACGGGTATCCTGGCTCGTGTATCTATGGTCACGCGCTGGAGGGGAATTACCATTTTATTGTCAATCAGTCTTTTGACAGCCCCGCCGAGGTGAAGCGCTATGAGGCGATGATCCGCGACGTGGTGGAACTCGTCGTGAAGAAATACGACGGGTCGCTGAAGGCGGAGCACGGCACGGGCCGCAATATGGCGCCGTTCGTGGCGTATGAGTGGGGCGCGGAGGCCTTTGCGGCGATGAAGCGCGTCAAGGCCATCTTCGACCCGAAGGGCATCCTCAATCCCGGGGTGATTTTCAATGACGACCCGGATTGTTATCTGAAGCATTTCAAGGCCCTGCCGGTGCTGACGCCGCGCGACGGCGATGCGGCCGGGGCCTATCAGCTCATCAATAAGTGTATCGAGTGCGGTTTCTGCGAGGTGAACTGTGTTTCCTGCGGATTTACGCTCTCGTCCCGCACCCGGATCGTGGTGCAGCGCGAAATCGCGCGCCGCAAGGCGGCGGGCGAACCCTGGGAAGCCCTGGAGAAGGCGTACCGTTATCCCGGCAAGGTGACCTGTGCCGGGGACGGGTTGTGTTCCACTTCCTGCCCGATGGGCATCAATGTGGGCGATATGACGCATCAACTCCGCAGGGAGGGAACGGGGGCGCCGGGGAAATGGGCGGCGACCTGGGTCGCCGAACATTTCCGAGGCACGAAGAACGCCGTGCGCGGCGTTCTCGGCCTCGCCGGTGCAGCCCGGAGCGTCCTGGGAGATGGCGCGATGAGCGCCATCGGACGCTCTCTGCACCGCGCCGGCGCCCCCCTCTGGACGCCTTCCACGCCCAAGGCCTACCGTCCCGTCAAGCTGGAGGGGAAGGCCTCTGACCTGAAGGTCGTCTATTTCCCCAGCTGTCTCAACTCGATGATGGGGACGGCCCCCTCGGACAAGACGCACCGCCCGCTGGTGGAAGAGATGCAGACCCTGCTCGCCAAGGCCGGCTACGAGGTCGCCTTCCCCGAGAAGATGGACAGCCTCTGCTGCGGAACCATCTGGGAGAGCAAGGGCCAGCCCGAAACCGCGGAACGGAAACTGCGCGAACTGGAAGATGCACTCTGGAAGGCCTCCGAGGAAGGAAAATACCCCGTTCTCTGTGACCAGAGTCCCTGTCTCCACCGGATGCGCGCCCACATTGAGAAGATGCACCTTTACGAGCCGGCGGAGTTCATCTGGACCTTCCTGCGGGAACGGCTGGAATTCCATCCCGAGGACATCACCGTGGCGGTGCACCCGACCTGCTCCACCCGCCTGATGGGCCTGACCGACACGCTGGTCAGCCTGGCGAAGCTCTGTGCCACGAAGGTCGTCGTACCGGAAGGCGTAGGTTGCTGCGGCTTTGCGGGCGACAAGGGAATGACCAACCCCGAGCTCAATGCCTACGCCCTGCGCAAGTTGCGCGGCGAGCTCGCGGAAGCGGGCGCCACGGAAGGCTTCTCCAACAGCCGCACCTGTGAGATTGGTCTGACGGACCACGGCGGCATCCCCTACCGCTCCATCGCCTACCTGGTCAACCGCTGCACCACGGCGAAATAATCTTCCGCCCGTCCGGACACCGCTTCACCGTTCAGGTACAGCGGATTCGACGTTTTGGGCTGATTTTGAAGGATCTGCTGCACCCCGGGTACAGTGGATCTTACGTTTTGTGTCATTTTTGACCGATCCGCTGTACCTCGCATAAATTAAGCGTTGAAAAAAATTTTCAACGGCGCATCGCCGATTATCTTTGCCACATGTTAAAGATAAGGAAACTGCGCCAAGATTACAGGATTCTTCCCAAAGGCTATTATCATCTGTGTTCCGACGGCTGGAAAGACGGACGTTTGTTCACCGGGGACCGGCAGTATGCCGCCGGGGTAACGGCCATCGCCGTGATGACGCTCAAATGGAATATCGTAATTTATGGCTATGTATTGATGCCCAATCATATTCACCTTTTGTTGTCAGGGACGGGCGAGGATTGCGTCAATGCCTTTGAACTGTTCCTGCGAAAATGCGCCAGGTGGCTGAAAAACGACAACTGCCCACCTCTCCCGAACAATTATGGATTCCGACTTATCCCGGTAGAAAATCCCGAATCCTTTCGTTCTCACATTCTATATCTGGCCAGAAACCCTTATGAAAAAGGAATTTGCACTCCGGGATCGTATGAATGGGGAAGCGACTATGCCTTGTTCAGTCCCATCAGTAAACGAATTCGGGGGTTGCGGGCCGGGGGCTTATCGTTAAAGGCACTGGCCCGGATAACCGATTGTACGGAAAGATTACCTGACGACTGGGAGATTCATCCGGAACTGGGCATTCTCCCGGGCAGTTTTGTGCATTTAGACAAAGTCCGCGATTTATTTCCTTCCCCGAAAGCCTACACATCCCGGCTGGTCAAAGACTATGAATCGCTATTTCATATCTCCCAAGATTTGGAAGAAGATATACATCTCGGCGATGAAGAAGTAGACGATATCTATTTTTCTCAGCTTCGTCGACTATTCCCGGGAAAAGCGCCCAGGGACCTTTCGATTGGAGAAAAGTACCGATTAGCCACCCTGCTTGCCGGGAAGTATGGGCTCACGGCACAACAACTTTCCCGCCCCATGCATCTCAGCGAGCACACCATCACCCAAGCGCTGAATGCCAAAGAGTCCTGGGGTTAATATACTACCTTCTTGCGAACATATCGTCGGCATAAGCGAATAGCATTATCACTCAAAAAAGACCCAAGAACACTCTAAAATACAGTATCAGTGCTATTATCAGCACAACAGCACTATATATCATGATATTCCGCCCTTGCGAATCTTGTATTTTCCTCTCATATCAGTTGCTGCTCTTCCGCCGATTATGCTCCACGCACAGCAGCTGGCAGTTCTCTGCTACGGTCTTGCCACCTTCCACCCAGGGAGTGATGTGATCAGCCTCCATCTCGTCGATCTCCCAATGGGTTTTCTCCCGGTGCTCGGCCACACAGTGCGGGCAGATGCCGCCCTGGCGCTCATAAACTTCGCGCTTCACGGCATCGTCGAAGGTGCGGAGATTCAAGTACTTCTCGTTGCCAGTGAGCACGTACTGGTAAATGCCGGATTTCTTCTGCACCTCGGGGTCTTGCATCAGCGCTGCCACTTTGGCTTCCAAAGCAGCAGTGTCCAGAGCTTTATTGCCGAACTCATTGTAGATTTCGCCCCAAGGTAGGCCCTTCATCTCTTTGCGGTAAGTGGGGAAGATAGTCTTGACCCAGTTAATGACGCTGGTATAGTAGAGCCACAGTTCGTTGCAATTGGGGTCATGCTGATGGTCGGCCATATACTGCTCAATGTGCCCGTCGGAAATCCACTTCAGCACCAGCTCCAGCAGTCCCTGCCGATTCACCTCGCAGCGAACGTACTTGTCACCCAGGCCGATACCGGCGCAGTTGCTCTTGGAGAAATGCCGCTTGGCATCCGTCGGACGTGGCCACCCGCGGCCACGGGAACCGACGCACGAGTGAGCGAAGTGAAAGGCGGCCCTTTCACTTCCGAGCGAGAAGGAGGAAACGAGCGCAGCTCGTAACCGGGTAGGGTCCGCCGGAGACAAGTTATCACGAAGTGATGACGCAGGAAACGGTGGAAGGGTCCGGAGTGAGCGAAGCGAACGGAGTTCCGACGGGTGCAGTACCCGACCGGCCCGGAGGCAGCCGCATCAGATAACAGCACCGCGGCCTCGCGGATACGGGGCTCGGCGGCTACGGTGCGGGCGCTGCGCCGGGCTCGATGGAGCGGCCCGCTCCGCGCCCGTCCGTTGCCAAGACGCGCAAAGAGTCAAAGCGGGCAGCGATCGCCTGAGCGGAGGTACAGCGGATTCGACGTTTTGGGCTGATTTTGAAGGATCTGCTGTACCCCGGGTACAGTGGATCTTACGTTTTGTGCCATTTTTGACCGATCCGCTGTACCTGGCGGAGTATGGACGGGCAAGAGGGCGGCGGGGTGGGACGGGCAAGAGGGCTGGATGAGGCGGGAGCGGGGCGGGGGGGACGGGCAAGAGGGCGGCGGGGGTGGGACGGGCACGAGAGAGGGCTGGATGAGGCGGGGATAGGAGCGGGGGTAAAGAGGGCGGGAGAGTCCAAAATAATTATTATCTTTGTGGGCTATGAAGGAATTCTGGAGTATGCTCAGGCGGTATGTGCGGCCCTACGGGAGGTATCTCGGCGGGTCGGTGGTGCTGAGCATCCTGTCGGCGGTCTTCAACATCTTTTCCTTCACCCTGATCATCCCCATCCTGCGCATCCTCTTCAACGTGGACGGCGGCGTGTACCGTTTCATCGCCTGGGATGCGGCGGACGTCTCCCTCCGGGAAAAGGCCATCAATAATCTCTACGCCTTCGTCACGCAATTTATGGAAGTGCACGGCGCGGGACGGACCCTGTTCGCCCTCTGCCTGTTCCTCTGCGTGATGACCCTGATCAAGACGGCCTGCTACTTCGGCGCGTCGGCGGTGATGGTCCCCATCCGCACGGGGATCGTCAAAGACCTGCGGATGCAACTCTACAACAAGATTGTGACCCTGCCCATCGGCTTTTTCAGCGCCGAGCGAAGGGGTGACATCATCGCCAGGATGAGCGGAGACGTGCAGGAGATAGAGACTTCCATCACCGCGTCCATCGAGATGCTGATCAAGAACCCCATCCTGATTACCTTCTATATGGGGACGCTCTTCTTCATTTCCTGGAAACTGACGGTCTTCGTCCTGGTCTTCGCCCCGCTGATGCTGCTGGTGATGAGTGCCATTGGACGACGCCTGAAGGCGGATTCCGCCGAAGCCCAGGCCCTCTGGAGCGACACGATGAGCCAGGTGGACGAGACCCTCGGCGGCTTGCGGGTCATCAAGGCCTTCCTCGCCGAGAAACTGATGATTCAGCGCTTTGACGGGGTTACCGACGCGATGCGCCGTAAGAACAACCGCGTCTGGATCCGCCAGTCCAGCGCCCATCCCGTCAGCGAATTCCTCGGAACGGTCATGATTTCCATCGTGATGGGATTCGGCGGCACCCTGATCCTGGGCAATCACGCGATTATCGACGCGCCGACCTTCATCTTTTATATGGTCATCCTCTACAGCGTGATTCAGCCCATCAAGGACTTCTCGAAGGCCGCTTACGGCATTCCCAAGGGCCTGGCCTCGATGGAGCGCATCGACCGGATTCTCAACGCCGACAATCCCATCCGGGAAGCGGAGCATCCCTTGAAGGCGGAGAGCCTGCGCGAGGGACTGCGTTTCGAGCACGTCAGTTTCCGCTACGAGGACGGGAAGCAGGTACTGCGGAACATCGACCTGACCATCGCAAAAGGAAAGACGGTGGCCATCGTGGGGGCTTCGGGCGCGGGAAAATCGACACTCGTGGACCTTATTCCCCGCTTCTGGGACCCCTCCGAAGGGCAAATCACCCTGGACGGCGTGCCGCTGCAGCAGTTGAGCAAGGACTCCCTGCGCGCGTTGATCGGCTATGTCAACCAGGACCCCATCCTCTTCAACGACACCATCTTCGGGAATATCGCCTTCGGGAAGCCCGGCGCCACACGCGAGGAGGTCGAACAGGCCGCCCGGATTGCCAACGCACACGACTTCATTATGGAGAAGGAGGAAGGCTATGACACGAACATCGGCGACCGCGGCGTCAAATTGAGCGGCGGACAGCGGCAGCGCCTGAGCATCGCCCGGGCCGTCCTCAAGAATCCGCCGGTCCTGATTCTCGACGAGGCCACCGCGTCGCTGGACACGGAATCCGAACGGGCCGTACAGGACGCCCTGGAGCGCCTGATGAGCGGACGCACCACGATTGCCATCGCCCACCGCCTCTCGACCATCAAGAACGCCGATGAAATCATCGTCCTGGACGAAGGGCGCATCGTCGAGAGGGGCCGCCACGAGGAACTGCTCCGCAAGGACGGCTATTACAAGAAACTCAACGATATGCAGGCATTGTGACAAAGAACCGGACATATCAACTCCTGATGCTGCTGTACCTCTGTGCCGTAGCGGTACTGTGTTTCGCCAATATGGACAAAGCACCGACACAGGGAACAATCTGGGGTATTCCGAGCGATAAAATCGCCCATTTTCTCCTTTTTATCCCCTTCCCCCTCCTGGCCTGGCCCTGCAGCCGGCCCCGGACGGAAACGGTGCCTTATATCATAGAGAAAATCTGCCTTATCTTCCTGCTGGGCCTCCTGCTGGGTTTTGCCACCGAATACACCCAGGGTTGCCTGCCGCATCGCACCCGTGAACGCCTTGACTATCTGGCGGATTTCTGCGGCATTACCGCCGCGTGCCTGAGCATCGTCATCTTCAAATTATGCAGGCAAGAGGCATAGCGCTCGCCCTGCTGCTTGCCCTCTCCTGTACGGGCGCAAGGGCGCAGAGTACGGCGGAACTGCAGGTTTTCAGCGATTCACTGACCCGGCGTCTCCAGCAACGGACCGGCGTACGGGCGGCGGAAGCCCGGCTGCGGAGCGTCGTCCGTCTGGGCGGCCGCGCCGATTTCTACTTTTCTTCTTCCATCGGCGAATTCCCCTGGCACGCAGAAGACCTGCAATGGCTGCGGGATACGCTGCAGCAGCAAATCGGCGAAGGAACCCCCGTCGGCAAGTGCTTTTGCGGACGCATCGATATGGACGACTTCGCCGTCCCGGTGCAGGGCAATGACGGGAAGCCTTCCGCCAGTTATCTTTTCCGTTCGGACGACCCCAATCCGTCGCGCCGGAATATCGTCGAGAAAGCCGCCGCAAGGCGTTTTAAAAAGGGACTGAGCGGCCGGCATATCGCCCTGTGGCAGAGTCACGGACGCTTTTACGACGAGGGAAGCGGGCGCTGGTGCTGGCAGCGGCCGCCGCTGTTCCGCACCGTCGAGGACCTCTATACCCAGAGTTACGTCCTCCCCTTCCTGATACCGATGCTGGAAAATGCCGGCGCCTATGTACTGACACCCCGCGAGCGGGATACGCAAATCCGGGAAATCGTCTGTGACGCCGACCCCGATTACGGCGAGAGCAGCGACCCGCACGGCCGTACGCACGGCCGGTACGCCGAGAGCGGAAGCTGGCGCGACGGGCCCGCCGGATTCGCCGACCGCCAGGAGCATTACGACTTCGGGCAGAATCCCTTCCGGATGGGCGGCACGCGGCTGTGCACCGTCCGCAAAGGGGATGCAAAAGCCGTCTGGACACCCGTCATCCAGGAAAAAGGCGACTACGCCGTCTATATCTCCTACCCCGCCCTGCCTTCTTCGAGCCGCGCCGCCCGCTATACGGTCCGGCACGCCGGCGGGGAGAGTGTCTTTTATGTCGACCAGCGCAGGGGCGGCGGCACCTGGATGTATCTGGGGACCTTTTCCTTTGCGCCCGGCACGCAGGGCTGCGTCATCCTGGACAACGGCGTCCCGGAAGGTTACAGCGTCCCGGAAGGCAGTGTCGTGGGTGCCGACGCCGTCAAGTTCGGCGGCGGCATCGGGAAAACCCTGCGCGGAGGGAGCGTTTCCGGGCTGCCCGCCTTTGCCGAAGGGGCTTCCTACTGGATGAACTGGGCGGGACTGGACACCTCGTCCGTCCGCAAGCCCGCGAACGACTATGTCAACGATTATGCGGGCCGCGGCGCCTGGGTAAGGCATCTAAAAGAAGAACGCGGCGTGCCCTTCGACCTTTCCCTTGCCTTCCACAGCGACGCCGGGACCACCCCGGACAGCACCACCGTCGGCACCCTGGCCATCTATTCCCTGATCAACGAGCACCGGCGCAGTTTCCCGGACGGCAGCGACCGGATGAAGAGCCGCCTGCTCGCCCAACAGGTCCAGGACCAGGTCTGCAGCGACATCCGGGCCAGTTTTGAGCCGGAGTGGAACCGCAGGGGCCTCTGGAACAAGGGCTACAACGAATCGCGCACGCCGGAGGTGCCGGCGATGATTCTCGAGCTGTTGAGCCACCAGAACTTCGCCGATATGAAATACGGTCTGGACCCCACGTTCCGCTTCCAGGTCAGCCGCGCCGTTTACAAGGGCATTCTCAAGTTTCTGAGCGAACTCTACGGCTGCTCCTATGCCGTGCAGCCGCTTCCGGTGCACAATTTCTCGGTCCTTCCGGGCGGCGACGGAAACGCCTGCCTGCGCTGGTCCCCTACCCCTGACCCGCTGGAGCCGACCGCCGTGACGAAGGGTTATACGGTCTATACCCGCATCGACGGGGGCGCCTTCGACACGGGCCGCGAGCTGACGGACAGCACGTTGCTCCTGCCGATTGAAGCGGGACACGTCTATTCCTATAAAATCGAGGCCTGGGGCGACGGGGGCCGCAGTTTCCCTTCGGAAATCCTTTCTATCGGCATTGCGCCCGGCGATACGGCCGCGCCCCTTCGCATCGTCAACCACTTCACCCGCGTCAGCGGACCGGCGGTCATTGAAAAAGGCGACGACTACGCGCTCTTCGACGACCGGCTCGATTCCGGCGTTCCCTGGGGCCAGGACATCAGTTTCATCGGCGAGATGTACGGCTCGGACCGCCGCCTGCCCTGGGTCAGCAACGAGGATGCGGGCTTCGGCGCCTCCTGGACCGACCAGGCGGGCAGCATCATCGCCGGCAACCGCTTCGACTACTGCGCCGTCCACGGTGCGGCGGCCCTCGCCTGCGGCCATTCCTTCTGCTCGCTCAGCGAAGAAGCCTTCCTGCGCGACACCGACAGCACCGCCGCGGTCATCGACCTGATTTGCGGAAAACAGGCGTCTACGCGCGTGGGACGCGGAACGACCGGACTGCGTTTCGAGCTCTTCCCCGCCCCGCTCCGCCGGAAACTCACCGCCCTCCGCGCCCGCGGGGGAAGACTGCTCATCAGCGGCGCGAACATCGCTTCGGACATTTGGCGGCCGCTCACCGAAACGGGCCGCAGAGAAGCGGAGACGGACGCGCTCAAGCGTTTTGCCGCCGATACGCTCGGCTATCGTTTCGCCACGGCGTTCGGCAGCCGGAGCGGCAGCATCGACGGGATGGCGTATTGGAACCGTCCGAATCCCTGGGAATACTGCGTCGAGAACCCGGACGGGCTGCGGGCGGTCAGCGGCGGACGGACCCTCCTGCGTTACGACGACTCCGGCGCCGGTGCGGCGGTGCGTTTTATCGACGAGAAAAGCGGCTACCGCATCTTCGCCGCGGGCTTTCCGCTGGAAGTCCTGAAGAATGAAGAAGACCGCCGGAAGGTGATGGAGATGGCGCTCGGCTGGCTTTACCGCTAGTTTTCGCGCAGGGAGGCCGGCTTGGCGAGATGCGCCTTGAGCTGGGCGAAGAAGGTGCAGAAACGAGACTCCCGGAAGACAATTTTCTGCTTCCAGGCTCCGACTTTCCAACGGCGATACTTGAAGAACAGGCCGGGAATGAGGCCGTCGGGCAGTTCTTCCGTAAATTCCGGATCAATCACGTCATCGAGGATGCGGTCGGCGAGCACCCGCTCCCTTTCCAGCACGGGGAAGCCCTCGGCGGGGAAACCCAGGTCTTCGATGCAAATCGTGTCCAGGGCGCAGAGGAAGCGGTACATTCCCGCTTCGCGCGCGGCGTCGATGACATCCGCCCAGTCGATCTTGTCCCGGTGCGCCACCGTCATAAAGCCCCAGTCCATCAGGTGCCGCAGCGAGCAGCCGATAGACGCGAAATGCAGGGCCATATGCCGCAGGTTGAAGAGCGCCTCCAGCTGCGGGCCGGGGAGATAGAATCCGTCGCAGGGGACGGCCGTCTCCAGCCCGGCGATGGCTTTGAGCCGTTTCTCATAGGGCCGGTTGCTGCTGTGGGCCGCCGTATTGATGAAGTCATAATGGTTTTCCACCAGCCGGTCCCGCAGCATAAAGACCGTGTGGTGATGGTGGGCGTTGCTCACCTCCACCTTCTTTTCCACCCGCAGCAGCCGGTCCGCCTCTTCGGACTTGCCGAAGAGCCAGATATCCAGGTCGCCGGAGGTGCGGTGGGACGGTTCGGGCCAGTCCAGGGAGGTACCATAGCCCTTGAGCACCATCATCGGGAGCCCGCGGGAAGAGAAGAAACGCGCCAGGCGGTCCGCCTGCATTTTCATCAGGCGCCAATCCTGCTCCGTACTCATGATCCAGGACGTCCACTCGTCCATCAGGGACTGGGACATCGTTCCCGTCCCGAAGATGCGCGCGTCATAGAGCCGCTGCATCCCGTCCCAGACCAGGGCCACGATGCCGTTGCGCACGCAGATATCCAGCACTTCGTTCCAGTCATACCGCTCCCTGCGCGGAAAGTCCTCCAGGGGGCCTCCCGTACAAAGCCGCAGCAGGGCCAGGACGATGTTGCCGGACTCAGTCATACTTCTCGAAAACGGAATTGTTGGATTTCCACTCGGGCACCGTCTGCTTCATCCGGCGCACCATCGTGTCGATATCATAGTCCCGGGCCGCCTCCAGGATGGCGTCCATCGCCTTGCAGCTTTCCTCATAATCCGCAGGGCGCACGCGGGCAATCCGGATGCGCTCGTGCGAAGTCGGGTCCGAATTCTCCGTATTCGAGAGGACCTCTTCGTAGAGTTTTTCTCCGGGACGCAGGCCGGTATAGCTGATTTTGATATCCTTGTCCGGCTTCAGGCCGGCCAGTTCGATCATCCGCACCGCAAGGTCGGCAATCTTCACGGGTTTCCCCATATCAAAGACGAAAATCCGGTTGTCCGAAGGCAGTACCGCGGCTTCCAGCACCAGGCGGCAGGCTTCGGGGATGGTCATAAAGTAACGGGTAATCTCGGGATGGGTCACGGTGACGGGGCCGCCCTCGGCAATCTGCTGCCGGAAGCGCGGAATCACGGAGCCGTTGGAACCCAGCACGTTACCGAAACGGGTGGTCACGAAGTGCGTCTTCCCGGGAATCTTGCCCGCCTCGCGCGCCAGGCCCAGGCTCTGGACATAGATTTCCGCCAGGCGCTTCGTCGCTCCCATCACATTGGTGGGGTTGACCGCCTTGTCGGTGGAAATCATCACCATTTTCTCCACCCCGTAGGCCATACACTTGTCCGCGACCAGACGGGAGCCGCCCAGGTTCGCAAGCACCGCCTCGCAGGGATTTTCCTCCATCAGCGGCACGTGTTTGTAGGCCGCCGCGTGGAAGACGACCTGCGGCTGGTAGCGGCTGAACGCCATATCCAGGCGCCGCTCGGAGCGCACGTCGCCGATGACCGGCACGAAGTCCAGCTGCGGGAAGCGCGCTTCCAGTTCGAGCCGGAGATTGTGCATTGGCGTTTCGGCATCGTCGTAAAGAATGAGTTTGCCGATGCCGAGCACGGCGAGCTGCCGGCAGAGTTCCGAACCGATGGAACCGGCCGCCCCTGTCACCAGCACCGTCTTTCCGCTGAAGGAAGCGTGGATCTCGTCCATCGAAATCCGGATCTCGTCGCGGCCGAGCAGATCTTCGATCCGCACTTTACGAATCGCGACGGAGGGTTGGTCGGCGGAATCGCTGATCTGCGGCGCCACCAGGACCTTGATACCGGAGGCCGTACAGAAGCGCACGAGATGCTCGTTTTCTGCACTGAGGTCTTCCGGCCGGACAAAGAGCACGGCGCTCAGGGACAGACGGGTCGCTTCGCTTTGGAATTGTTCCAGGGTATCGAAATGATACACGGGTTTGTCGAGCAGCTGCCTCCGTCCCACGGAGCGTCGTCCGCTGATAAAGCCCACGACCTCGTAGTGCGGGGAATTGCGAAGGCGGACGATGATGGAGACCGCCTTGTCGCCGGTCCCGTACACCAGCAGACGCTTGCGGGACTGGATATCCCGGATGCGGCTTTTGTAAAATTCGTAACTCCGCACGGCCAGCACGCGGACGGAAACCAGCGCGACGAGGGTAATCACCGCGTCGATAATGGCCATCGCATCCGAGACCGGAGTCGCCTTTCCGATAATCCGGACGACCAGGGCCAGGGAAAAGCCCTTGAAGATGACCACGCCCAGGAATTTGATCAGGTCCCGGACCGTGGTGTGTCGGATAATGATATAATGTGTCCGGAGGACGAGGAAAGCCAGCAGGGAGGAAAGCGCAGCCGTGGCCATCCAGTCGAAGGCGAACCATTCCCAGGCGTAGATATTGGACTCCGCCACGAGATTCGCCATCCCGAGCACAACGAAAGAACACGCCAGGGAAATCCCAACATCACTTGCCAGGACCACCCATACCGAAAGGTAGGAAGTTCTGAATCGCTCAAACTGACGTCTTAAGAAGGACATTATTGTTTATTTATAACTTCCGTAATAACTGTGACTGCCGTAACCATAGCCGTAGCCGTAGGCGTAATAGCGCCGGCGGGACTGTACCTCCGTACCGTTGAGGATGACGGAGAGGCCGTTGAAGCGGCCCTCTTCCTGCATCGCCTGCAGTTCCGGCAGCAAGGACTTGTCCAGCAGGCCCACGCGCAACAGGAAGATGGTACGGTCCGCCATCTGGGTGACCAGTTGCGTATCTGCCACCAGGTTCACGGGCGGGCAGTCGATCAGAATATAGTCATAGCTTCCGCGAAGTTGGTCAACCGCCTGGCGGAAAGCCGCATCGCCGATGAGTTCCGACGGGTTCGGAGGCACGGAGCCTACCGGCAGGACATCCAGGCCGTTCACGTCGGCGTAAGGACGGATGACCTTCTCCAGCGAACTTTCCTGACCCGAAAGGTAATTGGCAAAACCAGTGGCCGGGGAACCGACCAAAGTGGAGAGCGAGGCGCGGCGGAAGTCCCCGTCGATGAGCAGCACGCGCATCCTCTTGATGGCGAGCGTAGCGCCGAGGTTCAGGGAGACGAAGGTCTTGCCCGAACCGGGGTTGAAGGATGTCAGCGCCACGACCCTGCCGGCATTGCCGTGATCCATAAACTCCAGGTTCGTACGAATCACGCGGAAGGCTTCGTTGACCGAATCGCGCTTACCGGGTTTCACATACAGGGTATAGTCGTTTTCCAGCTGTTTTTTGCCGAGTAGTTTGTCAATGCGGGTGAGTTTCTCTCCCACGAGGGGAATCTCGCCGAGGAAAGGAATGTCCGGCAGGTCGATGTCCTTGCGGCCGCGGATGGTGGTGTTGAGTGCCTCGATGAGGTAGAGCACCGCGACGGGAATGCCCAGCGCAATAATCAACGCAAAGAGCAGAATCCGCCGGCTATTAGGTACGGGCGGCACGTTGGCCGCGGTGGGCGAGGTCACTACGCGCGTATTATAAGCGGTAAAGGCCTGCGAGAGTTCGTTTTCCTCACGCTTCTGCAGGAGATAGAGGTACAGGGACTCCATGACCTTCTGGCGGCGTTCCACGCTCAGCAGGTACATCGCCTGGTTGGGATTGTCCGCCAGGCGGGAAGTCGCCTTTTCCGCCGTTTTGCGCAACGCTGCGAGACGGTCCTGCAGCACGACGATCTGGTTATCCACGGACTCGCAGATGGCCTGGCGCATCGCATCCAGATTGGCGTCCATCTCCACCACCAGCGGGTTGGAGGACGAGGAGCTCGCCGCCAGGGAATTGCGCTGAATGAGGAGGTTGTTGTAGGTATTGATCTGGCCGGAGATGGCGATGTCGGAAAGGCCCGCGGGCACCGGAATCAGCTGGTTGCTGCTGACCTTGGAATCCAGGTAGTTGCGCACGTAACGCGAAGTGGAGATTTGCGTTTCTACCTCCTGAATCTGGCGGTTGAGTTCCGTAGACTGGCTCATGTACATATTCGAAGCCGCCGCCACATCGGGCAACAGGTTCCGGCTCTTGTACGAGGAGATGTCGCTGTCCACGCCGGACAGGTCCTTTTCGATGGAAGTAAGACGCTCGTTGATGAACATCGAGGTGCTGAGCGCCATCTTGTTGCGGTCTTCCACCCAGTTGGCGTTATAGACGGCAATCACGCAGTTCAGCACGTCGTCTGCCCGTTCCGCGGATTGGTCCGTATAGGTCAGGCGCAGCAGGTCGGAGAAATTCTTCTGGTCGACGGCAGCCGTACCCAGCCGCCCCGTGCAGCGGGAGGTCGCCGCTTCGAGCGAGCAGGTGGTCACGAACACCGGGGAATCCCACTCCCCTTCGAAGTAGGGGTTCACATTGAGAATCAGCTCCCCGGCGGGCGTAGTGACGGGGCTGCCGGGCGCGGCGGTGTAGCGGGCCTTGTCCTTGACGATCTTGCCGTCCTGGTTATATTCCATCCCGTAGAGCACCAGGGAGCCGTCTTCGCCGCGGAAAATGTACCCCTTCATCGACGGGACGTTTTCTTCGTCGGAAAAGGTAAGGTAGGCGGGCAGGGCGCTGCCGTAGAGCATCGTCTTATGGAAACGGGTGTCCTGAAAATAGGAATAGTTGAGGGACAACTGCCGGACGACTTCCAGCATCAGGTCCGGCGAACGGAACGCCACGATTTCATTGGAAAGTTTGGAGCTCATCTGCGATACGCCGCCCATATTGAGCATCGACTCGAGGTCATTGCGGCTGCGGGTCGCATTGGTTTCCTTGATGAGGATGGTGGCCGTCCGCGTATAGAGGGGCGGGGTCCGCAAAATTTTGATGAACGCGATGCTCATCACCACGACGAGCGAGACCGCGAACCAGTACCAGTTGTCCAGACAAAGCCAGAGAAAGTCTTTGAACCGCTCGATGGGGTCCAGCATCTCTTCCCTGCGGGGCTTGTTGTTTTCGTTGTTTGCCATATCTCTTCTTATCTCTACAAATTAATCATTTTGCGCGGAGGACATTCGTCACCACGACGGTGATGGTGGCCGCCAGCGACGCCACGGAAATCCAGAACGAGGCGCTCAGGACATTGTTGCCGTTGACGCTCGCCTGACGGATCCGCATCGGATTGGGTTCCACGTACAGGAGGTCGTTCTGGCGGATATAGAAGGCCGGAGAACGGAACACATCTTCCGCCCGCGTGAGGTTCAGGACGTAAACCTTGCGCTCCCCGTTCTCCTCACGGACCAGCTTCACGTTATCCCTGCGTCCGGTAATGGTCAGGTCTCCCGCCAGGGCAAGGGCGTCCATCACAGTCAGGCAGTCCTGGCTGATGGCAAAGCGGCCGGGATGGGCAACCTCGCCCATTACGGAAACGCCCAGGTTTACGAATTCCACCGTTACGACGGGGTCCTTGATCAGGTTCTTGTCCTGGAGTACGTTCTTGACGATTTCGGAAACTTCTTCCCGCGAATGTCCCGCGATTTTGATTTTTCCCGCCAGGGGGAAATCGATATTCCCCTCGGAATCCACCAAATAGGAGCAGACCCGCTGTCCGGAGGTAGCGGCGGAACCGGTTCCCGTCGACCCGATCATCTGCGCAATGTACGGCAGGTTGAAGAGGGTGGTCAGGGTCGGGTCCTTGCAGGTGACGATGATGGCAACCTGGTCGCCGGGCGCCAGCCGGATGACCAGGTCCTCGGTCCGAATGGGTTTGTAACCGGATTCCGTATCCTGCAGATAGGAAATCTGGTTCGTGGTAGAACAGGCTGCCAGCAAAACGGCAGCACACAAAACGGATACAATATGTTTCATACGCTTTTATATAATAATCGATAACAGAAATGCCATAGTTTGAAGAACGGAAGCCAGAGGGTTTCCGAGGTATATTGCGAAAGGAAACGGAAACTCCGCAGGGTCCGCGCGAAGAAGTTCCGCAGCGGGTTGCCCCCGTTTTCGCCTTTGAGCCGGTCGTCGTACATGCCAAAGTTGCCCGCCCGCAGGATTTCCCTGAGCAGGAAGGCCCCCCGGCGGGAATCCGGTGCCGTCAGCATACATTCGCGGGGCAGGTTGAAGACTTCCCGCAGGACATACATCACCGCGGCTGCAAAGCCGGCCAGATTCAGCTGATTCAGGAAAGCCACCACCTCCACTTTTTCCTCCTCCGTCGTCCCCTGGCGGAGCAGGTAATAGTAGTCCATCAGGTGCCGCAGGCCCACGCCGTCCGTAAAGACGTGGCGGAAGACGTGAATCAGCAGGAATACCCGGTTGTAGGCGAGGTCCAGAGCGGGGATTTCCCCGCCGCCGCAGGGAAGGCGGGTCAGGTGGCTGTCATCCTTCCAGAAATCCCGGAACCAGCGCTGCAGGCGGGCGTTGGCAAAGGGATTGTTCATCCAGGTGGGGGTAATGTGCACCTCTACCTCCACGCCGTTCACCTTGGCCAGCGGGATATGGTGATAATAGACTTTCGACGCAGGATTGACGCCCCGGCAGAATCCGATAATCCATTTCCGGCTGCCTTCCACCCAGATGTCCACATCGCCGGCGGAACGCAGTTCGGGCGCCGCGTAAAGCGCTGCGGCGGAGGCGCCTTTGAGGATGACGCAGCGATGGCCCTCCCGGGAGAAGCGGCGCACGGAAGAGAGCGAAGCCTCTGCCGCCTGGGCGGAGAAGGAACGGATGTACTTGACCTGGGCGTAGAACTTCATCGCCATCATCTTGTCCGGCCAGCGGTCGTTGGGCAGTTTTTCAATGCCCCCGAACACCACGCCGAGTACGGACTGCTGGACGGACAGGTCGTAAATCTGCTGCCACTCCTTTTCCGTCAGGACCGGAAAATACTCCTCCGGGGCCCCGGTAGAAAGCCGGAGCAGTTTGAAGAATATTTCCGTCATCCTGCCGTACATAGTGCTTATCTTTCCGTCCGCACGGGATTTTCCAGGAAGTCCTTGTATGCGAGCGCGATACCAGCCTCGAGCGGGGTCGACGCCCGCCAGCCCAGGGCCTCCGCCTTGGAGATGTCCAGGAGTTTGCGCGGCGTACCGTTGGGGCGGGAAACATCCCAACGGATGCTCCCTTCATAGCCGACCACACGGGCCACGATTTCCGTCAGTTCCCTGATGCTCACTTCCTGTCCGCTGCCGGCATTGACGGTCTCGTTGCCGCTGTAGCGGTTCATCAGGAAGACGCAGAGCCCCGCCAGGTCGTCCACATAGAGGAATTCCCGCAGAGGGGAACCGTCTCCCCAGCAGACCACTTCCGGCGCACCGGCGACCTTCGCTTCGTGGAAGCGCCGGATGAGCGCGGGCAGCACGTGGGAGTGTTCGGGATGGTAGTTGTCGCCGGGACCGTAGAGGTTCGTCGGCATCACGCTGATAAAGTCCGTCCCGTACTGCCGGTTGAGGTATTCGCAGTATTTGAGCCCGCTGATTTTGGCCAGCGCGTAGGCCTCGTTGGTCTTTTCCAGCGCGCCCGTAAGCAGGCAGTCCTCTTTCATCGGCTGCGGCGCGAGGCGCGGATAAATGCAGCTGGAGCCCAGGAATTCAAGCTTTTTGCAGCCGTAGCGCCAGGCGGCGTTCACCACGTTCATCTCCAGCATCATGTTCACGTACATAAAATCGGCGGGAGCCGTGTCGTTCGCGACGATGCCGCCCACCTTCGCCGCGGCGAGGAAGACGTACTCCGGCCGCTCGGCGCGGAAAAAGTCTTCGACGGCCGCCTGACAGGTCAGGTCCAGCTCCGCGTGGGTGCGGGTGACGATGTTTTCGTAGCCCTGCCGGCGCAGTTCGCGCAGAATGGCGCCGCCCACCATTCCGCGGTGGCCCGCCACAAAAATCTTGCTGCCTTTCTCCATCATTTCACAATGCCCTTTTCCAGGTATTCGGCGAGGTTCACACGCGCGTGCTCGGCAGCGCTGTCCGCGGCGATTTTCGCGCGGTCGGCGGCCACCATCAGGCGCACAAGCTCTTCAAAAGAGGTTTTCGCGGGGTTCCAGCCCAGTTCGCGGCGGGCCTTCGAGGGGTCGCCGAGCAGATTCACCACGTCCGTGGGCCGGTAGAAGTCCGGCGATACCTCCACGAGCACGCGGCCCGTCGCCTTGTCGACGCCCTTTTCGTTTTCGCCTTCGCCGGTAAATTCCAGCTCGATGCCCGCATAATGGAACGCAAGTTTGCAGAAATCCCGGACCGAATGCTGCACGCCGGTCGCGATGACGAAGTCCTCGGGGGTTTCGTGCTGCAGAATCAGCCACATACATTCGACGTAATCCCGGGCATAGCCCCAGTCGCGCAGGCTGGAAAGGTTGCCCAGGTAGAGTTTATCCTGCAGTCCCGCGGCGATGCGGGCGGCCGCCAGGGTGATTTTCCGCGTAACGAAGGTCTCGCCGCGCCTTTCGGATTCGTGATTGAAGAGGATGCCGCTGCAGCAGAACATGCCGTAGGCCTCGCGGTATTCCTTTACGATCCAGTAGCCGTAGAGTTTGGCCACCGCATAGGGGCTGTAGGGGTGGAAGGGCGTCTCCTCGTTCTGCGGCACCGCCTCCACCTTGCCGTAGAGTTCGGAGGTGGACGCCTGGTAGATGCGGCAGCTTTTCTCCAGTCCGCACATACGGACGGCTTCGAGCACGCGGAGCACGCCGGTCGCATCGACATCGGCGGTAAATTCCGGTGCGTCGAAACTCACCTGGACGTGGCTCTGCGCCGCCAGGTTGTAGATTTCGTCGGGACGGACCTTGGAGACGACCTGCACGAGACTCATCGAGTCCCCGAGGTCGGCGTAATGGAGGTGAAAGTGCGGGCGGCCCTCCAGATGAGCGATGCGCTCCCGCCAGTCGACGGAAGAACGGCGGATGATGCCGTGTACCTCATAGCCCTTTTCCAGCAGGAATTCGGACAGATAGGATCCGTCCTGCCCGGTCACGCCCGTAATCAATGCCTTTTTACTCATATCTTTTCCAAAAATGAAGGATGGATGTAAGAGGTGGCTACGGCGGCCACGCCGCCCACGGTCACCACCAGCCTCCGGTCTTTTTTAATGCGTTTGACAATCCCTTCCGCGCCCTTGAAGACGCCGCCCGTGACCCGGACGCGGTCTCCCTGGTGCCAAACGGCCTTGTCTCCCCCCAGAAAAAGCAGGTCCTTGTCCTTGGTGGAGGTCACCATCATGAACATCTGCATCTCCAGCTCCGGAATGGGCCGGGGCTGGTAGGATTCCGCTTCGTGATAGGCCATAAAGGGCACCTCGTCCTTCTTGCGCTGCTCCTGCAGCCAGTCGGGCGTACACTTGACGAAAAGCAGCGAGGGAACCAACTGTTTCTCCACATATTTGATGGTGCCCGCGACGAAGACCTCTTCGATCTTCATCGGCACATAGGTCTGCCAGGCATCCTTCGTGCAGATGGCCTGCAGGGGAAGTACCCGGTTGTAAAAGACTTTCAGTGCGTACCAGGCGGGATCCATCGTGTTCTATCGGTTGCCGTACATCGATTCGTAATAACTGAGGTAGGCGCCGGAAGTGACGGCGTCCAGCCAGGCTCCGTTCTCCAGGTACCAGCGCACCGTCTTCTCCAGGCCTTCCTCGAAGGTGACGGAGGGCTTCCAGCCCAGTTCGTCGCGCAGTTTCGACGGGTCGATGGCATAACGCAGGTCGTGCCCCGCGCGGTCGGTCACATAAGTGATGAGGTCCAGGTCCGCGCCCTCGGGACGGCCCAGCACCCGGTCCACCGTCGCAATCATCAGGCGGATCAGGTCGATGTTCTTCCATTCGTTGAACCCTCCGATGTTATAGGTCTCCCCTGCCGCGCCGCGGTGGAAAATCAGGTCGATGGCGGCGGCGTGGTCGCCCACGTAGAGCCAGTCCCGCACATTCTCGCCCTTGCCGTATACCGGCAGCGGCTTGCGGTGGCGGATGTTGTTGATAAAGAGGGGAATCAGTTTCTCGGGGAACTGGTAGGGGCCGTAATTGTTGGAGCAGTTGGTGACGACCGTCGGCATCCCGTAGGTGTCGTGGAAGGCCCGGACGAAGTGGTCGGAAGAAGCCTTCGCCGCGCTGTAGGGGCTGTGGGGATTGTACGGGGTCTTCTCGGTGAAGAGTTTCTCCCCGTAAGGGCCGCGGCCGTCCTTGTCCCCTTCCGGGCGCGTCATTTCGAGGGCGCCGTACACCTCGTCGGTGGAAATGTGGTAGAAGAAGCAGCCTTCGTAATTGCGCTCTTCCCAAAGCAGGCGCGCCGCCTGCAGGAGCGACAGCGTACCCATCACGTTGGTGCGGGCAAAGGTGAAGGGGTCTTTGATGGACCGGTCCACGTGGCTTTCCGCCGCCAGGTGAATCACGCCGTCCACTTTTTCCTGGCGCATCAGGTCGCTCACCGTCTCGAAATCGCAGATGTCCGCCTTGAAGAAGCGGTAGTTGGGCGCGTTTTCGATGTCCCGGAGGTTGTCGAGGTTCCCGGCGTAGGTCAGTTTATCGAGATTGATGATCCGGTAGTCGGGATAAGCCTTCACGAAACGGCGCACCACGTGCGAACCGATGAATCCGGCCCCGCCGGTAATGAGGATTGAACGTTTGTATTCCATTAGGTTATCTGCGGTCTTCCGCCAGTTTCAAAAGATATTGTCCGTAAGGATTTTTCGCCATCGGCGCGGCGATGCGTTTGAGGTTTTCCGCGTCGATCCAGCCCCGCTTGAAAGCGATGCCCTCGAGGCAGGCGATTTTAAGCCCCTGGCGCTTCTCGATGACTTCCACGAAAATGGAGGCCTCCGCCAGCGAATCGTGGGTGCCGGTGTCCAGCCAGGCGAAGCCGCGGCCGAAGGTCTGCACTTTCAGTTCGCCCGTACGCAGGAATTCCTGGTTCACGCTCGTGATTTCCAGTTCTCCGCGCGCCGAGGGACGGATGTTCGCCGCCACGTCCACCACCTTGTTCGGGTAGAAATACAGGCCTACTACCGCGTAATTGGACTTGGGGTGGGCGGGTTTTTCCTCGATGGAAAGGCAGTTGCCCTGCGCGTCGAATTCCGCAACGCCGTAGCGCTCCGGATCGTTGACCCAGTAGCCGAAGACCGTCGCCTTGCCCCGTTCCTCCGCATCCGCGACGGCCTCCTTGAGCATCGGCGTCAGGCCGGGGCCGTGGAAGATGTTGTCGCCGAGCACGAGGCAGGCCGCATCGTCGCCGATAAACTCTTTACCGATGATAAAGGCCTGGGCAAGCCCGTCGGGAGAGGGCTGGACGGCATAGGAAAAGTGGACGCCGTAGTCCGACCCGTCCCCGAGCAGGCGCTGGAAAGACGGCATGTCGTCCGGGGTGGAGATGATGAGGATGTCCCGGATTCCGGCCAGCATCAGCACGGAAATGGGATAATACACCATCGGCTTGTCGTAGACGGGCAGCAATTGCTTGCTCACGCCCTTGGTGATGGGATAGAGGCGGGTTCCGCTTCCGCCGGCGAGCACGATTCCTTTCATAGTCTCTCGAGGCATTTTTTGAGGGCATCGGGCCACCAGGGCAGCGCGATCCCGAAGGTTTTACGGAAAAGGGTCTTGTCCAGAACGCCGTAATGCGGGCGGACGGCTTTCGTGGGGAAGGCTTCGCTGCGGCAGGGACGGATGTCGCACTGGTGACCGGCCGCCGCCGCGATGGCGCAGGTGAAGTCGTACCAGGTGGTGACGCCCTCGCCGGTATAATGGTAGGTGCCGCATTTGTGCAGTTGTCCGCTGTCCACGATCTGCAGGATGGCGGCGGCAAGGTCCGCGGCGCAGGTGGGGCTGCCCGTCTGGTCGAAGACCACGTCGAGCGTGTCCCTTTCGGCGGTCAGGCGCAACATCGTCTTCACGAAATTCTTTCCGAAGGGTGAATACATCCAGGCCGTGCGCAGGATAATGGACTTGCAGCCGCTGGCGCGCACCGCTTCCTCCCCCGCCAATTTCGTCTTTCCGTAGACGCTCAGCGGCGCCGTCGGATCGTCCTCGCGGAGCGGGGTGCAGCCCGTACCGGCGAAGACATAATCGGTGGAAATGTGAATCAGGGTGGCCCCGCAGTGCAGGGCGGCAGCGGCGAGATTAGCCGGCGCCTGTGCGTTCAGGCGCATCGCCGCTTCAGGCTCGTCCTCCGCGCGTTCTACATCCGTCCAGGCGGCGCAGTTCACGATCAGTTCCACCGCTTCGCGGGCTGCAATCGCGTCGACGGCCGCGGCATCGAGAATATCCAGCCGCTCTACGCTCAGCCCGGGAATTTCGGTAACGTCCGTAAAGATAAAACGATGCGCCGACCCCTCCGAAAGGAGCCGAAGCTCCCTGCCGAGTTGTCCGTTTGCACCGGTGACGAGTATATTCATAGCGCCTGTTTTTAGATATTCCGACAAAAATACTAAATTTGCGGCTAATGACCAAAAATGAACCGATAGTTTTGTACACCGACGGAGCGGCGAGCGGAAATCCCGGTCCGGGGGGATGGGGCGCCGTTTTGCTGTGCAAAGGTCTGCGGAAGGAACTGAGCGGCGGCTTCGCCCTGACCACCAACAACCGGATGGAACTGCTGGCCGTCATCAACGGGCTGGAAGCCATCCGCTGGGACAGGGCGACGGTCCATATCTACAGCGACTCCACCTATGTCGTCAAGAGCGTCGAAGAGGGCTGGCTGGACGGCTGGCTGGCGCGCGGCTGGAAAAAGACGAAGAACGTGGACCTGTGGCAGCGCTTCCTGCCCCTGCGGGAGCGGCACGAGTTGCATTTCCACTGGGTCAAGGGGCACGCAGAGAACCCGGAGAACGAGTGCTGCGACCGCCTGGCCGTCGCCGCCCGCTCCCTCCCCGGCCTCCCGCCCGACCCGGGGTATGACAAGAATTTTTAATATATTTGCAGATACTATGAACAAACCCATTGTAGGAATTACCCAGGGCGATTCGAACGGAATCGGTTACGAAGTGATCATCAAGGCACTTTCCGATCCGCGCATCCTCGATATGTTTACGCCGGTCATCTACGGCTCCCCCAAACTCTTCGGCTTCTACAAGAAGACCCTGCCGGAGATGGAACAGCTTGACTGCTACGTCATCTCCCAGGCCTCCGAGGCCAAGCCCAAGACCATCAATATCGTCAACTGCCTGCCGGACAATGTGTTCGCCGAGCCGGGAAAGGCTACGGGCGAATCCGCCAAGGCGGCCATTACCGCCATCAACCGCGCGGTACAGGACCTCAAGGACGGGGCCATCGACACCCTTGTGACCGGCCCCATCGACAAGCGGGCGATGACCGCCGAGGGCTTCGGCTACGCCGGTCACACCGACTATTTCCGGGATGTATTCGGCGTACAGGACGTGACAATGCTGATGGTCAGCAGCCGCATCCGCCTGGGGGTCGTGACGGGACACATTCCCCTGAAAGACGTTCCCGCGGCGATTACCCGCGAACGCATCCTGGGCAAGCTGCGCCTGATGAGCGCCTCCCTCAAGGAGGACTTCGGCGTGGTGGAACCCCGCATCGCCGTACTCAGCCTGAATCCGCACAGCGGCGACGGCGGCCTGCTCGGCAACGAGGAGCAGGAGGTCATCATCCCCGCCATCAAACAGGCCACCGAAGAAGGACTGCTCGCTTTCGGCCCCTTCTCCCCCGACGGCTATTTCGGGCTGTCCCACTATGAGAATTTCGACGCGACGCTGGCGATGTACCACGACCAGGGCCTTGCGCCGTTCAAGACCATCGCCTTCGACGACGGCGTGAACTACACCGCCGGACTGCCGGTCATCCGCACCTCCCCGGACCACGGGACGGCGCCGGGTCTGGCCGGAAGAGGCGAAGCCGACGCCCGGTCCATGCGGGCAGCCATCTTCGCCTCGATCGATATCCTCAGCCACCGCAGACGGTGGAGGAAACTGCAGGAAAACAAGCTTGCGTTATAGCAGGCCCCCTTCCGGTTCAAAATAATTGATGCGCATCGCCCGCTTGACCTCGGCCAGCGTGCGCGACGCGACGGCGCGTGCCGCCTCTGTGCCCTGCCGCAGCACCTCCACCACATAGGGAAGGTCCTGCTCGAAGCGCGCGCGGCGCTCCCGCATCGGCTGCAGGGTGTCCTGCAGGACCGCATCCAAGAAATTCTTGACCATTACGTCTCCCAGGCCGCCCGCGCGGTACTGCGCCTTCACCTCGTCCAGGTTGTGGAAGTCGAAGGAGACCTTGCGGCCGTGGAAACAATCGCCGAATTTCTCGAAATGCCCGTCCCGGCAGAAGGCGTCCAGGTAGGTAAAGACGGGATTCCCCTCCACCTTGCCCGGGTCGCTGACCTGCAGGTGGTTCGGGTCCGTGTACATGCCGCGCACCTTGGCGCTGACCGTCGGCGCATCGTCGGAAAGATAGATGCAGTTGCCCAGGCTCTTGCTCATCTTGGCCTTGCCGTCCGTTCCCGGAAGCCGCATACAGGACGCATTGTCCGGCAGCAGGATTTCGGGTTCCACCAGCACCGGCGCGTAGGTGGCGTTGAACTTCCGCACGATTTCGCGCGTCTGCTCGATCATCGGTTCCTGATCCTCCCCTACCGGCACCAGCGTCGCCTTGAAAGCGGTAATGTCCGCCGCCTGGCTGATGGGGTAGCAGAAGAAGCCCACGGGGATGCCGGCCTTGTTGTCCGCCGCCGTATCCTCGTTGAACCCGCGCATCTGGATTTCCGCCTTGACGGTGGGATTACGCTGCAGGCGCTGCACCGTCACGAGGTTGTTGTAAAAGAACGTCAGTTCCGTCAGTTCGCTGATCTGCGACTGGATAAAGATGTGCGTCTTGGCCGGGTCGAGTCCGGCGGCCAGGTAATCGAGCGCCACCTGCAGGATATTCTCCCGGATTTTCCCGGGATTGTCCGCATTGTCGGTCAATGCCTGCGCATCGGCAATCATCACGAAAATATCGTCGAAGAGGCCGCTTTCCTGCAACTCCACTCTCCGGCGCAGCGAGCCCACATAGTGGCCGATATGGAGCCGCCCGGTGGGACGGTCTCCGGTCAAAATCACCTTCCGCATCAGTCTTTCACCGCTTTCAGTGCCTCGCGGATCCGCGCTTCGATTTCGTCACAAAGTTCCGTATTGTCACGGAGCAGCTGCTTGACCGCCTCGCGGCCCTGCGCCAGCTTCTCGCCGTTGTAGGAGAACCAGGAACCGGACTTCTGGATAATGTCGAAGTCCACGCCGAGGTCCACGATTTCGCCCGCGTGGGAAATGCCCTCGCCATAGACGATGTCGAATTCCGCCTTCTTGAAGGGCGGGGCCATCTTGTTCTTGACCACCTTCACCTTGGTGCGGTTGCCCAGGGCGTCGTCGCCGTCCTTGATCTGCGTGGTACGGCGCACGTCGATGCGCACGGAAGCATAGAACTTCAGCGCATTGCCGCCGGTCGTCGTCTCGGGATTGCCGAACATGATGCCGATTTTCTCGCGCAACTGGTTGATAAAGATGCAGCAGGTACCGGTCTTGGAAATGTTCGCCGTGAGCTTGCGCAGGGCCTGGCTCATCAGGCGCGCCTGCAGGCCCACCTTATTGTCGCCCATCTCGCCTTCGATTTCCGCACGGGGCGTCAGCGCCGCCACGGAGTCGATGACCACGATGTCCACCGCGCCCGAACGAATCAGGTTGTCGGCGATTTCCAGGGCCTGTTCGCCGTTATCCGGCTGGGAGATCAGCAGGGTGTCCAGGTTCACGCCCAGGGCCTTGGCATAACTGCGGTCAAAGGCGTGTTCTGCGTCGATCATCGCGGCGATCCCGCCGGTCTTCTGCGCCTGCGCGATGGCGTGGATGGCGAGCGTCGTCTTGCCGCTCGACTCCGGTCCGTAAATCTCGATGATGCGCCCACGGGGATAACCGCCGATGCCCAGCGCGTGGTCGAGGGCGACGGAGCCCGTCGGAATCACCTGCACGTCCCACTCGGGCTCGTCCCCGAGCTTCATGATCGTGCCCTTGCCGTAATCCTTTTCAATCTTGTCGATGGTCGCCTGCAAAGCCTTCAACTTCGCGGCATTCACGTCTTTCATTTCAACTTCTTTCGCCATAGTATTTCGTTTTTCGTTTTTCTCTGTCTCCAGATAGACAAAGATAGTTAAAGTTTTTTGATAATTTTGATAAATTTGCGGTTAGTTATGAAAAATAGGTTGCTGGGAAAAAATCTGGAAGAACTGGAGGCGGTTGCCCTCGACGCGGGGCTGAAAAAATTCGCCGGCAGGCAGCTCGCGCAGTGGCTCTACGAAAAGCGGACGGGGGATTTTGCGGCGATGACGAACCTCTCCGCCGCCGCCCGCCAGACGCTCGCCGAACGCTGGGACACCGGCCTTCAGCCCTACGAACAGGTCGCCCAGTCCGCCGACGGCACCCGCAAATACCTTTTCGCGGTCGAATGCGCCCACGGCGGCAAAACCGAACGCAGCCTCATCGAAGCGGTGATGATTCCGGACGGCGACCGCCGCACGCTCTGCGTATCGTCGCAGGCGGGCTGCAAGATGGGCTGCAAATTCTGCATGACGGGCCGCCAGGGCTTTCACGGCAACCTGGACGCCGCGGACATTCTGAACCAGATTCTCTCCATCGACGAAGCGGCGGAGCTCACCAACATCGTCTTTATGGGAATGGGCGAGCCGCTGGACAACTACGAACAACTCTCGCGCGCCCTGACGGTCCTCACGGCGCCCTGGGGCTTCGCCTGGAGCCCGAAACGCATCACCGTATCGACCATCGGCGTGCTCCCCGCCCTGCGGCGCTACCTCGACGAGTTCTCCTGCCACCTGGCCGTCAGCTTGCACAACCCCTTCCCCGACGCCCGCGAAGCGATGATGCCCGTCCAGAAGGCCTGGCCCGCGGAAGAGGTGCTTGCACTCATCCGCAACTACGACTTCTCCGGACAGCGGCGCGTCAGCTTCGAATACACGATGTTCGCGGGCTACAACGACACCCCCGCCCACGCGGACGCCCTGGCCCGGCTGTTGCGCGGCATCGAGTGCCGGGTGAACCTCATCCGCTTCCACCGCATTCCGGACTTTCCGCTCCAGAGCAGCAGCCAGCAGCGGATGGAGGCCTTCCGCGACCGGCTCGGCCACAGCGGCATCACCTGCACGATCCGTGCGTCGAGGGGCGAAGACATCTCCGCCGCCTGCGGCATGCTCGCCGGAAAAAAACGGGAAGAAGGGGGCAAGAAGACCGCCGATGACGAAGCGCAGGCGCTCTCGCATTTCCAGGCCCAGTGCGCGCGCCGGGAATACTGCAGCAAGGACTTGCTGCGCAAAATCACGGAGCGTCTGGGCGGCGATACCGAAGCGGCGCAGCGCATTCTGGAAGCCCTGAAAAAGGACAATTACCTCTCCGATGCGCGCTATGCGGCGGCGTTCGCGCGGGAGAAAGCGGCGCTGACCGGCTGGGGACCGATGAAAATCCGCCTCGCGCTGCGTGCCAAGGGAGTGGACGAAGAGGATATTTTCGAAGCGCTGAAGAGCATCGATGCACAGGCCGCCGACGCGAAGCTCGAAAAACTGCTTGCAGCCAAACGCAGGCAGCTTGAAGGCGACCCGGCGGCCCGCCTCAAACTGATTCGCTACGCCCTTTCGCGCGGCTATTCCTATGCCGAAATCGAACATTTAATCCCGTAATTTTTCACAGCGGCCGAGTTTGCGCGCCTGCTCTTCCCCGACCACGCCGGCGTCGAGCAGCCCGCGGGCAGTCCATTCCTCCCGGGGATGGTGCTTTCGGTAGAGCGCAATCGCCCTGGCAAGGGAAGCGTTCCGGATATCCGGATGGCCGTGCAGGGCTTCGTCGTCCCAGTCCCAGAAGAGTTTTGCCTCTGAAGGCCCGCAGACAATCAGGTCCCGCAGCCCGTTGTATTTTTCCTCATCGAAGCGCCAGATATTCAGGAGCTGCTCCGGACAACTGTAGCCGCCCAGCGCCTCCCGGTAAGCCACCATTTTCGACGCGAACCAGGGGCCGATGCCCGGCAAGGCGTCGAAGGCCGCGGAATCCGCCCGGTTGATATCCGTTTTCGGGATATCGATATAGGGTTCCAGGCGTTTGTACACCGAATCCGCCACCACATAGGACTTCGCGAAATCCGACTTCCGGCGGAAGCGGCCGCCCTTTTCCCGATAGGCCACAATCGACGCCGCCTGTTTCTCGCTGAAGCCCAGCCGCTGAAAGTCTTCCACCGTCGCCGTATTGGGGTTGAAGCGGAAGTTTTCCACTTTGCGCCGATAACTCCGTCCCACGGCCCGGGCTTCCGGAGAACGGGAACTGCTGCGCCGGATTTCGCGCTTTTCCGCCGACGGGGCACCGCTTTCCTCTTGTATTTCCGTTGCCGGAACCGCCACGAAAACCGTGTCCGGATGGTCTTCGTTCGCGATGATCTGCAACGCCGCCGCGCGGTGAACGAAGAGCGCCGACTGGTAGCCGATGATCAGGAAGGCGAGCGATACGGCACCCGCCTTGAAGGCGGAATGGCCGCCCTCAGGCTTCTCCTTCTTCCCCATCGCCGTACACTGCTTTGTATTTATTGCGATGGACCTTCCCTTTTTCTTCCTTTTTCCCGCCGACGACGATGACGATTTCCCCGCGCGGCTCCTCCGCCCGGAAATGCGCGAGCACCTCTGCGAGCGCCCCCCGCACGTGTTCTTCGTGCAGCTTGGAAATTTCCCGCGCCACGGAGCAGGGGCGGTCCGGCCCGAAGGCGGTACACAGGTCCTCCAGCGTTCCGACAAGGCGACGCGGCGATTCGTAGAAAATCATCGTGCTGGCATCGCCGGAAAGTTCTTCCAGGCGCGTCCGGCGGCCTTTTTTCAGGGGCAGGAAGCCCTCGAAGCAAAAGCGGTCGCAGGCGTCGCACCCGGAAGCGTCTGCACCTCGATGCCCGCTTCCGCACAACTGCGCGCGAGCAGGAAACCCGGGTCGGAAATGCCGGGCGTGCCCGCGTCGCTCACCAGGGCGACGGTCTGCCCGCCGAGAATGCGGTCGCGGATGAGCGCCACGCCCTCGTGCTCGTTGAACTTGTGATGGGACTGCAGCTTTCCCTTGATGCCGAAGTGGGCGAGCAGGATGCCGCTGGTGCGGGTGTCTTCTGCAAGAATCAGGTCGGCGGCCTTGAGGACCTCCACGGCCCGGAAAGTCAGGTCATCGAAGTTGCCCACCGGTGTAGGGACGATATAAAGGATTCCGGTCTTCATGGCGCAAAGATAACGCGAAACCTGCCGTTGAAAAAATTTTTCAACGCTTATTTTCGCATTATCGGCGCGGATGGTGTTCCAGGACGGATTTCTGCCAGGTGCTGCGGTCGATGTGGGTGTAGAGTTCGGTGGTGAGGATGCTTTCGTGCCCGAGCATTTCCTGCACGACGCGCAGGTCTGCGCCGTGTTCGATGAGGTGCGTCGCAAAGGAATGCCGGAAGGTATGCGGCGATATCTCCTTGCTCACCCCGGCGGCGAGCGCCTGTCGCCGCACCATTTTGAAGACCGAAATGCGGCTGAGCGGCTTTCCGAAGCGGTTCAGGAAGAGCCGGCCGTCATCGGCGCCGGCAGGAACGGGACGCTCCGGAAGGTAATCGGCGACGGCGTCTGCGGCACATTCTCCCATCGGCACCAGACGCTCCTTGTCCCCCTTGCCCGTCACGCGCACGAAGCGCTCGCTCTCGAAAATGTCCGGCAGGAGCAGGGCGCAGGCCTCGGAAACGCGCAGGCCGCAGCCGTAAAGCAGTTCGAGAATGGCGCGGTCGCGCTTCCCCTGCCAGGAACGCGTATCGACGCTTTCGATAATCGCGGCGACTTCCTCTTCGGACAGGACGTCGGGCAGGTAGCGCCCCAGCTTCGGCGCATAGACCGCATCGCAGGGATTGTCCGGACGTTCGCCTTCGAGGACGAGGTAGTCGAAAAAGGACTTGACGGCGCTCAGTTCCCGCGCCTGCGAACGGCTGGAAACGCATTCGGAACGCGCTGCGAGCCATAGCGTTACATCGTCGGAAGTAAGCAGCAGCGGATCGGCCGGGCAGGCCTCGAGGAAAATGGCCGCGTCGGAGCAATAGGAACTTACCGTGTGGGGCGACAGCTGCCGCTCCATACGCAGATAGTACGCATAGTCCCGGAGCAGTTGTTCCGCCTTGGCTTCCATACAACGCAAAATTACAAAAATTGCGTATATTTGCGAGGATGAAACGGAGTTTATATTATATAGGTTGGGTGGCGGCGCTGCTGCTGGGCGCGGTGGCGTGTGATATCGCAGGAATCGGGCCCTCGGAACCGTCTGTCGTGACGGAATATGACCGGGTGGTCATCCTGTATTCGCCGGGCTACAACACCATCAGCGACTACCTGAAGGGCGATGTCCGCGAAATCATCAACTCCCCCGCCGAATATATCCCCATCAAGGGCGGCCGGAAAGCCTTGATCGTTTTCTCGCACAACACGGAACGCGCCTACGATTTTACCACGCCCACGTCCCCCTGTCTTATCCGCATCATGCGCGATTATGACGGGAGCATTCTCTGCGACACGCTGGCGACGATGGAAAAAGGCACGCACATCATCGACCCCGAAGTCGCCCGGCACGTCCTGTCGGTCATCGGCGAATATTTCCCGTCCAAGCATTACGGGATGATTTTCTCCTCGCACGGAACCGGTTGGCTGCCAAAGGGTTACTACGGCACCGAAAAGGACGACGACCCCATCATCTGGTCCGGAGCCCCCGCCCTCGCCGGCGAAGCGAATGCAGCGGACGAGGCCCCCGAGGGGGCCGTCCCCTACCGCCTTCCCGACCCGGATGACATCCCCGTCAAGAGCGTGGGCAATGAAGTGGAGCAGGATGCGCGGGGCAAGACCTGGGCCTACGAAATGGACCTGCCCGAATTCGTGAAGGCCTGTCCCCTGCACCTGGATTACCTGCTGCTGGACTGCTGCCTGATGGGCGGCATCGAGACCGCGTACGAATGGCGCAATGTCGCCGACTATATCGGCTTCTCCGCCGCCGAAATTCCCGCCGATGGTTTCTACTACACGCCGCTCTGCAAGCATCTGTTCTACGATACGCCCGCCGCGCCGGTGGAGGTCTGCAACGATTTCTACCTGCGGGCCCTGACCCGCAGCGGATCGCAGCGCACCGCGGTCATTTCCTATATCGACTGTTCCCGCCTGGAGGAATTCGCCCGCGTCAGCGCCCGCATTTTCGAAAAATACCGCGCCGAAATCGCCGCCGTGAATCCCGCGGAGGTACAGGGTTTCTTCCGCCACAACCAGCATTATTTCTACGACATGCTGGACATCGTGGAGAAAGCCGGCGTCACCGGGGAGGACCTCGCTGAATTCTCTGCGGCCCTGAACGCCTGCGTCCTGTACCGCAACCACACGGAAAAGGTGATGGGCAGCGTCAAAGTGGACCGCTTCTGCGGTTTCAGCATGTTCCTCCCCTGCAACGGGAACGCAACCCTGCACGACTTTTACAAGGGACTCGCGTGGAACAAGGCCACGGCGCTTGTCAAATAAGAAAAATATCCTATCTTTGCAGCGCATTTGAAAACCCGCCGGGTTTTGGTGCAATGGGTCCCGGGCCCGTCCCGGGATGAGTAACACATTTTAACAACAAAAAAATGCAACATTTCGAATTGAAAGGCCAGATCCGCCAGGTCGGTAACAAGGCGGTCATCAAGGCGTTCCGCAAGCAGGGCCTCGTCCCTTGCAACCTTTACGGTGGCGGTATGGACAATGTCCTCTTCACCGTTGACGCCAAAGAGCTCAGAGCGCTCACCAACACCCCCAAGGCTTACATCGTGGACCTCGTCCTGGACGGCAAGCAGAAGTTCAACGCCGTGCTGCACGAGCTGCAGTTCCACCCCGTGAACGACAACTGCCTGCACGTGGATTTCCTCGCTGTAAATGAGCAGAAGCCCGTCAGCATCTCCGTTCCCATCGTCATCACCGGCCACGCTGTCGGTGTGCAGAAGGGTGGCAAGTTCTTCCAGACAGCCCGTTCCCTGAAGATCAGCAGCCTGATGAAGAACCTTCCCGACGATGTCACCGTGGACATCACCTCCCTGGACCTGGACAAGAAGATCAAGGCCGGCGACATCAAGCTCGACAACATCAGCGTACTTACGCCGAAGGACAGCGTCATCTGCGGTGTCAAGACCACCCGCAACACGGCTGCTGCGCAGGCTGAAACCGAGTAATCCACGTGTCCGAGAAGACCTATCTGGTCGCCGGACTCGGCAACATCGGTTCCGAATACGCTGCGACGCGACACAATGTCGGATTTATGATATTGGATGCCTGGGCACAGGCATCCGATATTATTTTTTCGACCGAGCGTTACGGCGACGTCGCCCATCTCCGCCTCAAGGGACGGGACGTGTACTTGCTCAAGCCCTCCACTTATATGAACCTGAGCGGCAACGCCATCCGCTACTGGGCGCAGAAACTGGACATTCCCCTGGAGAACGTCCTCGTCATCTGCGACGACCTTAATCTCCCCTTCGGCACGCCCAGGATGCGCCTGAGCGGCAGCGACGGCGGTCACAACGGACTGAAGAACATCATCGAGCTGCTGCAGACACAGGAGTTTGCACGCATCCGCGTGGGGATCGGCCACGACTTCACCGACGGGGCGCAGATCGACTTCGTCCTCAGTCCGATGAGCGAAGCGGAACGGGCGGAAATCAACACGGTCGGCGAAAAGGTCATCCAGGCCGTTAAGGACTGGATTTTCGTCGGAGGGCAGCGCGCAATGAGTTTTTTGAACGCAAAAACTCAGAAAAACTAAAAATTTATACCAAATATTTGCAAATCAAATAAATGATTTCTATCTTTCGCAAGTTTTTGTTTAGGCAAACTTATTACTCAATACAAACCAATAAAAATTCAACACAATGAAAGCACTTGTTGAGAAGCTCAATGCTCAGATCGCTGAGTTCCAGAAGAACGCTGAAGCCCAGCTCGTAAAGGGAAACAAAGCCGCCGGTGCCCGCGCCCGCAAGGCTGCTCTCGCCATCATGAAGGACCTGAAGGAATTCCGCAAGGTTTCTGTCGAGGCTGCGAAGTAATTTCCCGCATACAAGACATAACAAGCCG
>CACYHC010000015.1 GCA_902774145.1 uncultured Bacteroidia bacterium
GCAAAGACTTACCAGTTCAGAATCTTCTTGAAGTCGTAGTCCTCGGGGTTGGGGACGAGGGCCTTTGCCGCCTCATAGTCCGCCGGGGTGATGTAGTGGCAGATGTTCTTGAAATAACTCTGCGCGATGCCGCCGTCGATGTCCACGCGGCGCGGGGGAATCTTGCCCTCGGCGTTCTGCAGGTCGTGCAGGTAGAGGGGTTTCGCATTGCCGAACGCATCCACATATACCATACAGCCGGTCTCGCCCTTGGCAAAGAGCTCATAGGCGCCCATCGCAAGCTCCGAGCAGTAGCTCAGGTCGTAGGCGACGGGGTCCTGGCAGCGGACGTCGTAACCAATCTCCACGGGACGGGTCTTGACTTTGAGGCCGATCTTCTTGAACTCCTTCTCGAGGATGTCGTTGAAGAGCACCGCCTTGGAAATCTTGCCCAGTTCGGGATGGCCGTGCTCGTCGTAGGTCATATGCACGCCGGTGGCCTTGATGTCCTCGGGCTCAAGGTCGTGGAACACGCCTTCCGCCACCACCACGGTGCCGTAGGGGATGCCCAGCAGCTTGCGCTTGAGAATCGCGGAAACGGTCAGCTTGATGATTTTATCCACGCTGATAGAGGTCTTGTTGAACATCTCCGGGATGATGGTCATCGGGCAGTGGGTTGCCTCGCCGATACCGAGGGCCAGATGCCCTGCGCTGCGTCCCATGGCGGAAATCAGCAGCCAGTTGCCGGAGGTGCGGGCGTCCTCATAGACCGTGCGCGCAATGTGCGCACCCTCGTTCTTCGCGGAGTTGAAACCGAAGGTCGGCGCATTGTCCGGAAGGGGAAGGTCGTTGTCGATGGTCTTGGGAACGTGGATGTTGCGAATGGGGTATTTCTTGCTCTCAAGGAACTTGGCGATGCGGTTGGCGGTGGAAGCGGTGTCGTCGCCGCCCACGGTCACCAGCAGTTTGATGTTGTTCTCGGAGAAAAGCGTCAGGTTGAAATTCTTCTCGAAATCCTCGTCGGTGGGCTTGAACCGGCTCATCTGCAGGTAGCTGCCGCCGCGGTTGAAATACGCGTCCGCCTTGAAGAAATCGATGTCTTCGGTGCGGGGGGACTTGCTGAAAAGTCCGGAATAACCGCCGTGCAGGCCGATGACGCGATAACCGTGTGCGAGGAACGTCTTGGCAACGGAGCAGACCACGGTGTTCATGCCGGGCGCGGGACCGCCGCCGCAAAGGATGATGATAGAATCTTTCATAATATACTACTGGTCGTTGTTTGGAGGGCAAATTTAGGGAATTCTTTATAACTTTGCAATCCCATGCCGCAAACAGATTACATACGGGGACTTTTCGATACGATCGCGGGGGAGTACGACCTCCTGAACCACCTGCTTTCGCTGGGCGCGGACCGCGGTTGGCGCCGCAAAGCCCTTCGCGAAATCGTCGAACCGGGCCGTCCGCAGCAAATCCTCGACCTGGCCTGCGGTACCGGCGATTTCAGCATCGCCATCGCCCGCAAAATGCACCCGGAATCGCAGCTCACGGGCCTCGACCTTTCGGAAGGGATGCTCGCGGTGATGCAGCGGAAACTCGAACGCCGGGGGCTCGACGGCAAGGTCCGTACAATTTGCGGCGATGCCTGCGCGACCGGCCTTCCGGACGCGGCCTTCGACCGCGTGACCATCGCCTTCGGTATCCGCAATTTCCCCGACCGCGAGGCGGGCCTGCGCGAAGCCCTGCGCCTGCTGCGTCCCGGCGGCAAAATCGTCATCCTGGAGCTTTCGGTGCCCGAAAACCCCGTCATCGGCTTCCTCTATAAACTGTATTTCAAGCACGTGCTACCGCTCATCGGCGGCGCCGTTTCCGGCGACTGGAAAGCCTACCGCTACCTGCCCGCTTCGGTGCTCGCGTTTCCGGGCCGCAAACAATGGATGCAAACGATGCACGCCTGCGGCTTTGCCGACGTGCGGCACCGCGCTTTCAGCCTCGGCATCTGCCGGATGTATGTAGGTACCAAACCCTCTGAACCATGACCCTTTCCGCCTGTATCCGATCGATGCGCCTGCGTACCCTGCCCCTTTCGCTTTCCGGCGTCGTCGCCGGCATTTTCATCGCCGCTTCGCAAACGGAACTCAAGCCCCTGACGGTCGTATTTCTGCTGCTGACGACGGTGCTGCTGCAGATTCTGACGAACCTTTCCAACGAGCTCGGCGATACGCTAAGCGGCACGGACCGCGAAGACCGGAGCGTCGCGCGCTATTCGCTGCAGGACGGGGAAATTACCATCGAGGAGATGAAGCGCCTGATTGCCTCGGTCGTGGTGCTGACCTGCCTGAGCGGTATGCTGATGATTTGGCTGGCAATGGGTTCTCTCCTGAAACGGGAGGCCCTGTTCCTGCTGGTCCTGGGTGCCCTGGCGGTGCTTTCGGCGATGCGCTATACCCTGGGACGGCACCCCTACGGCTACCGCGGCCTGGGGGACTTTTATGTCTTTCTGTTCTTCGGGCTGGTGTCGGTCTGCGGCGGCTACTATGTCTGTACCCTGGATTTCAACCTGATGCCCGCGCTGCTGCCGGCCTGCACCATCGGTTGCTTCAGCGTCGGCGTGCTGAATGTCAACAACATCCGTGATATGAAATCGGATGCGGCCACGCGCATGACGATGGCTATCCGGCTCGGCGAGAAATGGGCGCGCGTGTACCAGACCGTTTTGATTTGCGGCGGCTGGGCGCTGATCATTGTCTACACCCTGCATCACTACACCGGGCCGCTGAATTTCCTCTATGTGCTCACCCTTCCGGCCTATCTGATGCACCTGAAAGGCACCTGGAAGCGGCGCGACAGCGACCTGGACCCGATGCTTCCGCTGCTGGTGCTCGGGACCTTCGTCTTTTCCCTGTTGTTCGGAACCGGATTGCTTATTTCCTTCGCTCCTTAAAGAAATCGCTCACCAGGGCGGAACATTCCTCCGACAGGGGGCCGGAAAGCACTTCCGTCTTGGGATGCAGCAGCGAGGGGGTAAAGAGCGAATAGCCGCGCTTGGGGTCTGCGGCGCCATAGACGAGGCGTCCCAGCTGGCTCCAGTGCATCGCCGCCGCGCACATCGGACAGGGTTCTACCGTCACATACAGGGTGCATTCCTCCAGGTATTTTCCGCCGATGGCCTCGGTGGCTGCCGTAATGGCAATCATCTCGGCGTGCGCCGTGGCGTCCTGCAGACGCTCGGTCATGTTGTGTCCCCGGGCGATGACGCGCCCGCGGCTGACGACGACCGCGCCGATGGGAATTTCCCCTTCTGCGGCGGCGTCACGCGCTTCTTTCAGCGCTTCCTGCATAAATCTGAGATCGTCGTTCATAGTTCGAACAGGGGAGAGGGAACCTGGCGGGGGAGCGGGACCAGCCGTTTGTCCGGCGACAAGGAAGGCCGCGAAGTGCTGAACGCCAGTTCCGGCGTGTTGTTGTGGTCGCTGAGATGGCAGAGGAATACGCTGCGCAGACCATCGTGGTCGAAGGCGCGGATGGCCTCGGCGCATTCGTCGTTGGAGAGGTGGCCGTGCCCCTGCGAGATGCGTCGTTTCAGGTCCTCCGGATAGGGGCCGTGCGCGAGCATTTCCCGGTCGTAATTGGACTCGATCACTACGGCGTCCGCCTGGTAACAGAAGGAAAGCGCCTGCAGCGTCATCCGCCCCAGGTCGGTCATCAGCACGAAGCGGAACCCGTCCAGGAGGATCGCATAGCCGACGGTCTGGGTGGCGTCGTGCGGCAGTTCGAACCAATGCACGCGGATGCGTCCGCCGCAGAAGTCGTTCCAGCCCGGGGCGAGCACCTTGCCCCAGGGCGCGTACCAGTTCCGGTAAAAGGGACTGCGGGACAGCGCTCCGTGCAGCACTTCCGTCGTCCAGACCGGCTTGCGGAGGTATTTGCAGAGGGTGCCGAGCGATCGCACGTGATCCATATGGTCGTGGGTCAGGAGGATCGCGTCGATGTGTTCCGTCCCCAGCCCGGAGGCGGCCAGATGCTTTTTCAGGCTGCGGGGGCCTACGCCTGCGTCGATGAGCAGGCCTGCGGCGATGCTGCCTTTCTCCTCCTCGATGCCGATGAAGTAGCAGTTCCCGCAGCTGCCGCTGGAAAAGGACTGGAAACGTATCTTACTCATCCTTGCAGTATTTGGAGATGACACGGTAGGCCTCGGCAACGCCGAGTTCCCCGGCGCGGGAGAGGTCGATACAGCCCTTTTCGCGGTCTTTGAGGAAAATCAGCACGAGCCCGCGGTTGTAGTAGGCGTCACCCATTCCGGGGTAGAGTTGCACCGCTTTGTCGTAACTGGAAACCGCTTCCACCAGTTCCGAGGAGAGGCACTGCAGGTTTCCGAGATTGAAATACAGGTAGGGGAGGTCCGGCAGCAGGGCGATGGCTTCGCGCAGGTCCGCCACGGCGTCGGAGTAATCGTAATGGTGGATGCGGCTGTCGCTGAGCCGGGCACGGGTGTTCCCCTGGTCGTCCATCGAGATGGTCTGTACGTTTTTCTCAATCGAGGCGATAAAGTCGATCATCTCCGCCTTGAGCGTGGCCCGGTTCATCAGGTAAAACGCTTTGTACCAGCGCGAATAGCGGTTGCGTTCCGTCTCGCTGTCCGCGAGCGCCACGGCCCGGTTGAAGTAGTCGAGCGCCCGGTTGAACTGCTTTTCCCGAATCTGCAGCAAGCCGCGTACAAACGCGGTGCGGGCGGCGTCGCCCTCTTCGCCGGCGCTGAAAGCGGATGCGGAGGGCAATTCTTCTCCGCCGATGCTCAGGGGAACGCTGCCCTCGGCGAGGAAACGGTCCAGCAGGGCGTTTTCGTAGCGGCCGCTGAGGATGTTCGCGTTCTGCGCGGAAGCGTCCGTCCGGATGCGGTAGAGCGGCTTGAGGTTGATGTCGACGACCCGGTGCTGGAGCATCTCGTCGTTGAAGTCCTTGCGGGCGAATTCTGCATCGAGCGCCAGCAGGGCGTTGAACTTCGCGCTGGTGTCGGCGAGCGCCCCGCTGCCGCCCTTTTCGCGGTATTCGCGCACCTTGCGGCGGGCCGTCTCGTAGTCGGCCTTGGACTGCTGCTTGCGCCCCAGCAGGTTGTTGACATAGGCGCGGTTCATATAGGCCTTGGCGAAGTCCGGATAGAGGTCGATCGCGCTGTCGTAGTCTTCGAGTGCGGCCCGGTAGCGGCCCAGTTCGATGTAGTAGGCCGCCCGGTTGAAATGGGCGAGCACGTTGTCGGGATTGATGCTGAGCACCCGGTCCATGTCTTCGAGCGCCTTGTCCCATTCGCCCACCTGTGCGTAAATCAGGCTGCGGTTGTAGAGCGTCAGGGCGTTGCCGGGTTCCTGGGCGAGGATGGCGTTGAAGTCCGCCATCGCCGCCTTGTAGTCCTTCTTTTCATAGAAGAGGATGGCGCGGTTGAAGCGGGCGAGGGTGCTGGTGCTGTCCAGGTCGATGGCCTTGTTCATATCCTCCATCGCCGCGGCGGTGTCCCCGCGCATGGCCTGCAGCGAGCCCCGTCGGATGTAGGATTCGGACTCGAAGCGGTCCAGGGCGACGGCTTTGTTGTAGTCGGTCATCGCCTTGAGCGTGTCGCCGAGGAACAGGTGGCAGGCTCCGCGGTTCAGGTAGGCGCTTGCGTCCTGCGGCTCCTTGAGAATGAAGCGGTCGAAATCCAGCACGGCGTCGTCGAAGCGGCGTGCCAGGAAATAGGTGACGCCGCGGCTGTAGTAGAGCCCGCTGAAGCCCGGACGCAGGTTGATGGCCGTTTCGAGGTCGCTCAGGGCGCTGTCATAATCGCCGGAGCGGCTGTAGGTGATGGCGCGGTAGTGGTAGCCGTTGGTAAAGACGGGGTTAATGCGCACGGAGGTGTTGAAATCCCGCTGCGCGCCCCGGATGTCGCCCAGATTGTATTTGGCGATGCCCCGCCAGAAGAAACTCCAGTAATCAGTGGAATCCAGGTGGGTGAGGATGTTGAAATTCTCGATGGCCTTGGCGTACTTGCCCTCGGACAGGGCGTTGCGGCCCCGCCAGGAAAAGACGTCCTTGTCCCACTGGGAGAAACACAGCGTCCCGGTGAAAAGCAAAAACGATATTGCCAAAAGCGCTTTTTTCACTAATTTTGCAAAGATAAACATTTATCGTGCCGATTCTAAAAAAACTCGTCGCAATTTTGCTTCTGTCGCTGCCGGTGCCGCCACTCTTTGCGCGCGCCGATGCGGAGGCGTCCCTGCGCGAGGATGTGGAAATGCTCTGTTCGGAGGCCTTCGGCGGCCGCAGTTTCCGTAACGGCGGTACCGTGCTTCCGTCGATGATGCTGGCGCGCCGCTTTGCGGAAGCGGGCCTGTCGGCGCCGCTCGCGGGCCGCTTCCAGTGTTTTCGCGACGAACAGGGGCGCTGCGGCCGCAATGTCGTCGGCGTCCTGAAGGGGAGAAGCGCGGAGGAAATCGTAATCGGCGCGTACTACGACGGTCTGGGCACCCTCGACGGCCGCCTGTACCCCTGCGCCGATGCCAATGCGTCCGGGGTGGCGATGCTCCTGCTGCTGGCGCAGCAGCTCGCATCGGGGCCCCGGCCGCCCAAAACCCTGGTGTTCGTGGCCTTTGACGCGCACCACGCGGGCTGTGCCGGCGCATCGGCGTTCCTGGCCCTGTGGCCGCGCAACCCGGTCCTGATGTTGAACCTCGACACGGTGGGCAGCGCCCTTGCCCCGGTCAGGCGGGCGGTGCCCGATTACCTGATCGCCCTGGGCGGGGAGCGCTGGAAAGCCTCCCTGGAGGCCGCCGCCGCACCCCGGGGCCTTACCTTATATTATGATTATTACGGCAGCCGGGCGTTTACGGAGATGTTTTACCGGGCGAGCGGAGAACAAAAACCTTTTCTGGAGGCCGGCGTTCCCAGCGTGATGTTCACTTCGGGCATCACCTTCCACACCAACCGCGTGACGGATGCGCCCTCTACGCTGGATTATCCGCTGCTGCGGCGACGGACGGCCCTCCTCGCGGCCTGGCTCAAAAACTGGACGGGAAAATGAAAGACCGTAAACGGCTGAATATCGAACTCGGGCGCATCCGCCCGGAACAGTACCGGGATGTTGCGGCGTCCGGGCTGGTCCTGGTGCTGGACAACATCCGCAGTGCGCACAACGTAGGGGCTGCTTTCCGTACGGCGGACGCCTTTCACGCGGACAAAATCTGGCTCTGCGGCATCTGTGACACGCCGCCCTCGGCGCTGATCCACAAATCGGCGCTCGGCGCGGAAGAGAGCGTGCCCTGGGCACATTGTGCGGATACGCTGGACGCGCTCCGGCCCTTGCGGGAGGAGGGCTATACCCTGGTGGGGGTGGAACAGACCTGTTCCGCCGTGAGCCTGGAGGCCTTTGTCCCGGAGCCGGGAAAACGCTATGCCTTTGTCTTCGGAAACGAGGTGGACGGCGTGGCGCAGGAAGTGGTGGACGCCTGTGATTTCTGCGTAGAAATTCCCCAGTTCGGCACCAAGCACTCGCTCAACGTCTCCGTCTCCATAGGTGTCGTGCTCTGGCACGCGGTCTGCGCTATCTTAAATCGGTAATCACCCAGTCCGTTCCCGCGGAAGCGGCGTCGAAGCGGAATTCCGCCGGGTCGTTTTTGGGCGCGGCTTTCCGGATGTCGGAAAGGACAAAGTGCAGGACGCTGCCGTCCTGCGGATTCGGCAGGCTGCCGGAAACCGAAGAGGCGCCGTACTTGAGGTCTTTAATAGAGGCGAGCAGGCTCTTCGGGTCCTTGAGCAGACTGCCTTCGCTGTCGGCCTTCTCGATATAGACTTCCTTCTTTTCCGTATCGACGGTATAAATCGCGCTGCCGTCGCAGAGAATCTGCATGCCGCCCCCGTTGATGCGCAGGCAGTTGCCTTCGAGTACGGCGGTGCCGCAGCCGCTCAGGGGCGTGCTGCCTTCGACGTTGAAGTTGTAAACGGCCGTCACCCTTCCGCTGTCCAGCAGGGATTTCAGGTAGGCCGTCGCGTCGCCCTGGGCCCGGGCGGCCAGGGAAAGGAGCGCTGCGAACAGCAGAAGGCTAATGTTTGTACGCATCGAGAATCGCTTGCAGTGAATCCAGGTCCGGGACCAGTACCTGCCGGGGTTTCGAACCTTCCTGCGGTCCTACGATGCCCGCGGCTTCCAGCTGGTCCATTACACGGCCTGCCTTTGCATAACCCATGCCTAACTTGCGCTGGAGGTCCGAAGTGGAGCCGCGCTGCGTGGTGACAATCATCTTTGCCGCTTCCTCGAAGCGGTCGTCCACTTCGCGCATATCGATGGAAACGCCGCCCGCCTCGCCGCTGCCGTCATTGACTTCCGGCAGGTAGTAAGGCGTATTGTAGCTGCGTCCATAGCCTTTTTGCGCGCCGATGAAGGCCGTAATCTTCTCGGTCTCCTCGCCGCTGATGAAGGCGCACTGCAGGCGCTCGTTGTCGATACCGGCGGAAAGCAGCATATCTCCGCGGCCGATGAGTTTTTCGGCGCCGGGCGCGTCCAGGATGGTCTGCGAGTCGATGCGGGAGGCCACGCGGAACGCGATGCGCAACGGGAAGTTCGCCTTGATCTGTCCGGAAATGACGTCCACCGAGGGGCGCTGGGTGGCGAGGATGACGTGCAGGCCCGCCGCGCGGCCCTTCTGGGCCAGACGGATGATCGAGTTGATGATGCTCCTGCTCGATGCGCGGGCTTCCGCGGAACCGCCGGCGGACATCGTCAGGTCCGCGAACTCGTCCACGATGGTGACGATGTAGGGGAGGAAGCGGTGTCCTTCGTCGGAACGCAGGTGGTGGGCCTTGTATTTCTCGTTGTAAAGGGTAATCTTGTTGACGCCCGCCAGGCTCAGGAGCTGGTAGCGTTCATCCATTTCCACGCAGAGGGAACGCAGGACTTTTTCCGCGTCCTTGGGGTTCTTGACAATGGCCTTGTTGACCTCGTCCGCCTCGGAATTTTCCGGCATTACGGCCAGGTAGTGGTGCAGCAGGTCGCCGTAGGCGGAGAATTCCACCATCTTCGGGTCGATGAAGACGAACTTCAGCTCGGAGGGGTGCTTGCTGTAGAGCAGGGAAGCCACCAGGACGTTCAGTCCTACGGATTTTCCCTGTTTGGTGGCGCCGGCAATCAGCAGGTGCGGCGCTTCCGCCAGGTCGAAGACATTGACTTTCTGTTGAATCGTGTAGCCGATGGCGACGGGCAATTCCGCCTTGGTCTTGCGGAAGGCGTCGTCATTGAGCATCGACTTGAGCGCCACGGTGGCGGCGTGGTCGTTGGCGACCTCGATGCCCACCGAATCCGGCAGGGCGATCACGCGCACGCCCTTGGCGTTCATATTCATCGCAATGTCTTCCTGGAGCCGTTTGATATCGGCGATGCGCACGCCAGGCGCGGGATAGACCTTATAGAGGGTGACCGTCGGTCCGACGACCGCCTTGACGTCCGAAATCTGAATCTTGTAGTTGGCCAGGGCTGTGCGGATACGGTTGTTGTTGCGGTTCAGTTCCTCGTCGGAGACTTCCCGGTTGCCGCTGTTGTAACTTTCCAGCAGGTCCAGTCCGGGGAACTTGTACTTGGGCAGGCCGTCCGGCGGGTCCAGCCGGTTGTCGATGGGCTTGAGAGGTTCGTGGACTTCTTTTTCCAGGTCGTCGGTACGGATGGCCTCGAATGAGCCTTCGGCCGGATCCGCCTGGATTTCCTCGTCCGCACTTTCGGGTTCGGGCTCCTGTTCCGGCTCGGGTTCAACCTCGGGTTCCGGTTCGGGTTCCGGCTCTTCGTCCTGCGCTTCGGAGAAGGCCTCACGGGCCGCCCGGCGCTGTTCGCGCCGCTCGGCGCGCGCCGCTTTGCGCCGCTCCTTCTCCTCGCGCAGCGCCTCCTCTTCCTCCGCGCTGCGGGGTTTGCCGATGCCGCCCAGCCAGCGGTTGAACGCGTTGCTGCAGAAGAACAGGACACAGGCGACGAGCAGGGCGATTACCACGCCGGTGATGATATCTCCCATCAGGTGGGTGAACGCCGCCACGACGCTGGCGCCGCAGGCCCCGCCCAGGCCATAGCCCAGGGCCCCGCCCAGACCGGCCAGTTTGCCGGCGTAGGCCAGCACAAGGCTGGCTACGAAGGCGCCGGCCAGGGAAACCAGGGCGCTTTTTAGCAGCGAGGGCTCCCATTTTTCCAAGAAGAAACGGCAGAACAGGGAAAGGGGAATGACCAGGAGCAGAAAGGCTCCCGGACCGAAGCAGCGGCCGACAAACAGCCAGGCGGCCCACCAGCCGAACTTGCCGGCGGTGTTGTGTACCGCCGCCATTTTCTCCCCGCTGTCCAGCAGGCTCATATCCGCCTTCCAGGTAAACAGGTAGGAAAGAAACGCCGTGAATAAAAACAGCGTCAGGGCGCCGAAGCAGAGTCCGGCGATTTTGCGCGCGGCTTCCCTGCGCTCGTCATCCCAGTTGTCCCAGAAAAATCTCATTTCTTGCGGCCCTTGAATTTTTTGCGGGAATCGCGGTTGCCTTTCCCAAATCCGTTGTTCATCCCCAGGTTGGGACGGGAGAAACTGGCGTCGGCGGCAATCTTGTCCAGGGTCATTCCCTCGGGAACCTTGAGCCGTCCGCCGGCCAGCTTTTCAATGTCGTTGAATATGGTCTCGTCCGCGACGCTGTCCTTGTTCCAGATCAGGTACTGCTGGCGCATATAGACCGCCAGGGCGCGGATCAGGCTGGTCTTCACCTCGCCCTCCGGCTCTTCGCAGATCAGGTCGATGATTTTTTCGATGTTGCGTCCGTAATGTGCGGCACGGATGCGCGTGTCCTTCATCGGAAGGGGAACGGGACGGGTGGTGAACTGGACCTCCTCCGGTGCAGGCCAGGGGGAGTCGATGTCCAGATCCGGACCGGCCATCAGGTAGAGATGGTCCCAGAGTTTGTGCTCGAAGCTTTCCTTGTCCTGGCTGTGCGACTGGGCGCAGAGAATGGCCATCGCACGGACAATCGCCGCCGCCTGCGCGCTGCGTTTTTCGCGGTCTTCGATGTCCTTCAGGCCCTCCGCCATTTCCAGGATATAGCGGCCGTATTCGGGCATCTTGATCGGTTCTTTTTCGGTATTGTAATAGAGTTTCATCGGTCTTTAGGTTGAGAGTGACAAAGATAACGAAAAAAATTCATACATTTGTAAGTTAAAAGAAAAATGGAATGACAAAATCGTATCAGGTCGCAGGACATATTTTCAATCTCTGTCTGCCCGATGATTTTCCGTTCTGGGAGGGGTTGGATGCCTATTCGCCCTTCGAGGTGCCGCCGTGCGACGCGCCGGTCTTCACGCTCGAAGTCGCGCCGGAACCCGTCAGCGCGGAAGGGAAGGAAAAAGTCTTCGACGCGCCGACCGAAGCGGGAGAAACCGTCATCAAACTATACCGGGGGCCGCAGGACTGGGTGTTCGAGATGTCTCCGGACGCCCGTATCCATACGGTGGCCTTACTTTCCGCCGAACCGGATTTCAGTCGCGGAAAGGTGCATTTCGTGTCGCGCACGCGCCGCTCGGTGCTTTTCGCCATCAACAATTCCCTGATGTTGATCTTCGCTTTCCGTACCGCGGGCCTCGGGACGCTGGAAATGCACGCGTCGGTCATCATGAACGGCGGACGGGCGTTCCTCTTCCTCGCAAAGAGCGGTACGGGCAAGAGCACGCACAGCCAGCTCTGGCTGAAGAACGTTCCGGGCAGCGAACTGCTCAATGACGACAATCCCATCGTCCGCGTCCACGAAGATGGCAGCGTCAAGGTGTACGGCTCTCCGTGGAGCGGCAAAACTCCCTGTTATAAAAACCTCGTCGCAGATGCCGGGGCCTTCGTGCAAATCCGCCGCTGCGCGGAAAACAAAATCACCCGCCTCTCGGTATTCGAGGCCTATGTGCTGCTCTATACCTCCTCGTCAGGGCTGAAAACGGACAGCGTCCTGGCGGACGGCCTGCACGCGACGATGGAGAAAATCGCCGTGGGCTGCCCATGTTTCGTGTTGGACTGCCGTCCCGACGACGAAGCGGCCCTGGTCTGTTCCCAAGCGGTCCTGTAGATGAAAACGCCGCAGAAGCTCATATTGCCCAATGCCGACCTGCTCGGCGAAGTCGTGCGCCTGCTCGGCGAGGGAAAGGAGGTGATCCTTTCCACCAAGGGCGCCAGTATGATGCCGTTCATCCACACCAACCGCGACAGCGTGCTGCTGGTGCGCCGCGACCGTCCGCAGGTCGGGGACATCGCGCTCGGGGAGATTGCGCCGTCCCGCTATGTCCTGCACCGGATTGCCGCCATCGACGGAGAGAAGGTGACCCTGCGCGGCGACGGAAACCTCCGGGGCACGGAGCGCTGCCGCCTGGACCGTATTCACGGGGTCGCCGTGCAGATTATCCGTCCGAACGGGAAGGTCATCGACGCGGAGGCCCCGCGGTTCAAAAAGCGTGTGGCGCGCTGGAATGCGCTGCCCGTGAGCGCACGGCACCTTTTCCTGGCGCTGTACCGCCGTCTCCTCCGCATTCCCAAAAATGTCAATCAAATGCCAAAACAATAGGTATGAAAACTGTAGAAGGATTCCGGCTCAGGCCGCTGGGCGCTGAGTTTATTGTGACCGGCGAAAGCATCAAGCAGGTCAATTTCAACAAGATGATTTCCCTCAACGAGAGCGCCGCCTACCTGTGGCGCGAGGTCGAGGGCCGCGACTTCAGCGTGGAAGACCTGGCGGACCTGCTGGTGGCCCGTTACGAAATCGACCGTGAAACCGCCCTGAAAGACTCCGACGCCATCGCGCAGAAGTGGCTGGAGGCGGGCATCGTCGAAGCTTGAGCGAATGAGGGACTTCCGTTCCTGCCTGCGGTCCCTGGGGCGTAAGATGCGTCACATCCGGCCGGAACTTACGTTGAGCGTAAGCATCGGCCTGTTGAACGTGGCGGCGTCCCTGGGCTTTGTCTGGGCGTCGAAGCGGGTGGTGGATATCGCGACCGGCAGTGTCGACGCTTCCTTCGGGAAGGCCGTCGCGCTGATGGTAGGCATTATGCTCTTCGAAATCCTCCTCCGGACCCTCGAACGCTGGTGGAACGGCTATCTGACCGTCGGCACGCAGAACCGGATGCGGCAATACCTGTTCGGCCGCATTATGCGCAGCGTCTGGCAAGGGCGCGAAAAAATGCATAGCGGCGATGCCGTCAACCGGCTTGAGGAAGACATCCGTGTCTGCGTCGATTTCATCTGCTCGACCGTCCCGGAGTGCATCGTGACCCTCGCGCAGCTCATTGCCGCCGCCGCGTTCCTCTTTGTCCTGTCGCCCTCGCTGGCGTGGATTCTGATCCTGATTATGCCGGTCGCCGTACTGGGCAGCCGGCTCTTTTTCCGCCGGATGCGGCAGATTACCGGACAGATCCGGGCAGGGGATAGTGCGGTACAGGGCTTTATGCAGGAGATCCTGCAGCACCGTATCCTCATCCGGACGCTTTCCGGAACGGACGGGGTGCTTAAGCGGCTTGCCGCCCTGCAGGCCTATGTCAAGCAGCGTACGGTCAGCCGTCTGGGCTACGGTGCCGTTTCGCGCCTCTTCATCAGCGCCGGTTTTGCCGCCGGCTATGCCACGGCCTTTTTCTGGGGCGCCTTCGGACTGAAGGAAGGGACGGTGACCTATGGTATGATGGTCGCTTTCCTGCAGCTGGTGAGCCGTGTGCAACGTCCGGTGGCCGATATCACCCGGCACATTCCTTCGTTCATCAAGGCGCTTTCCTCGGAAGAACGCCTGATGGAACTCGATGAACTGGAGCAGGAAAACGAAGGGGAGGGCATCCGCTTTCCCGGTGCGCCGGGCCTGCGCGTCAGCGCCCTGGAATATCGCTATCCCGATGCGGAAAAACCCGTCCTCAAGGGGCTGGACTTCGATTTCAAGCCCGGCAGCGTGACCGTCGTCACCGGACCCACCGGGGCGGGGAAGAGCACGCTGACCCGCATCCTGCTGGGGCTGCTGCAGCCCACTTCGGGCAGTGCCGTCCTCTATCCTGCGGACGGCGACAATACCCTGGAAGCGCCCCTCAGCGCCGATACGCGCTGTAACTTTATGTATGTTCCGCAGGGCAATTCCCTGATGAGCGGGACGGTGCGCGGCAATCTCCTGCTCGCCGATCCCAAGGCGGACGACGCGCGGCTTGCGGAAGTCCTGCACACCGCGGCGGCGGATTTCGTCTTTACCTTGCCGAAGGGGCTGGATACACCCTGCGCCGAGATTGGTGCCGGCCTGAGCGAAGGCCAGGCCCAGCGCATCGCCATTGCAAGGGCGCTGCTCCGTCCCGGCGGCGTGCTGATCCTGGACGAAGCGACCTCCGCGCTGGATGCGGAGACGGAATCCCTTCTCCTGGACCGGCTGGCAGCCCATTGCAAGGGGAACAAGACGCTCATTTGCGTCACGCACCGCGATGCGGTGTCCCGCCTCGCGGACGCCGAACTTTCTATTCCCGACATTCTCCATACACACGCTTGAGATGAAGTGGTTGAAAAACGGAATGGCTTCCCGTTTGTGGATCGTCATTGTCCCGGCCATCCTGGTGGAATTGGTCTCCGTCCTTCAGTTCCGGTACCTCCACCGCCTTGTCGAGCAGGAAAGGGATACCCGTTCGGAGATTATCCTCGGGGCTGTCGCCGAGGAAGTGAGCCACAAGCTGGAGCTGGTGGAGACCACGATGCGTGAAAATCTCTGGGATGTCCGGCACGGACTGGTTCATCCGGATTCGGTGTACCGGATCATTACCCGGCTCATTGATGACAATTCCATCGTACGGGGCGGCTGCCTGGCTTTCGTGCCCGGCTGTTTTCCTTCCCGCGCAAAACTGTTCGAACCCTATGTGGCCAAGACGGGGGAGGCATATACCGCGCAGCAGATTGCCGGCCCGGATCACGATTATACCCAGAATCCCGCCTACATCAAGGTGGTGGAAGACGGTTTGCCGGTCTGGTCCGACCCTTATGTCTATGGAACGGACCCGCCGCAAAGCCTGACGACCTATTCGGCACCGATTCGGGACCTGTCCGGGAACCTCATTGCCGTCTGTGGCCTGGATGTGGACCTCTCCTGGCTGGGTGACGTCCTGAATGCCCGGCAGCGTTATCCTTCTTCGTTTTGCGTATTGCTTACGGAAAGCGGCGAACTGGTGGCCGGCCCTCCGCGCAGCCGTGCCGAACCCTCCGAGGTGGCCCGCGTGGTGGAAATCCTGAACGGGGCGCCGATGGACCGGCGTTTCTGCGCCATTCCCCGGACCTGCCTCAAAAATGAGCCGCACTGGCAGTTGGCGCAGGTGTATTATCGGGATGAAGTCTTCGCCCCGCTGCGTAAGATGCGCCTGCAGCACCTGGTCCTGATGCTGCTGGGTATGGCGATGCTCATCTGGATGATCGAGCGCTATGCGCGCAACGAAAACAAGTTGCACCAGGCCTCACTCGAAAAGGCGCGCCTCTCCGGCGAACTTGCCGTCGCCGCGCAGATTCAGGCGTCGATGCTTCCCCAGTCCTTCCCCGACGGGGTATTCGGCTCCCTGACGCCGGCCCTCGAGGTGGGCGGCGACCTGTATGACTGTTTCGTGCGGGACGAGCGGATTTTCTTCTGTATCGGCGATGTCAGCGGAAAGGGCATTCCTGCGGCGATGGTGATGGCCGAGGCGCATTCCCTCTTCCGGCTCGTGGCGGAACGGGAAGACAGTCCCGCCACCATTCTCCTGCGCCTCAACGAGGCCTTCAACAACAACAACGACACCAACCTTTTCATCACCTTCTTCGCGGGCATCCTGGACAAAAAGGACGGGACGCTGCGCTATTGCAATGCCGGACACGACTATCCCGTGCTGCTGTCCAAAGGAGGGGTTTCCCTGCTGGAAGCCCGCCCCAACCTTCCGCTCGGTATTTTCCCGAACGTGCCTTATGAAGACGAAAGTCTGGTGCTCGGAGAGGGGGATGCGCTCTTCCTCTATACGGACGGCTTGACGGAAGCCCGCAATCCGCAGCGGAAACAATTTACCAAGGAGCGGATGCTGGATGTACTCTCCCGCAGCGCCGGTCTCCCGCCGCAGGAACTGGTGGATACGATGCACGAAGCCGTCGTCCGTTTTGTGGACGGCGCTCCGCAGAGTGACGATCTCACCCTGCTTTGCCTCAAAGGCGCTATTTCGTAAAATCGAAGCGGATATCGATGGGAATCTTTTCGAGTCCCAGACTTAGCCGGTCGGCTTCCAGATTGGCGGGAATGACACTGTAATTACGCTCGAATCCGGCAGCGAAGTCCCCGTTGCCGGTCGCCTGCGTCTTCAGGACGAGGGCGGTCAGCTCCGTCAGCGCTTCTTCCATTTTCCCGAGGTCCAGGCTGTACTGGTTGGAGGCCTTGCGCTGGTACGCTCCCCGTTCGCCGAGGAAGTTGTACAGGATGATGGCGCTGCGGCCCAGGGCCGAACCTTCGCCGAAGCGGACGGAACGGAGCAGGGCGGCAAAGAAGGTGGTCAGCGCGTCCTCCGGGGTAAAGAGGTGATGGATGTCGTAGTGGTTCTGCAGTTTGCAGACCAACAGCACGCCCGCCGCATTGGCCTTGAGCTCTTCAAAAGTGACGGCGGCGCTTCCCAGGGCCTGCTCGACGCTACCATTGCCGTTGATGGTTTCCTTGACACCCAGGCCGTGCGCCACTTCCCGGAAGACGATGTTCCAGAAGAAGGCGTCGGCGCTCAGGTGTTCGGTGCATTCGGAAGAGAGCAGCAGTTCGCCGGTAGGGCTGACAATCTTGTTGTATTTGGCGTTGATGACGTTCTCCAGCAGGAGGGTGCGCGTTCCGCGGTCGCGCTGCACGTCGGGGTCGAAGGGGAGGTTCAGGGCGATGACTTTTACCCCCGCATTGGCCTTGCCGGCATAGTACAGGGCGTCATAGGCGAAAATGTCCGAACCGGCGCCTGGCTGGAAGGTCTTCCAGGCGGGTTCGCCGGGCAGGTCCTCCTGCAGCTCGGAAAGGCGTGACACATACTGCGTCAGCTCGTTCGTACGGGCTTCGTTCTTGAGCAGGACGAAGGCCTCATAGGAACGTTTGGTGCCGAACAACTGGTCATCCGCAGCCTCGTTGGGCCCGATCACCAGGTCCATCTTGCTGTCGTCCATATCCAGCCAGTCCAGGGCGCTTTGGTAGTAATTGTCGCTCTCGAGCGCCTCCGCCTTGCTCAGGAGGTATTTCTTTACGCTGGGCTTGATGGTGATGTCCGCAGCGGCGCGCAGGTAGCTGGCGATTTTTCCCAGCCGCTCCCGGAAAGCGTCGTGATACCAGACGGCCTGCAGGGACCCGTCTTCGGCGCGGCGGATCATCGTATAGGGACTGTTCTTGTCCGGGTTGTCCCAGGCATCGAATTCCTCCTTGGTCATATCCACGGGGTAGAAGCCCGCGCCGGGGAAGCGCTGGATATACCCATCCACGAAAGGACGGCCGTCCAGACGGTCCCAGGGGCCGTAATTGATTTCCGCATAGGTCTTCTGTGCGGGGTCGGCGAGGCTGTCCAGCAGGGCCTGCTTGTCGCCGAAGTACTGCTCCCAATAGATGGCGTCGATTTCCTTGGCGGCGAAGCGGTAGAGGTTCAGGACCTCTTTCCCATTGTCGGAAATGCCGCTCAGGTCCGGTGCCTGGAGGGTGACGAGGGCGTAATCCGCCACTTTGCGGTCCAGTTGGGACTGAGGCTTGTTGGTGCAGGAAACGGCCGCGAGAAAGAGGGCGGCAAAAAACACGAACTTTTTCATATTTATAGCATTATCATAATCATAACCTGGGCGGCCACCACGCGCAGGAACATCGTCAGCGGGTAAACGGTGGCATAATTGACGGCGATGCGTCCGCCGCCGAACATCTGTTCGGAAAAAGCGAGCAGTGCGGGGTCGGTCGTCCCGCCGGAAAGCAGGCCGCAGATCTTGAAGAAATCCATTTTCAGGAACAAACGCGCGACCAGCGCGACGACGGCCATCGGAATCACGGTAATCAGGGCGCCGTACAGGACCCAGACATAGCCGCCTCCCGTCAAGCTGGCGACAAAGGTCTTGCCCGCGCCCAGGCCGACGGCGGCCATAAACAGGGAGATGCCGATTTCCCGGATCATCAGGTTGGCGCTCAGTGCGGTATAGGTGGTAATCCGGAGCTTCGGACCGAAGTGTCCCAGCAGGATGGCGACAATCAGCGGTCCGCCGGCTAGTCCGAGTTTCAGGGGCTGGGGCATCGACGGGAAACGGATGGGCAGCATCCCGACGAGGATACCCAAGGCGATGCCCGCGAAAATGGGCAGCAGGTTGGGTTTGTGCAGGGATTCCGGCTCGTTGCCCACCAGTTTGGCGAGCCGCTCGATGCCTTCTTCCGAGCCGACGACTTTCAGGCTGTCGCCCACTTGCAGGATCAGGTCGGCATCCGCCTGCAGGTCCACGCCCGCGCGCATAATCCGCGTGACGGTGACGCCGTATTTCCGGCGGATATCGAGTTTCCGCAGGCTTTTTCCCGTGATGGACGGTTGCGTGACGGACAGGCGGCCGGCGACAAGTTTCGTTCCGGGCCGGAGCCATTCCTTCATATCGACGGGGTATTCTTCTCCGAAGATGATGCTCACCCTGTCCTTGTGCTGTACATCCGTGACGATGAGCAGTTGGTCACCCTCCTGCAGGGGAAGGTCCAGGTCGGGGAAGAATATGTCGTCACCGCGTTTCATCCGGGCGATGACCAGGTGTTCCGGGTTTTCGTCGCCCATCAGGTTGTGGAGCGTCTTGCCGAAGAGGGCCGGATTTTCCACTTTGCAGGCCATCCGGTAGGCGCTGCCTTCGTCTTTCTCGCTGCGGGTGACCCCTTCTTTTTGCGGATCGATGCGGAAAATCGCTTTGGCAAACAGCAGTACGCCGATAGCCCCCAGTACGCCGAGCGGATAGGCCACCGCGTACGCCGATGCGATGCCGCCGGCCGCCGCGCTCACTTCTTCCGAAGCCGCAGCCGCATCCGTCAGGGTCTGCTGCGCGGCACCCAGCCCGGGGGTGTTCGTCACCGCGCCGGACATAATGCCGGTCATAATGCCCAGGTTCTCGCCGCTGATCAGGTGAATGAGGTAGGTGGTGGCTACCGCGAGCACCACCAGCCCCGCCGCCATCAGGTTCATCGGCAGGCCGTCCTTGCGGAAGGAGTGGAAAAATCCGGGGCCCACCTGCAATCCGATGGCGAAGACGAAGAGAATCAGTCCGAAATCCTTGATGAACCCGAGCATGACGGGATTGATGCGCAATCCGAAGTGCCCGAGCAGGATGCCCATAAAGAGAATCCAGGTGCTTCCGATGGAAATGCCCTTGATTTTGAATTTCCCCAGGTACAGGCCCGAGGCGATGACGATGGCCAGGATGAAAATGGCCCCGGCCGCATCCCTTTGTGTCAACAATGCGAACATATCAGTGCTTTCCAGAGTTTCTGGGTAGGGAAGCCTACCACATTATTATATGAGCCGTCGATGCCCTCGATGGCTACGTGCCCGATCCATTCCTGGATGCCATAGGCACCGGCCTTGTCAAAGGGGTGGCAGTTGTCGGTGTACCAGGCGATTTCTTGCTCGTTCATCGGGGCGAAGTGCACGAGGGTGCTGTCCGTGAAGACCTGCTCGCCGTCCGCTGTACGCAGGCAGACGGCCGTAATCACCTCGTGGCTGCGGCCCGACAGCGCACGCAGCATCCGCAACGCGTCTTCCCGGTCCTTAGGTTTCCCGAAAAGGACGCCTTCTCCGTCGGGCAGGAGCACCACCGTGTCGGCGGTAATCAGCAGCTCGTCCGCCTCCAGCGGGCGGTGGAAGCCCAGCGATTTGCCGCGGGCCATCCGTACCGGCACCTCACGCGGTGGCGTCCCTTGCGGGATGCTTTCTACAAAAGAGGTTTGCGCGTCGACGGTGAAATCCAGCCCCATTGCGCCGAGCAGTTCGCGCCGGCGCGGGGAGTTGCTGCCGAGAATCAGCCGCCAGGGAAGGTCAAAAGACTTTGGCATAATCGAATTCCCACTTCCCCTGATAGCGCATCAGGCGCTCGATTTCCGTGCGTACGCAGCGTTTTCCGCCGCCGCAGGGCGAAATGCGGTCCGCGGCGTCCTTCGCATCCTGTGCGGCATCGGCGGGCGCAATGCCCAGGCCGGCTGCGCGGAGCACCGGAACGTCGGGCAGGTCATCGCCGATGTACATCACTTCTTCGGGCGAAAGGCCGTTCTTTGCGCAGAAACGCTCGAATATCGCCAGTTTGCCGCGGCAGCCGAGGAAAATGTTTTCCGCCCGGATGCCCATGACTTCCATCCGGTTGCGAAGGGCTTCCGTATCGCCGCCGGACATAATGGCGACGATGTAGCCCTTCATGTTCGCGATGCGGATGGCCAGGGCGTCCTTGGCGTCCATTACGCGGAGCAGGTCGCCGTCCGCGAGAGGAATGACGCTGCCGTCGGTGAGCACCCCGTCGATGTCCAGGGCGATGGCCCGGATCCGGTCAAGACTTGGGTCCATTGGGGTTCAGGTCGGTGAGGTTGAAGGTGGCGCGGGGGCTTTCCGTGACGATGGGGCCGAACTGGGCCTCGTATTTGCCGATGTTCTCCGCGAGGGCGTTCAGGAGCCGTTTGGTGTGTTCCGGGGTCATCAGGATGCGGCTGCCGACTTCCGGCTTGGGAAGGCCGGGGAGGACCGTCGCGAAGTCCAGGATGAATTCGCTGTGGGAGTGGCTGATGATCGCGAGGTTGGAATAGCAGCCGCGCGCGACCTCGGGTTTGAGGTCGATGTTGATCTGTTTATTGTCTTTATTATTTTCCATAATCCGGATATTTGTGCGAAGTTACGAAAAATTCTGAGTATATTTGCAAGATATGGAACAAACAACAAAATATAACCCCTCGGAGGTTGAGAGTAAGTGGTATGCCTATTGGCTGAAAAACAGGTGTTTTCATTCCGAACCCGACAAGCGGGAACCCTATACGATTGTCATTCCGCCGCCCAATGTAACGGGCATCCTGCACATGGGCCACGTGTTGAACAATACGCTCAATGACGTGCTCATCCGCAAGGCGCGGATGGAAGGCAAGAATGCTTGCTGGGTGCCGGGAACGGACCACGCCAGTATTGCCACCGAGAACAAGGTGGTGGCCAAGCTCGCCGCGCAGGGGATCAAGAAGGAAGACCTTACGCGCGAAGAGTTCCTCCAGCACGCCTGGGCCTGGAAGGAAGAGCACGGCGGCATCATCCTGGAGCAGCTCCGCAAGCTCGGCGCTTCCTGCGACTGGGACCGCACCCGCTTCACGATGGAGCCGGAGCTTTCCAAGGCCGTGATTGCCACCTTCTGTCATTTCTACCGCAAGGGCTGGATCTACCGCGGCGTGCGGATGGTCAACTGGGACCCTGTGGCCCTGACCGCCATCAGCGACGACGAGGTCATCCACCGCGATACCCAAAGCCACTTCTATCACCTTAAATACTATGTCTCCGACGGCAAGGGCAATCCTACCGACCAGTATCTGGTGATTGCCACCACGCGTCCCGAGACCATTATGGCCGATGCCGCCATTTGCGTGAATCCCGCCGACGAGCGCCACCACTGGCTGCGCGGCAAGAAGGTGCTGATTCCGCTGATTAACCGCGAAATCCCCGTCATCGAAGACGATTACGTGGAGATGGACTTCGGAACCGGCTGCCTCAAGGTGACGCCGGCGCACGATGCGCACGACTATGAAATCGGCCTGCGCCACAATCTGCCGATCCTCGACATTATCGACGACCACGGCCGCCTGAACGCCGATGCGCAGATTCTCGTGGGCGAGGACCGCTTCGTCGCCCGCAAAAAAATCGCGAAACTGCTCGAGGAGTCCGGCAACCTGCTCAAGGTAGAGGAGTATACCTCGCCGGTAGGGTATTCCGAACGCACCGATGCGGTCATCGAGCCGAAGCTCTCCGCGCAGTGGTTCCTCAAGATGGACGACCTGGCCGCCCGTGCGCTGGACGCGGTGGAGTCGGGCCGCATCCATTTCATTCCGGACAAATACCGCAATGTGTATCGCCACTGGATGGAGAATGTGCGCGACTGGTGCATTTCCCGTCAGCTTTGGTGGGGACAGCGCATTCCCGCGTGGTACCTGCCGGACGGGCAGGTCGTTGTGGCCGAGACCGCCGAAGAAGCGCTGCTCGAAGCGCAGAAACTGAATCCTGCGCTTACGGCGGCCGACCTGCATCAGGACGAGGACGTGCTGGATACCTGGTTCTCCAGCTGGCTCTGGCCCATTTCCGTGTTCGACCCGCAGCAGCCCGGTCATCCGGAGCACAAGGCGAACGCGGACCTTTCCTATTATTATCCCACCAGCGACCTGGTGACCGGCCCGGACATCATCTTCTTCTGGGTGGCGCGTATGATCATGGCGGGCGACGAGTTCATGCACGACGTGCCGTTCCGCAATGTCTACTTCACCGGTATCGTGCGCGACAAGATCGGTCGCAAGATGAGCAAGACGCTGGGCAACAGCCCCAACCCGCTGGATTTGATTGAGAAATACGGCGCCGATGCCGTGCGTATCGGCATGCTGCTCTGTTCTTCCGCCGGCAACGACATCCTTTACGATGAGGCGCAGATCGAGCAGGGCCGCAATTTCTGCGGCAAGATCTGGAACGCCTGGCGCCTGGTCAGCGGCTGGAACGTCGATGAAAAGGCGGAGCAGGGCGAAGTTGCCCGCGCGGCCGTCAAGTGGTTCGACAACCTCCTGAGCCGCAGCATCACCGCCGTCGCCGACCATTATGCGAAATTCCGCATCTCCGATGCGCTGATGACCATTTACAAACTCTTCTGGGACGATTTCTGCTCCTGGTACCTCGAGTTGGTGAAACCCGCTTACGGCGCCGCCATCGATCGCGCCACCTTCGACGCGACCGTCGATTTCTTCGCCAAACTGCTGAAACTGATCCATCCGGTGATGCCTTTCATCACGGAGGAACTCTGGCAGGGGATGGAGGAGCGCCGCGAGGGCGAATCCATTATGTTCGAGCGTACGCCGGTGGCCGGTCCTGTCGACGAAGCCTACCTTGCCGCTTTTGAGGACATGCGTGCGCTGGTCGTGAACGTGCGCGGCGTGCGGGCGCAGAAGAACCTGCCGCCCAAGGAAGAGCTTGCGGTTTGCCTGGAAGGCGCTTTCCGCGAAGAACTGCTGCCGGTGCTGATGAAGGCGGCGAACCTCTCGTCGGTCGAATTTGGCGCGGCGGAGGGTCCCGCGGTCTCCTTCATCGTCGGTACGCTCAAGGCCTCAGTGAAACTGGAAGGCCTGGTGGATGCCGGGGAAGAGCGCGCGAAACTGGAAGCCGACCTGGCGCATCAGCGCAAATTCCTCGCCGGTGTGCAGGCGAAACTTTCCAATGAGAAATTCGTTGGCGGAGCGCCGGCGGCCGTGGTGGAGAACGAACGCAAGAAGGAAGCCGATGCGCTGGCCCGCATCGCCGCGCTGGAGGCGTCGCTTGCGCAGCTCGCATGATTTCAATTGACTCCCTGACCGTTGCCTATGGCGGCTTTACGCTGTTGGACGGCGTTTCGTTCCATATCAGCGAGAAAGACAAAATCGGCCTGGTGGGGAAGAACGGCGCCGGCAAATCGACGCTGATGAAACTGCTCTGCGGCCTGCAGAGCCCCACTTCCGGACAGATTGACATTCCGCCGGGCGTGACCGTCGGTTACTTGCCCCAGATCATGGCGCACAACCGTGGCCGCAGCGTGCTGGACGAGACGATGACCGTTTTCTCCGAGACCGCCGACCTGGAGGCGCGCATCGCCGCCGTGACGCAGGAACTTTCCGAGCGCACGGACTACGAATCGCCGGAATACCTGGCGCTCATCGAGTTGCTATCCGAACTGAACGACCGCCTGTCGGTTTCCCACGGGGAGCCGCCGGAGGTGCAGGCGCGCAAGACCCTGCTCGGGCTGGGCTTCAAGGAAGAAGAGTTTTCCCGGCGTACGGAAACCCTTTCCCAGGGCTGGAACATGCGCATCGAACTGGCGAAAATCCTGTTGCGCGACCCGGACCTGCTGATGCTGGATGAGCCCACGAACCACCTGGACATCGAGTCGATCGAATGGCTGGAAGGCTATCTGAAGGCCCGCAGGGGAGCGCTGCTGCTGGTCTCGCACGACCGCAAGTTCCTGGACAATGTGACCAACCGCACGGTGGAAATCCTGCTGGGGCATATCCACGATTACAAGGTGCCCTATTCGCGCTATGTGGAACTGCGCGCCGAGCGGATGAAGCAGCAGGTGGCGGCCTACGAGAACCAGCAGCGGATGATCGAGAAGACCGAGGAGTTCATCCAGGCCTTCCGCTACAAGCCCACCAAGAGCAACCAGGTGCAGAGCCGCATCAAGGCACTGGAAAAACTGGAGCGCGTGCAGGTGGACGAGACGGACAATGTGACGCTGACGGTCAAGTTTCCGCCTGCGCCGCGCTGCGGGGATGTCGTATTCAAGGCGACGGGCCTGAGCGCCGGCTACCCGCAGAAAACCGTCTTTACCGGCGCCGATGTGGAAATCCGCCGCGGCGACAAGGTGGCCTTCATCGGCCGGAACGGCGAGGGCAAGACGACCCTGATGCGCGTCATCACCGGAGAATTGGATCCGCTTGCCGGGGAGGTCTTTCACGGCTACAATGTGGATTTGGGCTATTTTGCCCAGAACCAGGAGGACGTGCTGGACGGGAAGGATACCGTGTTCGGTACCCTGGACCGCATCGCCGTGGGGGATGTCCGCACGAAACTGCGCGATATCCTGGCGCAGTTCCTTTTCCGCGGCGAGGATATCGACAAGCGCGTGAGCGTGCTCAGCGGCGGCGAACGCGCCCGGCTGGGCATGGCGAAGTTGATGCTCCAGCGCTACAACCTGCTCTGTCTGGACGAGCCGACCAACCATATGGACATCAAGTCCAAGGACATCCTCAAAGGGGCGCTCCAATCTTATGACGGGACGCTGATTATCGTCTCCCACGACCGGGATTTCCTGGACGGCCTGGTCGATAAACTTTACGAATTCCGCGACGGCCGCGTGCGGGAGTTCCTCGGCACGGTGCAGGAATATCTGGAGAAACGCCGGCTGGAATCCCTGCGGGAACTGGAGCGCAGCGCGGCTGCTCCTGTGGCGGAGAAGCCTGCCAAACCCGCGAAGCCGGCCGCTCCGGCGCCGCCCAAACAGGACCGAAAGACGCGCAACCGCATCTCCTGGCTGGAATGCGAGATTGAAAAACTCGAAACGCGGATGAAGGAAATCGAAACGGTCCTTTCCGCCCCCGGCCCCGAGGACGACATCATGGACCTCACCCGCGAATACCTCGAATGCAAGCGCGACCTCGACGCCAAAACCGACGAGTGGGGCAGTTTGAGTCTGTAGTTACAAGTCCGCCAGGGTAATGACTTTCTGGAAGGCGCCGGCATATTCATTCAGGGATAGCCCCTCTGTCGTAACCAATGTCATATGAACCACCTTTCGACGGGGGAGCCTTTCTTGAAGAAGGTTAAGCCGATGTGTCAGTTTCTTGTCGTATTCCTTTGTTACGCGAAATTCCTCATTGTAGAATTTCATCTCGCAGAGGTTCACGACATTATCCGCCCGGTCGATAATCAAGTCGATTTGCGTTCCTTCCTGTTCGTCGTCTCCCCGGAGCGCCCATTGCGACTCGATGGAATTTACGCCACTTACTCCCAAAGCGTTCTTGATTTCATCAATATGGTTCAAGCAGAGTTCTTCAAATGCATGGCCCTTCCACGCGTTTAATGTAGGCGATTTGAGATTATTCGTCCAGAAATGCCTGTCTGTGACTTTCTTCTTGTCCAGAAAATATAACCAGAAACGGCAGAAACTGTCGCAGAGCCGATAGCGTATGACTTTTTTCTCTCCAAAGGGAGAATATTTTACGATAAAGTTGCTGGCTATGAGGGCATTAAGTTGTTTGGTGAAGTTATTGCCACCAGGATTGCCTGTCAGTTTCAATAGTTCATCGCGTGTGTATCCGGCGTGTCTGCCTGCAAGGATACTGATAATGCTTTTGTATTCTTCCGGATTGACAAACAGTGAACCGAACAACAGGTCAAATTCGTCCTCTAATTTAGCGTCCTTGGCAAAAAACAGGCTGTCAATATTCTGCGCCAGCGACCATTCCGGCTCCAACATCCCCAGATAATATGGAATTCCCCCCAGTACCATATAGGACTGGGCGATATCATAGAGCGACATTTTTATCCCTGCCGCCTTGTAAAATGCCTTGCATTCCGACAATGTGAAAGGATGTAGATGAATTTTACGGGTAAGCCGTCCGTATAATCCGCCCTTGCTGTTGATCAGGTTGTCCTCAATCCAGGAGGTGGCGCTTCCACAAACAATCAGCAGGATATCATCGCGTTTTGAAGCCCAGCCATTCCAGAAGTTCTCGAAGGCGGAGATGAATCTGGAGCGTGCCGTATCCATCCAGGGAAGTTCATCGATAAAAATGACTTTCTTCCCGCCGGTGCCTTGTTTTTCCATCAACTGCTCCAGCAGAAAGAACGCATCCATCCACGATTTAGGGGCGGGGGAGTCTTTCAGCCCGTATCTCATCAACGTAATGTGGAATGCCTTGAGCTGGTCCTGAAGAAGGTTCTTTTTCTCCCTGTCGTACGGCGACAGGCCGGTATGCCAGAAAGCAAACTTCCCCTTGAAATGCTCTTTGACCAGGAAGGTCTTTCCTACTCGTCTGCGTCCGTAAATGGCGACAAACTCGGATTTGTCGCTGTGGAATAACTTGTCAAGTTGTGTTTGCTCGGCTTTTCTCCCTACCATAGGTCGTTATGTTTTCTGCAAATATAGATTTATTTTCCCAAACCCGCAATAATTTGTAAGTTCTTGGAGAAATAAACATTCTTTATTTTCCCAAAACATGTGTAATTCATAAGTGCTTGGGGCTTTAAACCCTGACTTTCGGAAGGTCTTCCCAGCGGGTGGTGTAGTGGGGGGACTGGTGGTCGCGGGCGGCTTTGACGATGCCGTCGCCCTGGGCGCCGAAGCGGATGGCCCCCGGTCCGAAGGCCTTGGTGATGCTGTCGATGGACTGCGAGAGGCGCGATTCCCGCTGCACCGCCCCGTCGTCTTCCCAGAGCGAGCGGACGAAATCGGCTTCCTGAACGATTTTGGTGATGATGACGCCGGCCCGTTTGTAGCCGAAACCCGGCCGCCAGAGTTTCCGGCAGGTGTCGACGGCGGCAAGGACGAGTGTGCGGTGGTCCGCAGTAGCGTCGATGAACGGTACACAAATCCCGGCGGAAGTCTGCGGGGCGCTCTCCTTGAAACGGTTGGTCGATGCGAAGACCACCATTTCCAGGGCCAGGGAATGTTGCCTGCGCAGTTTCTGCACCGCGCTTTCGGCGAAATTGGCCACCTGCTCGCAGAGTTCGGGCATCGCTTCGATTTCGTGCGCGAAGGAGCGCGACACGCAGATGCTCTGCTTCGGCTCCACCAGGTCTTCGAACTCGATGCAGGGGATGCCCTGCAGTTCCTTCCAGGTGTGGAAGCCGGGCTGGAAAAAGAGCTTTCGCACGGTTGTTTCGCTCAGTTGTACATAGTCCCAGGCGCTGCGCACGCCCATCTGCTCCATTTTTTTCAGGGACCGGCGGCCGATGCCCCAGACATCGCCGACAGGGAACTTGCGCAGCACTTTTTCAATGTCCTTGGGACGGTGCAGGTAGCAGCCGCCCTGCAGCTTGGGGTACTGCTTGCAGAGTTTCGAAGCGATTTTCGCGAGCGTCTTCGTCGGCGCGATGCCTACGGATACGGGAATGGCGGTCCATTTCAGGCAGGTGGCGGAAATGCGCTTGGCGTAGGCGTCGAAGTCGATGTTGTCCATCCCGCTCAGGTCGAGGAAGGCTTCGTCGATGGAATACTGCTCTACGCTCGGCGCGAAGCTGCGGAGTACTTCCTGCACGCGGCGGGACATATCGCCGTACAGGGGAAAATTGCCGGAGAATACCGCGACGCCGTTGCGCTCCACGATGTCGCGGATTTTGAAGTAGGGGTCGCCCATTTTGATGCCGAGGGCCTTCGCTTCGTTGGAACGGGCCACCGCGCAGCCGTCGTTGTTGGACAGTACGATGACCGGCTTCCCGTTCAGTTCCGGACGGAAAACCCGTTCGCAGGACGCGAAAAAGTTGTTGCAGTCGGCCAGGGCGTACATCTACGCTTTCTTGATCACCCAGGTGACGACGCCCCAGATCAGGAACTGGTTGTCCGGCCCTACGGGAATGGGCTTGTAGCGCTTGTTCTTCGCATTGCAGGGCAGCAGGACGGCCCCTTCCGCGCCGATTTCCACGCGTTTGACGGTGTATTCCCCGTCGATGAAGCAGACGGCCTTGCAGCCGTTGTAGGGGTCCAGCGCACGGTCCACGATGATGATGTCGCCTTCGTCCATATCGGCGTCCACCATCGAAACGCCGTCCACGCGGAAGAAAAAGGTCGATGCAGAATGCCGGACCAGGAGTTTGACCAGGTCCAGACGCTCGCGTACATCCTCGGCGGGCGAGGGGAAGCCGGCCTTCACTTCCCCCAGGAAGGAAAATTCTTGAAGTCCGGACTCGGGAATCGGATAGGGTTGCATATGCGCAAAGATAAAAAAAGAATCACTATCTTTGCATCTATGGCAGAAAGTAACTTCATAGACTACGTAAAAATATTCTGCGCTTCCGGACACGGGGGAGCGGGGTCGATGCACCTGCACCGCGCGAAGTATATTCCCAAGGGCGGGCCCGACGGGGGAGACGGCGGGCGCGGCGGCCACGTCATCCTGCGCGTCAATCCGCAGTTCTGGACGCTGATTCACCTGAAATACCGCAAGCATGTCAAGGCGGAGGACGGGGCGCCCGGCAGCGGCGCGCTCCGCAAGGGGAAGAACGGCGCCGACATTGTCCTGGAGGTGCCCGCCGGAACGGTCGTGAAGAACGCCGAGACCGGGGAGCAGCTTTTCGAGCTGACGGAAGCGGGCCAGGAGCACATCCTTTGCAGGGGTGGCCGCGGCGGCCTGGGCAACGACAATTTCAAAAGCGCCACCAACCAGACGCCGCGTTATGCGCAGCCCGGCGAAGAAGGGGAAGAAGGCTGGTTCGTGCTGGAACTCAAACTGCTGGCGGATGTCGGTCTCGTCGGTTTCCCGAACGCGGGCAAATCGACGCTGCTTTCGGTGCTGACCGCGGCGAAGCCCAAAATCGCCGATTATGCTTTTACGACGCTGGAACCGAATCTCGGCATCGTGAATTACCGCGACGGCCGTTCCTTCGTGATGGCGGACATTCCGGGCATTATCGAGGGCGCGCACGAGGGCAAGGGAATCGGCATCCGCTTTTTACGGCATATCGAGCGCAATGCGGTGCTGCTGTTCCTGGTGAGCGTGGAAGAAGAAGACATCGCCGCGGCCTATAAAACGCTGCTCGCGGAACTGAAGCAGTACAATCCGGAGCTGCTGACCAAACAGCGCGTCCTGGCCATTACCAAATGCGATTGCGTCGATGCGGACATCGAGCGCGAAATCGCGCCGCACCTGCCGCGCAAACTTCCGCACGTCTTCATCTCTTCCGTCAGCGGTGAAGGCCTGGAACAACTCAAAGACATCCTTTGGAAAGCCCTGCAACAATGACTCTGATTGAACATCTCCACTTCGTGGACCGGGACCTGACCCTGGCCATCAATTCCCTGCACTGCACCCAGACGGATTACCTCTGGCTGCTCTTCTCGAACAAATCCGTCTGGTTCGTGATGTACGCGATTGTCGCCTTCTTCCTGTTCCGGCGGCTGGGCTGGCGTCGCGCCTTGCTCTGGATTGTGGCTATTGTATTGATGATTACCTGCTGCGACCAGTTCTCCAATTTCATCAAGGACCTGGTGGCGCGCTGGCGTCCCTGCAAAGATCCTTATATGCTTAATAATGGGCTCTGGGTGTTGGAAGGCGGCGGCAACTACGGCTTCTATTCCGCCCACGCAGCCAACACGATGGCCTTTGCGGTGGGGTCCCTGATGGCCTTCCGCTCCGACGGCAGCCGTTGCCGTCCCTATGCGATTTGGATTTTCAGCTGGGCCTTCCTCGTGGGCATCAGCCGCATTTTCGTCGGCAAACACTTCCTGGGCGACGTGCTGGTGGGCTTCCTCGTCGGCGCTGTTATTGCGCAACTGATTGGCTTGATGGCGCTTTGGCTGACAAAACGTTTAGTCTTCTTCCGTCCAGCGATACACTGACGGGCAGGCGTCCCTCGATTTCGCCGTCCACTTCCACGATGTCCCGCGACGCTTCGTCCAGCGGCTCGATGCGCAGTTCCCGGCAGCGGAAACTCAGGGCCAGCGCCGATTCGTAAATCGTTCCGCCGAAGAGGCGGGGGACTTCCGCCACCAGCTTCGAGAGTTTCGCCTTCGGCACCACCAGTACGTCGATGAGGCCGTCGTCGGGCTCCGCGAGCGGTACCTGGCGCATACCGCCGCCGCTGTATTTTCCGTTGCCGACGGCAATCGAATAGCATTCTCCACAGAAGCGTTCCTCTCCGTCGCCGGTAACGCGCACGCGGATGGCCTTGATATGGAAAATCGTGTGCATCAGCGCGTCCAGATAAATCATCTTGCTGCGAAGGCCGGCCTCTTTCTGCCGATTGACCCGTTCGCAGACGTGCGCGTCGAAGCCGGTGCCCGCGCCGTTCGCCATCCAGCTGTGGCTTCCTTCGCCGCCGAACTCCACGCGGACGACATCCTCGCCGCCCGTCGCCTTGACCGCCATCAGCGGGATAACCTTGAAGGCATCGTCGGACAGGCCGAAGGACTTGATCCAGTCGTTCCCGGAGCCGATGGGCGCTACGCCGAGGGTGAATTCCGCCGGATCCGCGCCGGTGTCGGCGCAGCCCTCGAGTACGCCGCCCAGGACTTCGTGGATGCTGCCGTCGCCGCCCACCGCGAGCAGTTTCCGCCAGCCGAGCGCGACCGCTTCGCGCGCCAGTTCCCGGGCGTGTCCCTTGTGCGCCGTGCGGACGATTTTGTAGCCGATGCCGTGCGCGTCGATCTCCTTCTGCGCTTTTTCCCAGAGGCCGATGGTCTTGCTCGACCCCGCGTGGGCGTTGGCGATAATGTACCAGTCGCCGCTCATGCGATAGGGAAAATGTTGATGCCGCTGCCGAAGGTGGCGCTGTAGTAGGGGAGGTTTTCCGCCAGGACGATGTCGATGGGGGAGTAGCTGACTTTCTTCACGCCGGGCCGCTTGTAGAGCATATATTCCAGGATGGCGGTGACCGCCTGGTAGCCTTGGAGTTCCGGGTTCTGGCAAATCAGGGCGGAGATTTCGCGGTTGCGCAGGCATTCCGCATTGCGCTGCGTAAGGTCGAACCCGACGACGGAAATATCGCAGATGCCCAGGTTGTTGAGCAATTCCGCGAGCAGATAGGCGCGCGAGTTCTGGAGCGCAATCCCGCCGATGTCCGGATGCTGCTCAAAGACCCGGGCGAAGGTGTCGTCGTTGCCGGCCAGGACGGAATACTTGCTGGTGAAGGTTTCCCTTCCGGCGCCCCGCTGTGAAAAAAACTCCGTCCAGCCCTCTTTGCGCCGGGTGGTGTTGACGGGCTCCCGTTTGTTTACCGGATCCGCCTCGAACAGGATAATGCTTTTGCCCGGAGGCGTGATGCGGTGCAGGATTTCCGCCTGGATGCGGCCGGCGGCGTGGGCGTCGGCGCACAGGAAGGTGAGGGGACGCGTACCGGTGACCTCCGAATCTACCATGACATAGGGGGTGTGATGCGCGTCCAGTTCCCGGCACAGTTCCCGTGTCTCTTCACTGAAAGACGGGCCGATAATCACGGCGTCCGGCCGGGCGGCCAGGATTTTTTTATAGGCGTTCCGGTAGGAACGGATATCGAACTGGTTGTAGTAGAAGGTTTCCAGTTCGACGCTTACGTCGTTGTATTCGTCGATGGCGCGGCGGATGCCTTCTTCGATGAGCCACCAGTAGTCGCCCTGCGTCGTCTGGGGCATCGTGACGGCAATCTTCAGCTGTTTGAAAAAACCGACGGCCGAATTGTGGATATTGGAACGGTAGCCGACCTCCTTGAGGACCTTCTCCACCGCCTCCATATTCTTCTCCGACACCTTGCCCCGGTTGTGGATAATCCGGTCCACTGTGCCCGCGGACACGCCGGCCATCTCGGCGATTTGCTTGATACTGAACTTTTTTCCCATTGTACAGGCGGGCGTTCGGGCGCCCGTTCCCGGAGAACAAAGTAAATAAATAATTGGAAATGTTGCAAGGGTTTTGTAATTTTGAAAATCTAAAAACAACGATTATGAAAAAACTGTTCGTCGCCCTGGTCCTTTGTGCTGCAACGGGCGGCAGTCTCTTCGCCCAGGAACTTCCCCAGGAGCCTCCGCAGGCACCTGTACAGGAAGAAAAAGTCCCCTTCAGTGAAAGGTTTGCCCAGAAGCTGCTTACCGGCCCGAGCAAGAGCTGGTTTGCCAAGCATTTCTTCATCGGCGCCAAATTCGGCCTTTTCAATGACTGGGCACAGGGTGGGAATATGAATTTTTCTTATATCCTGCGTCCCTCGTTCGGCTATTATATCAATGACCGCTGGGCCGTCGGACTGAAATTGAAATTTATCGACAGCCGGCTGAAAAGGAGTGAAACCGGCAGCGGCGCGGTGTCCTTTTTCGACAACCTCAATTACTCCATCGCCACGCTGCTCATGGGAAAAGGGCTCGCCAATAATTTCATGTCCTGGCAGGTGAACGAGTTCGCCCGTTACCGCGCGACCAAACTCTTCTGGGACAAATTGAACCTCTGGATCGAGTTCAATGTCTACCAGGGAATGAAATGGGAGCGCATGGACAACGGGGCGCTGGACGGCGCTTCCCGCCAATTCATCTATGGCGCGGGCCTCTATCCGGCCATTACCTACAATATCACGAACAAGTGGATGCTCTACACCTCTTTTGAGCTCCTTTCGTTCGCCTATGACGGTGCCGTTAAGCCCCAGTTCGATCTGTCTGGTGTCACCACCAGGGTCAATCAAGGGACCTTTACTTTCCAGGCCAACCCCCTGTATGCCATTGCCAAAGGCATCGTGAACATCAGCATCGTAAAGAGTTTCTAATGACGGTTAAAGTTGTCAACAGGAGCGGGGGAGCGCTACCTGCCTATGCGACGGCGCTTTCCGCCGGAATGGACGTGCGGGCTTTTCTGGAAAGTCCCGTCGTGCTGAAGCCCCTGGAGCGGGCGATGATTCCCACGGGCCTCTACCTGGAGATTCCCGCTGGTTATGAAGTGCAGGTGCGTCCCCGCAGCGGTCTGGCCGCGAAGAAGGGGATTACGGTGCTCAATGCGCCCGGCACCATCGACGCGGATTATCGCGGGGAAGTGAAGGTGATTCTGGTCAACCTTTCCGACGAACCTTTTACCGTGGAAAACGGCGAGCGCATTGCCCAGCTGGTGCTTGCGAGGCACGAGAGCATCGAGTGGGAAAGTGTTGAGGAACTCGCGTCGACGGAGCGCGGCGAGGGGGGATTCGGCAGCACGGGAAGACAGTAGCGTATGGAACTCTATGACAAGTATTTGGCTTGCGGCGGCGTGGTAGCCACCGATAGCCGTACCCTAAAGGGCGGGGAGTTGTTTTTTGCCCTGAAAGGAGAGAATTTCGACGGAAACGCGTATGCGATGAAAGCGCTGGAGGCGGGTGCTGCGTATGCGGTGGTGAATGCGTCGGCTGACCTCCCGGGTGACCCTCGGCTCATCAAGGTCCCGGACACTTTTGTAGCGTTGCAGGAACTGGCAATCTATCACCGGGAGAATGTGAAGCCCGGCGGAGCGCTGCCCGTTATCGGCCTCACGGGGACCAACGGAAAGACCACCACGAAAGAGCTGGTTTCCGCCGTGCTCTCCAAAAAGTTTTGCGTGACGGCCACCAAAGGCAATTTCAACAATGATATCGGCGTGCCCCTGAGCCTGCTTTCGATTACCCCGGAAACGCAGATTGCGGTCATTGAGATGGGCGCGAACCATCCCGACGACATCGCCAAACTGGTGCGCGTGTCGCGGCCGGATTACGGGCTGATTACCAATGTCGGCAAGGCGCACCTGCTGGGTTTCGGCTCTTTCGAAGGCGTCAAGGCGGCCAAAGGGGAACTGTATAAGTGGCTCGCTTCGCGCGACGGTTCGGTCATCTTCCTGAACGCCGACGACCCCGATCTTACGCAGATGGCCCGTGAATGCGCCTGCCACGTCTGGTCCTACGGCATTCGCTACGAAGGGGTGGAAATCCTGCCCACGGATGCAGAGCATCCTTTCCTGCGGCTCGTGATCGAAGGAACGACGGTGGAAACCTCCCTTGTCGGCGCCTATAACGCGACGAATGTCCTTGCGGCAATCGCCGTCGGCCGCTATTTTGGCGTGCCGCTCGCCGATGCCTTTGCGGCGATATCGGCGTACGTGCCTTCGAACCAGCGTTCGCAAATGCTTCGTACGCAGCGCAATACCCTTATCGTCGATGCCTACAACGCCAATCCTTCGTCGATGGCGGTAGCGTTGGACAATTTTTTGGCGATGCGTTCTGCGCGCAAACTTGCCCTGCTCGGCGAAATGCGGGAACTGGGCGAAGCATCGGCGGAAGAGCATTTGAAGCTGGTTCGCCGACTCTCGGAGGCCGGGGTTGATGCCTGCTTTGTGGGTGAGGAATTTGGCCGGGCGCTGGATGCGGCCGGACTGGACCGTGCCCGCTGGTACCCCGATTCCGTTTCGCTCGCCGCGGCACTCTCTGGGGATGATTCCCCCTCCGATACCCTCATCCTGGTCAAGGGCTCCCGCGGAACCAAAATGGAGACCGTCATTTCCAGTCTGTAATCACGTTGCAATCCCGTCTGGTCAGCCTGCGAGCCCAGGCAGGGCACGATTTTTCGAAATTTTGGCCGTTTTTGAGCAAAAATCTGCCCCGGCGGGCACATTTTTCCGCAAAATCAAGGGTTTTTGAGCAAAAACCTGCCCCCTATGACAGGACACGCTAAAGTCCATCAGCATATTCCGGATTCAAAAAATGTGAAGACGGAGTGCAAATAGTCGTTGGAAAATATTTTCAACGGCACATTATGCCCCATCTTTGCATTATGAGAAAATTACGGAAGATTTGTCAAGCGTATCGGGCGCTCCCCATCGGCTATTATCACTTGTGCACGGATGGGTGGAAAGAGGGGGTATTGTTCAACAACGACCATCAGTATGTCGCCGGCGTGACGAGTATTGCATTGATGAAGTTGAAATACAATGTCGAAATTTATGCTTATGTCTTGATGCCCAATCACGTGCATATCATATTATCGGGGACTGGAAGCGATTGTACGGACGCTTTCAAACTATTGGTTCGCAGATGTTCCCTGATGCGCAAAAAGGCCGGGGCTCCCCCCATCCCGAAAGATTATGGATTCAAATTGATTCCTATTGATACCCCGGAATCGTTTCGTTCCCATATCCTTTATGTCGCGCGAAACCCATACGAAAAAGGACTGAGCGTTCCTGGCGGATATCTTTGGGGAAGTGACCACCTCTTGTTTAACCCGCACGGAGAAAGAATCCGGGGAATTAGGGCGGACTCGATAGCAATGAATGAGATTTTGCGTATTGCGGAATGTCCGGACAAACTCCCGGGCCACTGGGAAATTCATCCGGAGTTCGGCATTCTGCCCCGGAATTTTGTGAAGACGGACAAAGTGAAGGCGCTGTTCCGTACGCCAAAGAATTTTGTCACAAGACTGGTGAAGGACTATGAAACGCTGCTGCATATTTCGTCTGACTTAAAGGATGAGATAATGCTCAGCGATATGGAGATTGACGATATATTCTACCTTCAGATTCGAAAGATGTTTCCTGGAAAGACGTTATACAACTTGAGCATCGAAGAAAAATATCGTTTGGCTAAGCATTTAAAAGAACAATTTCCCATTGAACCCGCTGAACTGGCTGTTCGCCTAAAGCTGAGTGAGCGCACCGTCAACCAGGCCCTTAATGCCAAGGAACACTGGTAGCCCCTCCATTGAAATATTTTTTCTAACTTCGCGGGAATGGTATGAATCCTCTGATGACAGAAATGCTTTCCCAAGCCGACGCTGTACAGGCAGTCGGTCTTTCTCGCTTCTTCAAAACCGGCCTTGGACAGTATGGAGAGGGAGACCGGTTTCTGGGAATCAAAGTCCCTGTGACGCGGAAAATCGTTGAACGGCATTGGCGCAATATCGGATTTCACGAATTGGAAGAATGCCTTGCCAGTGATTATCACGAGATTCGCCTGGCCGGTCTCCTCGCCCTGGTCAGGATTTTTGCTCACGCCCGGACAATCCATGAGCGGAAACGGGACTGCGTTGCTTTTTATCTGTCACACACAGACCGCATCAATAATTGGGACCTGGTGGATTTATCGTGCTACTCACTGCTGGGAGAATGGCTGCTGGACAAGGATCGGACTATCCTGTATGATCTGGCCCGTAGCGGGAAAACGATCTGGGAACAGCGTATCGGTATTGTCAGTACGATGGCATTCCTGCGGCACGGTCAATGGGAGGATACTTTTTCTATCGCCGACCTCTTGTTGCATCATCCGCACGATTTGATCCAAAAGGCCGTCGGCTGGCTGCTGCGCGAAGCCGGAAAACGAAACAAGACGGCACTGACCGCCTATCTGCTTCCACGATCTCGTGAAATGCCCCGCACGATGCTCCGTTACGCTATTGAAAAATATCCGGAAGATGAGCGCCGAAAGTTTCTACAGCGTTGAGCTAGGAGCGCAGGGCACGATTTTTCGAAATTTTGGCCGTTTTTGAGCAAAAATCTGCCCCGGCGGGCACATTTTTCCGCAAAATCAAGGGTTTTTGAGCAAAAACCGGCCCCCTACACAAAAACAGTTAGAGCGACGAGACGAGGGCGTCGATGCGGGCGGAGACTTCGGTGACGGAGCCCTCGCCGGAAATTTCGTGGTAGAGGCCGCGCTCCCGGTAGAACTGGATGAGCGGTTCGGTCTTCTGGTGGTAGGTGCGGATACGGTTGGCGATAATGCTGTCATCGGCATCGTCAGCGCGGTTCTCCAGCATCGCGCGGTGCTTGATGCGCTGATAAATCAGTTCGTCCGGGATATGCAGCGACAACACGGCGGTTACCCGTTCGCCCGCTTTCCCCAGCCGTTTTTCCAGGGCTTGCGCCTGCTCCAGGGTACGCGGGAAACCGTCCAGCAGAAAGCCGTCCACGCCCTTTGCGGCATCGAAAGTGGAAAAGAGCATATCTTCCACCACCTGGTCAGGCACGAAATTGCCCTTGTCAATGAGTTCCTCTGCAATCTTTCCCAGCGGCGTACCTGCGGCAATCTCATGGCGGAGCATATCGCCGGTAGAGATGTGCAACAAATTGTATTTCTGAGACATCGGCTCAGCCTGCGTGCCTTTTCCCGCACCGGGAGGGCCAAATATAATATAGTATTTCATTGCTGGTCAAGTGCGTAAATGTCCTTGTAATTGCGGCCGATACCGTCGTAATCCAGCCCGAAACCCACGATGAAGCGGTTGGGAATTTCCATTCCTACATAATCGAGCTTTACATCCTTTTTATAAACCTCGGGTTTGAGCAACATCGTGCAGACCTTATAATCCGCCGCCTTGATTTCTTTCATATAATCACTCAGCGCGACGATGGTGTTGCCTGTATCGACGATGTCTTCCACCACGATGACCCGCCTGCCGGAAAGGTCCGAGGTCGGCCCCAGCAGATTGCGGACGACACCCGTCGAAATCGTCCCGGAGTAGGAGGACAACTTCATGGAAACCAACTCGCAGTTGAACTCCAGGCGTTTCATCAGTTCGGCGGTAAACAGCACCGAGCCGTTGAGAATGCAGAGGATGACGGGAATATCCGTGGAATCCTTGAAATCCGCGTTGATTTTGTCCGCTACGCCGTCAATCGCTTCACTGATTCGGTCATAGGGAATAAACAAGCGGAACGTTTTGTCGTAAAGCTTGATTTTATCCATTTCCAACCAACAATTTCGGAGGCCAAATTTACAAAAAAAACATTCGAAAAATCGTAAAAAAATGTCAATAAAAGATAAAAACGTCATTTTTTTACAAGATTGTATCCGAAATTGCGGCCATGAGACGGTTGATCAGCCTGATGGAAGCCATTCTACTGCTCACGGGAGCCCTCGGCGAAGAAGAACTGGAAGAGAGTATCGTGGAGCGTTTCGAGCGCTATGTGAGCGCTCCGCTGCACCTCAATACGGCGGGGCGGACCCGTCTGCTGGAAAGCAGCCTGCTGAGCGAATACCAGGTTGCCGTGTTGCTTGATCACAGGCAGCGTTCCGGCACAATCCGTTCGTATACGGAACTGGCGCTGCTGGACGGATTCGGCGAACGGACAGCGGAAGCGCTCCGGTATTTTACGACGCTGGAAGACGAGGTCGTCCGCAGCGGGACCGTCCGGGGAGAGGCGCTGCTCCGGGGTTCCCTACGGGCGCGTGACGGTACGGTCCAGGGTGCAGGCGGAGCGAAGGTTTACCTGGAACTTCCGGAGCGTGCCGGTATCTTCTGGGGCTCCCGCTATGCCTACGGCGACAAACGCTTTTCTCCGGGCAGTTTCAGCGCCGAGTACCGCGCCAGGAACGGTCGCTGGAAATTGCTGGCCGGCGATTATCATGCCCGCTTCGGGCAGGGGCTCTGCTGCTGGAGCGGTTTTTCCCTGAGCGGCTTCGGGACGACGGGCGCCTTCGGACGGCAGGCGCAGGGCGTCACGGCCTCCCACTCGTTTTCCGCCGCTTTGCGCGGGGCGGCGGCGAGCGGGGACATCGGGCCGGTCAGCCTGAGCGGCGGCGTGTTCATCGACGGGCTACGGGAACGGATGGATGGAAAATCCGGCGCAAAAATCGGCCTGGGCTATTGCGCAAATGCCGTTTATCGCTGGCGATGGGGGCACGCGGGACTGAGTGCCGCAGGGTTAAGCGGACTTCCCGCGCTCTCGACGGACTGGCGCATCGGCGGACACGGACTGTCCTGGAGTGGAGAAGCCGCGTGGGATTTCGCCGGTAAAGATATCGCCGCGTATACGTCCCTGCTCTGGAAGCCGCGCTATGGCCTGGAAGCGGCGATGAACCTTCGTTATTACGGTAAGGAATACCGCAGTCCGGCTTCCGGGGCGCCGCGTGCATCCGGCAGTGCCAATCGCGACGAAGCCGGGGGCGCGGTCGCTCTCGGTACGAAGTGGGGTTCAATAAGTTACGACCTCTGCACAAAGCCATCGACGGGTGGCCTGGGGCACAAGGCCGTACTGACGGCAACGCACGGATGGCTGGTGGGACCGGTGACGCTGAAGCCCGCGTTACGTGCGGTACTTTCACATCGCAGCTGGAACGGCATCCCCTTGCGGACGGACCTTCGCGGAGATATCGGCGCGTCTTATGGAAAATGGGCGCTGAACCTGCGCTACAACACGGTTTTTTGCCGGGAACGATCCTGGCTGGCGTACGCGGAAACGGGATATGACGGAAGTTGGCTGCGCTTTGCCCTTTTCAAAATCGACAACTGGGACGACCGGATTTACGTTTATGAGCGCGACCTGCGCGGCTCCTTCAGCGTGCCGGCCTACTATGGCCGGGGCTGGAGTCTTTCGCTGAGCAGCAACCAGACGCTCCGGGGCGGGCGGCTTACCCATAAATTCGGCCTGCGTGCTTCCTATATATATTATTATCCCTCAGGCGCCGGGCGCAGCAGTGTCCTCGAAGCAAAACTGCAATACAGCATCGCGTTCCGATAAATGATTGCCCAGCCGGGGCAGGTTTTTGCTCAAAAACCCTTGATTTTGCGGAAAAATGTGCCCGCCGGGGCAGATTTTTGCTCAAAAACGGCCAAAATTTTGAAAAATCGTGCCCCCCTGCGGGGGCAATCTTTTTCGTAGAAAAACCCCGCACATTGTTCGCATTTTATGCAGAAAAAGTCCGCGAAAATTCGTAAATTTGCAGACTATTATTACTCTAACCGCTATAACGAATGATAATCACATCACCCGATGCTCTTGAGAGCATTCGACAGGAAGCCGCCAAGTCCCTCTCTATCAGGGAAGGAAGCAACAACGGCAACTCCGCCGAGCCTGCCGGACTGGAAAAGGGGGCGCCGCATCTGCAGATTCTCTGCTGTGGCGGAACTGGTTGCAAAGCCTCCGAAAGTGCAAAGATCGTCGATAATTTTCGCGAGAGCCTGAAGGCGCACGGCATTGCCGACAAGGTGGATGTCGTCGTGCCCGGTTGTTTCGGATTCTGCGAGAAGGGTCCCATCGTCAAGATTATCCCCGACAATACGTTCTACACCTCCGTTCGCCCCGACGACGTGGAAGAGATTGTCACTTCCCACATCATCGCCGGCAACCGGGTGGAGCGCCTGCTCTATCAGGATCCCGTCACGGGCCAGCACATCAGCGACTCCCAGCATATGAATTTTTACCGCAAGCAAATGCGCATCGCATTGCGCAACTGCGGTTTCATCAATCCTGAGGATATCCGCGAGTACATCGCCCGCGACGGCTACAAGGCCCTGGCCGACAGCCTGAAGCGCGACAGCCTCGAGGTGCTCGCCGACATCAAGGCTTCCGGTCTTCGCGGCCGCGGCGGCGCCGGTTTCCCCACGGGAATGAAGTGGGAAATCGCCCGCAAGTTCGACGCGCCGGACAAGTATGTCGTCTGCAACGCCGACGAAGGCGACCCGGGGGCCTTTATGGACCGTTCCATTATGGAAGGCGACCCCAATTCCGTCATCGAGGCGATGATGATTTGCGGCTACTGTATCAATGCGCACAACGGCCTCATTTACATCCGCGCGGAATATCCGCTGGCCGTTCACCGGCTGAAGGTGGCCATCGAACAGGCGCGCGAATACGGGCTGCTCGGCAAGAATATCCTCGGTACGGGCTTCGACTTCGACATTGAAATCCGCTACGGCGCCGGCGCTTTCGTCTGCGGCGAGGAAACCGCGCTGATTCACTCGATGGAAGGGAAGCGCGGCGAGCCCACGCTCAAACCCCCGTTCCCTGCGGAAGCCGGCTATTTCGGCCATCCGACCAATGTGAATAACGTCGAGACGCTGGCCAACGTGCCGATTATCCTCACGAAGGGCCCGCAGTGGTTCGCGTCGATTGGTACGGAAAAATCCAAAGGTACGAAGGTCTTCGCCCTTGCCGGAAAAATCAACAATGTCGGCCTCATCGAAGTGCCGATGGGAACGACGCTCCGCGAAATCATTTATGACATCGGCGGCGGCGTGAAGGGCGGCAAGAATTTCAAGGCCATCCAGACCGGCGGCCCCTCCGGCGGCTGCCTGACCGAAAAGCATCTGGATATTCCCATCGACTACGAATCCCTCTCTGCAGCGGGTTCCATGATGGGCTCCGGCGGTATGATTGTAATGGATGAAGAGGACTGTATGGTCTCCGTGGCCAAGTTCTTCCTCGAATTCACGGTAGGCGAGTCCTGCGGAAAGTGTACGCCTTGCCGTATCGGCAACAAGCGGATGCTGGAAATCCTGGACCGCATCACCGAAGGAAGGGGAACGGAGGAAGACCTCGAGACCCTGGAAAATCTTGCGAAGACCATCAAGGACACCGCGCTCTGCGGCCTTGGACAGACTTCGCCGAATCCCGTGCTTTCGACGCTCTCCAATTTCCGCGTAGAGTATGAGGAACATGTACGCGACCATATCTGCCGTGCGCACAAGTGCAAGTCCCTGCTTACCTATTCGATTGACCCGGCCCTCTGCAAGGGCTGCAGCGCCTGCGCCCGGGGATGCCCCGTCAGCGCCATCGAAGGCGAAGTCCGCAAGCCGTTTGTCATCCATTCCGAAAAGTGCATCCGCTGCGGGATGTGTATCTCGCGCTGTAAGTTCGGTGCCATTAACGTTCATTAATGTTGCACGCTATGGAAAATTTGATTACCCTTACCATTGATAACAGGCCCGTTAGCGTGCCCAAAGGTACGAACCTCCTGGATGCGGCCGCTTCTATCAGTATTGACATTCCCGCCCTCTGCCACATGGACCTCAAGGGCACCTGCGTCAAGAACGCGCCGGCGTCCTGCCGTCTTTGTGTCGTCGAGGTGGAAGGCCGCCGCAACCTGGCGCCTGCCTGTGCGACGATGGTCGCCGAGGGAATGGTCGTCCACACCAATACGGCGCGCGTCATCCGCGCCCGGAAAACTGTTGCGGAGCTCATTCTTTCCGACCATCCCAACGACTGTCTGACCTGCCCCAAATGCAGCGACTGCGAACTTCAGCGGCTCGTCAAGCGCTTCAATATCCGCAAGATGACCTACGAGGGAGCCCAGTCCGAACGCAAACACGAGCAGACCGCCGCCATCACCCGCAATATGGACAAGTGCATCCTTTGCCGCCGATGCGAAACGGTGTGCAACCAGGTGCAGACCGTCGGGGTGCTGGGGGCCGTCCGTCGCGGTTTCGACTCCACCATCGCGCCGACCTTCGACCGGATGTTCAAGGATACCGACTGTACCTACTGCGGCCAGTGCGTCGCCGTCTGTCCGACCGGTGCCCTGATGGAGCGGGACAACACCGACCGTCTGCTCGACGACCTTTACGATCCCGAAAAGATTGTCATCGCCCAGCCTGCACCGGCCGTCCGCGTGGCGCTCGGCGAGGAGTTCGGCTACGAGCCCGGCACCATCGTGACCGGCAAACTGGCCACGTCGCTGCGCTATCTCGGCTTCAATTATGTGTTTGACACCGATTTCGGCGCGGACCTGACGATTATGGAAGAAGGCGCGGAAATCCTGCACCGTCTCAGGGCATACCTCGGCGGGGACAAGAGCGTCAAACTGCCGATTATGACCTCCTGCTGTCCTGCTTGGGTCAATTTCTTTGAGCACAACTATCCGGACCTGCTGGAGTATCCCTCTACGGCGAAGTCTCCTGCGCAGATGTTCGGCGCCATCGCCAAGACCTACTGGGCGGAAAAGATGGGCATCCCGCGCGAGAAACTCGTCGTCGTGTCCATTATGCCCTGCCTGGCAAAGAAGTACGAGTGCGGCCGCGAGGAATTCTCCGTGAACGGCAACCCGGACGTGGATTATTCCCTGTCCACCCGCGAACTCGCGCATTTGCTCAAGCGCGCCAACATCGACTTCCGGACCCTTCCGGACAGCGATTTCGACAAGCCGATGGGCGAATCCTCCGGTGCTGCGGCCATCTTCGGCGCGACCGGCGGCGTGATGGAAGCGGCCCTGCGTACCGTCTATGAGGTGTACACCGGCCAGACGCTTCCGCGCATCGAATTCCGCGACGTCCGCGGCCTGGAAGGCATCAAGGAAGCCACTATCGACCTGAACGGTTTCGACCTCAAGGTCTGCGTGGCCCACACCCTCGGCAACGCCCGCATCCTGATGGACAAACTCAGGGCAGGGGAGTTGAATTACCACGTGGTGGAAGTGATGGCCTGTCCCGGCGGCTGCATCGGCGGTGCCGGACAGCCTTACCACCACGGCAACGTGGAGATTCTCAAGGCGCGTACCCGCGCGATCTATCGGGAGGATGAGGGCAAACCCGTCCGCAAGAGCCACGGCAACCCCGACATCCAGGAACTTTACAAAGTCTTCCTCGGCGAGCCGCTGGGCGAGCGCTCTGAAAAACTTCTCCATACCCATTATTTCAACAAATCGTCCAAGTAGTTATGAAAGTGTCTTGTGAGGCCCTCCGTCAGGTTGAGGCCATTTGCGAAAAGTTCAATAATGATCCCGGAGAACTGATTACCATTCTCCACGAAACCCAGAACACCCTCGGTTATCTCCCCGAAGAGGTGCAGGCGGTGATTGCGCGCTGCCTGGGCATTCCCGCCCAGAAGGTGTATGGCGTGGTGACCTTCTATTCCTTCTTCTCGATGGTGCCGAAGGGGAAATATCCCGTTTCGGTCTGTTTGGGAACGGCCTGCTATGTCCGCGGCTCGGACAAAGTGCTGGAAGAGTTCAAGCGTGTGCTCGGCATCGAGGTCGGCGAGGCGACCCCGGACGGCAAGTTCTCGCTGGACTGCCTGCGCTGCGTGGGCGCCTGCGGCCTGGCGCCGGTGGCCACCATCGGCGAGAGGGTGTACGGAAGGCTCAATCCCTCCGATATCAAGAAGATTATCGACGAATACTAGGGATAGAAACTCGTCCGAGAATACCCTGTAAGGCCGCAATCGCGAGCCCATAATTGGTGATAGGCACTCCCGCGCGGAGTGCCTTTTCCGTTCTTGCGCGAACCAGCGCGCTGCCGGCTACACAGGCGCCGCAGTGGATGATGAGGTCATAGCCGCCGAGGTCTTCGGGAAAATCGTTTCCCGCGGCAATCTCCACTTGTAAGTCCGGCACGTTCCTGCGGAGAAGCGCCGGAATTTTTTCCCGGCCGATGTCCTCCGTATTGGGTACGTGGGTGCAGGCCTCCGCGATGAGGATGCGCGCCCCCGGTTGCAGGCCGTCAATGGCCCTGGCGCCTTCCAGAAACACCTGGATATCGCCTTTGGAAGCAGCCAGGAGGATGGAAAAGGAGGTGAGGGGACAGTCCGCCGGGATGGCGGCAGCCACCTGCCGGAATACCTGGGAATCGGTGATGACGAGGTCCGGCCTGCGGAGCATTGCCCCTTGAACCGATGCCGGCGTGCAGCAGACCGGGATGCAGCCCCGGTCCAGCAATTCCCGAATCAACTGCACCTGGGGGAGGATGAGTCGCCCTTTGGGCGCCTCGCTGTCCTGCGGCATCACCAGTACAACCGTATCTCCCGGACGCACGAGGTCGCCGGTGAGGTAGCGCTGCGCCTCTGCGGGAAGGGCTTCCCGGATGCGTTTCAGCAGGATTTCCCGTTCGGGCAGGGAATGCCGCTCCAGCGTCACGACCGGAATTCCGGCGTCCTTGAGCCGCGCTTCCCATTTCACATCTTCCGGATGGGCGGAAAGCAGCAGCAGGGCGACATCCGTACTTTCCACGACGCCGCGCGTCAGTCGTTCCCGCTCGGCGCCCAGGGCACCTTCATCCCCGTATCCGGCAGTGTCCACCAGTACGCAGGCGCCGATATCCGGCAGTTCAATGAACTTGCGTACCGGGTCCGTGGTCGTGCCCGGCTTGTCGCTGACCAGGGCGACCTGCTGTCCGCACAAGGTGTTGACCAGCGTGGATTTTCCGCTGTTCGTCGCCCCGAAAACGCTGATTTGGATTCGTTCCATCGCTAAAAGCGGAAGTCCCGTTCACCGGCGGCGATGCGGGAGAGCCGCTCCAGGGTCACTTCACGCACACGGCCCTCGGGAATGTCGCCCAGGGACCGGGCAATCAGGCGTTCACCGGCTTCCCGTGTCTGCTCCGATGCATAGTCCATCAGGTATTCCTTCAGGGTCATCAGGGCGTTCGGTGTGCAGCAGAGGCTGATTTTTCCGCTCTTGCAGAGGCTCATGAACCGGTCGCCCGTCCGTCCTTCCCGGTAACAGGCCGTGCAGAAACTGGGAATATGGTCGTTTTCCAGCAGCCAGCGGACCACTTCGTCCAGGGAACGGGTGTCGGAAACGTCGAACTGGGCGGTCTCGTCGTGCCGTTCAGCTGTGGTGTAGCCACCTACGCTGGTACGTGAACCGCCGCTGATCTGGGAAATGCCGCAGTGCAGCAGTTGTTCCCGCATCCGGGCGGATTCGCGCGTGGAAATGATCATTCCGGTGTAGGGGACGGCCACGCGGAGCACAGCCACCAGTTTGCGGAAAATTTCATCCGGCAGGGCATCCTTGAAATCTTCGACGGAGATGTCGTCGGCGGGGCAGATGCGCGGGACGCTGATGGTGTGCGGCCCTACGCCGAAGCGGGCTTCCAGATGCTCTGCGTGCATCAGCAGGGCGGTCAGTTCGTATTTGTAGCCGGACAGGCCGAAGAGTACGCCCACCCCGACATCGTCGCAGCCGCCTTCCTGTGCGCGGTCCATCGCTTCCGTATGCCAGGCATAATTGCTCTTGGGTCCGGTCGGATGAAGCCGTTCGTACTGTTCCTTGTTGTAGGTCTCCTGGAAGAGGATATAGGTGCCGATGCCGGCCGCCTTGAGTTTCCGATAGGACTCGACATCCGTCGCGGCGATATTGACGTTGACCCGCCGGATGGAATTGCCGCCTTCCCGCACGGAATAGATGGTCCGGATGGAATCCAGGATGTATTCGAGCGGGTTGCGGACCGGATCCTCGCCGGCTTCCACGGCCAGACGCTTGTGCCCCATGCGAATCAGCGCCTGCACCTCGCCGGCAATTTCCTCCTGGGAAAGTTTCCGCCGGGGAATGGTCCGGTTCTTGGCGTGGTAGGGGCAATAGACGCAGCCGTTGATGCAATAATTGGACAGATACAACGGCGCAAAAAGCACGATGCGGTTGCCGTAGAAGCGGTGTTTGATTTCTTCGGCGAGCGCGAACACCTTCTGCTCCACCGCAGGGTCGCTGCATTCCATCAGCACGGCCGCTTCGCGGTGGCTGAGGCCTTTGCAGCGGGCGGCTTTTTCCAGAATTTCCTTGATGCGGGAAGCATTCCCGCTCTGCAGGTGCGCTTCCTCGAGCGTCTCCAGCACTTCTTCGTGGCAGATGAATTCTTCTGCCTTATGGGATAAAGGATTGTACATTTGGTTTTCCTATGTCTTCAGCGCCTGAATTCCGTCAGGCAGCGGTCCAGGACCGCGTCGATTGCCGCCGTATCCAGATGCTGTCCGATAAAGACGATTTTCTGCATCCGGTCCCCATAAACGGGATCCCAGTCCCGGCGGAGCTGGGCGTCGCGCTCCAGCTGGTCCGACAGTTCGTCGGCGGGCATCATCGCATACCAGAGCCCCGCTTCGCGGACGTGCTTCTGGCGGCCCGCCTGCTCGAAAAGCCAGCACTTGCCGGGTTCGTCGGCGAACCAGCAGAGACCCTTTGCGCGGATGATGCCGGCCGGCCACTTGCGGAAGACCGCATCGTCGAAAAGGCCGAAATCAAAGGGTTCCCGGCGCGTATAGACATAGGTCTGAATGCCGTATTCGAGCGCTTCGCCCTCCGGTTCTTCCTCCTCTTCTTCGCCTTCGATGGCCGCAATCCACGCGGCGGATGTCGCGACGGCGTCGAAATCGAACATTCCCGTATAGATAATTTCGTCGAGGTCGATATCCCCGTAATTGCATTCCAGGATTTTCGCACCGGGATTGATGCCGTGCACAATCGCGCGCAGCCGGCCCAGTTCTTCCGGCGACACCTCCGCCGCCTTGTTGAGCAGCACGATGTTGCAGAACTCCACCTGCTCGATGAGGAGCCTTTCCAGGTCGTCTTCATCCAGGTCCGGCCGGTTCAGGGCTTCTCCTGCGCCGAATTCGTCGCGCATACGCAGCGCGTCCACCACTGTCACGATGCAGTCCAGGTAAGGCATGTCGCCCATAACATACTGATCGGCGAAAGAGGGGAGCGTGCTGATTGTCTGCGCAATCGGGGCGGGCTCGCAAATGCCGCTCGCTTCGATGACGATATAGTCGAATTTCCGCATCGTCGTCAGCTCGGCGATCTGGGCAATTAAATCCGATTTGAGCGTGCAGCAGATGCAGCCGTTCTGGAGGGCTACCAGCGAGCTGTCGATCTGGCTCGCGACGCCCCCTTTTTCGATGAGCGAAGCGTCGATGTTGACCGAGCCTATATCATTGACTATCACCGCAAACTTGATGCCTTTGCGGTTGGCGAGAATCCGATTGAGCAGGGTCGTTTTTCCGCTGCCCAGATAGCCGGTTAAAAAAAAATCGGCAAAACTTAACACTTCGTCGCGCAGCAGGTAGGAGAGGCTGCGGTCCGTCCCGAAATTGCGGTAAAGCCCCCACTTGGGCCGCATGCCGGTGGTGCCGGTGCGCCAGAGGGACAGGCCCTTCTCGTCGATGCTGACCAGCGTTTTCCCGTCGCTGATGCGGGTGATGAGCAGCTTGTAACTGCCGTTGTCGTCGAAGGTGACGGTCTCCTCGACGCTGACCCATTGCCCGAGGAAGGCGCCCAGGTCGGTTTTGGCGAGGTACACGTTTCCGGAGCCCTGTTCGGTGGGCGGGACGAAGCGGACCTGGAACTGCTGCTTGCCGTTGGAAAGGCTCACGCAGGTAAAGGTGACCGACGGCAGGGAGATGTCCGCCGTGCCTTCTTTGTTGTCGAGCCCCTTGAGCTGGTGGACGTGCGCGAATTTATTCGTGGTCTGCATCCCTTCCGGCAGACGGAATTTCCAGCTGAAATGCATCGTTTCTCCCTTCTGCGCCACCATGTCGGAGGGGGAGTGGGCGTCGGTCTTGATTTCATTGCGCTGACGGTCCCGTACGTTGGCCTTGCCGCGGTCGTCGTCATTGTCGATGTGCATGTAGAAATCGAATACAAATTTTCCCAGCGCCACGTCAAAGCGCTGGCGGATATGGCGGAACGGAGCCTGCGCGTGCGCTCCGGATTTGTCCGGAGTCTCATAATTATAGCCGCTGGCGGTAATCAGCGCGTAGGTGCCTTCGTCATTGCCGTCGGCGGCGAGCATCCCGGCGGGGACGGACGGGGAAGGGGGTGTGACGGGAACGGTACCTTGTCCGGCCGGCGTGCAGGAAATCAGTCCGCCGAAAAGAAGCGTCAGTATGGGGAACATATCGGTAAATATTTTATATATTTGCATGGATGAAATTGGTCCACCAATCGCAAATATACTGATTTTCACATATTATCCCACCATGAAAAGGATTTTTTTACTCGCCTTGTTGACGCTTGCAGCTGCGTTGCCGCTCGGCGCCCAGCAGGTAACCAACCGCTACGCCATGAAACTCATGCAGAATGAGGACGGCACTTATTCCCTGCTCAAGGAAAAGAATTACCGGATGATCGAGGGTCTGGACCTGGACGCCATCCCGGACCTCCTCACACCCTATACGCATCAGAACGACAGGCTTACGGGCAAATTATACAATAAGGTCGAAACCGAGGAAATCGTTTATAAGACGGAAAACGGCCGCGAACTGAAAATCGCCGTTGACAAGGCGCTCGACCCCGCCGGTCCCGCTCCGGTGATGTTTTTCTGCCACGGCGGCGGCTGGGCCCGCGGAAACTTTGACGCCAGCCGCTCTCTGTCGAAGTATCTCGCGCAGCAGCACGGCATTACCGGTGTGCGCATCGAATATTCCCTGGCCGGCCCCGAAGACGTGAATGTCAACGTTTCCCTGCAGGATGTGCTGGACGCGATGGCGTATGTGTCCGCCCATGCCGCTGAGCTGGGCGTTGACGTGAAGCGCATGGGGATGCTCGGGACATCGGCCGGCGGCCACCTGGGCGCCTGCGCGGCCATCAGGTTCCCCGATACGAAACTGTTCGTGGGCTACAGCGGCATTTATGACCTGACAGCGGCGGCCATCGTCCAGAAAACGAAGGACCCGGTGCGCATCGCCTATTTCTGTGACCGCGATCCCGACGTCCTGCGCGCCGTCTCTCCGCTGCTGATGCTGCCCAAGCGTACGTCCCTGAAGGCCCTTTTGGTCTGTGGAACCGCCGATATTACCGTAGAATGCAGCCAGAGCCGCGATTTCGCCGATGCGCTGAAGCGCCGCAAAGGCATCGCGGAACTGCTCTGCTATCCCAATTACGATCACAACCTTTCCTCCAAGACTTCCGACAAGATGGAGGAAATCTTCTTCAAGACGGTCGATTATATCGTGGAAAATCTCTAAATCCCGATTCTGGGAACGTCCGCCAACATTTTTTCGGCCAGGCGGGTAATGGCTTGAAAATGCTGCTCGATGCACTGCCCGGCTGCATCCGCGTCCTGTGCGCGGATGCAGTCGAGCATTTTTTTATGCTCGAGGTAAATCTGCTGCGCGGGCATCGCGCAGGCGCTGTAATGGCGGTAATATTTCAGCACTTCGGGCGTAATGGTCAGCAGCAGGGAGGCGATGACCGGATTGTGTGAGGCCTTGGCTATCGTGAGATGGAAGGCGAGGTCCTTTTCATCGCGCAGCGGCGTTTCCATATTGGCCTGGAAATCCGCAAGGGCGCGCTCAAGGCGCAGCAGGTCCTCTTCTGTACGCAGCGTGGCGCAGCGCCGGATGGCCTCCTTTTCAAGCAGGACGCGGACGCTGACCAGGGACCTGAAATCGAAGCTGCCCGCTTCCCGCATTTCCCGGATCTGGTTGCGCAATACGGAAGGGGAGTAGTCGGCGAGCACCGATCCGCTTTGCGGGTAGGTGTGCAGGATGCCGTAAAACTCCATCCGCTGCAGGGCAAGGCGCACGTTGGAACGGCTGACGCCGAGCATCTCGGCGAGTCTCCGTTCGGACGGGATGCGCTCTCCCGGAATCAGCCTTCCGGCATCCAGGAGAGTGATCATTCCGTCCAGAATGGCAGCAATATGGTCGTCTTGTTTATGCAGTACCGCTCTGTTCATATCTACTACAAAGATAGTAAAATTTCTAAAAATCCTGCGGCGTTAGGGCGCATTTACCCGGATAGGGTTGCGCAGCAACAAGCGACCGTTGCCGCAGGATTTTTAATGTGCCGAAACTGAAAAATCGGCGAACCATAACGTTTCGTCCCGGAGTTGGGAGGCCGCAGAGCGACCTTCCCCGAACCAGCGGTAGATTCCCCACTTGGGCCGCATTCCCTGCGCGCCGCTTCTCCACATGCAGGCGGGGGCGTCCTGGATGTTCACCAGCGTTTTCGCATCCCGGATTCTCCGGATGCTTACGCTGTAGGACCCGGATGCGGAACAGACCATACGCTCCGTCACGCTTACCCATTCTCCAAGAAAATCGGAAAGGTTCACTTTCGCAAGGTATTTGAGCGTGCTCCCTTCCGACGACGGGGATACGTGGATCACCTGGAACTCCTGGCCGCTTCCTGCCGTCCGGCAGGTAAAGGTGATGAGCGGCTGGCTTATATCCGCCGTGCCCGCGCTGTTGTCCACGCCCTTTATCTGGTGTACGTGCGTGAAGGCCGTGGTGGTCTTCATCCCTTCCGGCAGCCGGAAGAGCCAGCTGTTTTCCAGCGTCTGCCCCTGCGCGGCGACCATTGAGGCCGGGGAGGAGTTGTCGGTTTTCAGTTCATTGCGCTGCCGGTCAATATCCTCGCCCTTGTTGGTATCCGTATCGATGTGGATGTCGAAGGCGAAGACGTAGCGTCCCAGACTGCCGTCATATTCCTGGCGGATATGCTTGACTGCGGGACTGTGGTCCGCGTCCGGAGTCTCGTAATTATAGCCCTTCGCCCGGATGAGGCTGTAGGTGCCCCCGTCGTCACCATTGGCGACGAGGGTACCTTCAGCCGTGGGGTCAACCGAGGGGACCGAAATCCTTCATAGCGGTTGGATTTGCGGGCCGAATTCCTTGTACTCATCCACAAGGGTGAATGCTCCGGTAGCGGTGTCGAAACTCGCAATCGGATTCATATCGAGCGTGGTGACATTGCTCAGGCCGCTCTTGTCCTTGGCGTCCGATATGGTCCAACTCTTGCCTCCGGCAAGTGTTCCGTAGCAGTAATTGTCGGAGGCCGTACCCTCATAGTTGGCTTTGTTGTCGTCGGTAGGCTGTCCGAATTTCAGGAACTTGGCATTGCTGCCAATGTTGGTGCCGTCTGCAACCCATGCGATATTGCCCGTTACTTCGGCGGAAGAAATGTTCCACGAGCGGAAGTAGCCGTTGGATGCCGCGATATTATAGAACAGGTTGTTGCTCAGGAAGAGCGCCTGGGTGCCTGAATCATCGGTGATGGAGGCACTGGTGTCGAATATCTGGCTGTTCAGGGCTGTTGCGCTGGAGGTGTAGAACACGTTGTCCGTAAAAGCGAAAAACTCATAGCTTGCAAGGCTTGTTGCCCCGGAACTGATGGCAATAAGTTTTACCGATGCCGCATCGAACTCGAAACGGTTTCCCGTGAACAAGATATTCTTTACCCCCTTGGCGAGGTAGGAGCTGTTGGGGGTATAGACGGACCTTGTAATGTTCCGTACATCGCAGCTATAGAAGCTCAGTTCATCCGCGTCAGAGTCGTTGTCTTTCTTGGTGATGAATTGTCCGCTTGTCATAGCCGCCATATCCACAATGAGGTTGTCGAAGATCAGCGACCCTGATTTCAGCAGGAAGGATTTGCCGCTTGTCCCGGTATATGTGGCTGGATGTGCGGGGTCGTTGCTGGCAAGAACCACTCTATCCGTAACGGTGACTTCCGAGCTGTTCGTGATGCTCGCGGAGGCTTCCAGGAAGATGACCCCCGTGATTCCGGTCTTGAAATTCGTGCCCGTTTTAAGCAGCGTCGCATCTCCGTCCGTCGCCTTGTTGTAGGTCATGCCGGCAATGAGGACATCGAATCCGGCATTGTACACGGCGTACCGGTCATAAGCGAAGGTGACGTTTGCATCGCTGAAACGTCCCAGGGGATAGAGGGTCTTCCGGGCGATTTGAAGGTCACGGCTTCCCGTGCGGCTTGCCACCTGGGCATCCTCGGTGATAAGTTTTGCCGTAAAGCCTTCCTGGGAATTGCTCCCCGTATGGCGCACGCTCACATAATAAGTTTCCCCTTTCACAAAAGCGGAGCCCTTTTCAGCCTTGAGACTCACATCCTTGTAATTCGGGGTCCCGGTACTAACACTGCTGGGACCGGAAGCACCTACGGGATTATTAAAAGTCGTCCGTCCAGTCATCGGACGGCTTCCGGAAAATTCCGCATAGACCACATTGTCATAATCCACGCTGAAACTCAGCAGCGCGCCGATCAGGCGGAAGCGGATGGAAGGATTCGGCGTCTCTCCGGTAATCTCTGCGGAGCCGACCGACACGAGCGCCTCCGGGTCGAAACTTCCTGCGACTGCCGTCTGCTCCCGGGGAAAATCTATCTCGCATGCACCTGTCTCGACATTGGCACTGATCGCCGCGGAATAGGGATAAATGGCGATAAAGCGGGTGGCACCCTCGCTCACCGTACCGGAGAAGGAGGTCCGGGCTCCGTCTTCGTCCGCCGTAAATACATTGGGCGTGGAGGACAGGTTGTCATAGACGGCAATCCTGTCGCCCTTCTTCCATGCAAAAGTGAGTTTTTTGTTTTCGGTATCGACCGTCCCCACCTCCAGTTTTGAAGCGTCCGCGTTTTCCAGTTCTTCGTCCAGACTGATGGTCGCGTTGAACGTCATGGGGACTTTGGCCGTCTCGGGGCCGTAGGGATTCTCCTTTTCAACGGTCTGGCAGGAAACGAATGCCGCCAGCACCAGGGCTGAGAATAAATAAATCTTTTTCATAGCTGCATTCATTTTACCATTCATATTCATCTTCGATGGTCACGTCTTCCACGGCGCTGTTCGTATAGTTGCCGCTCGTACAGCTGATAGCCTTATTCCCGATAATCAGAGGATTGGCATCAGGACTCTGGTATTCTTTTCTTTTCATGTCCGGATGGGATTACGAGAAGAGGACTCCTCCGTTGATGTCGATGGCGGTGCCGGTAATGTATGAGGATTCTTCGCAGGCGAGGAAGCAGACCAGGTCGGCGACTTCGCGGGCTTCGCCTTCGCGCCGCAGGGGAGCGGTATTGTGCAGGTTCTGACGGGCTTCGGGTTTGGTAAAGCGGTCGTGGAACGAGGTATTGATCATACCGGGGGCGAGCGCATTCACGCGGATGCCCTGGGGGCCGAGTTCCTTGGCCATGGAGCGGGTGTGGCACATGACGGCCGCCTTCGCGGTAGCGTACATGGATGCGCCCGGACCGCCGCCGTCGCGTGCAGCCTGCGACGAGAAGTTGACGATGGAACCGCCTTCGGTCATCATGGGAACGGCCTCGCGGGTGCAGAGGAATACGCTGCGCATATTCACGTCCATCAGGAAATCATACCATTTCTCGTCCTGCTCGGTGATGAGTTTGCGTCCGACGATGCCGCCCACCACGTTCACCAGCACATGCAGGGTAGGGCCGAATGCTTCGGCGGCCTTGGCGAAGAGATTCTTCACGTCGGCGGCCTTGGTCATGTCGCCCTGTACGGCGATGGCCTGCCCGCCGTCCTTCTTGATCATTTCGAGGGTTTCCTTGGCATCGGCTTCATTGTCGAAGTAATTGAGGCATACCTTTGCCCCTTCCAATGCAAGTTTCACAGAGATTGCCCGCCCCAGATCGCGGGCGCCACCGGTCACGATGGCTACTTTTCCTTCAAGTCTTTTCATTTTTTTATCTTTAATTGGTTTGGTTGTATCTTGATTTCTGCTAGGTACGCAAATGGCTGAAGCCTCGGTGCCCGGCGATTTACTGCCGGTCTGCATCATGCTGGATTTTTCCGCCGAAGCAGAACACGCAGATCAGGCTCAGCGGCACGAGGGAGGCCCCCATGATGAAGAAGGGCGTCCAGTTGTCTCCCGCCGTCAGCATCGGGATAAAGACCATCGTAAGGATGGTGCCGAGGACGGCGGCCGCACCGCCGAGCCCGGCCAGCGAGCCGATGCTCTTTCCCGTGTACATGTCACCGGGGAGCGTCTGGATATTGTTGATGGTGAACTGGTAGCCGAAAAGGATGACCGCCATCACGCTCACCGCCACCATGGGCTCCTGCACGAAGGCCACATAAATCAGCGACGGCAGCAGGATCACCGCACCGATCAGGATGGCAGCCTTGCGGGCGAATCCCACGCTGCGCCCCTTGTGGATAAAGTGGCTTGAGACCCAGCCTCCGGCAAGCGACCCCAGCGCGGCTCCTACATAGGGAATCCACATGTGGGTTGCCAGTTGTTTGATATCCATCCCGTATTTCTGTCCCAGATAGATGGGCAGCCAGGTGACGAACATCCACCAGATGGGATCCAGGAAGAAACGGCCGAGAATCACGGCGTAGCTTTTGCGGCGGGACAGCAGCTGTCCCCAGCTCAGGCCCTTGTCGTTGCTTACCTTGCATTCGGGCTGGCCGTTGACGATATACTCCTTCTCCTCTTCCGTAATCCAGGGATGCTCCTTGGGGCCTTTCTTATTGACCAGCAGCCACGGAACCACCCAGAGGGGAGCAAGCACGCCGATGGCGACAAAGGTCCACTTCCAGCCCACGGCGGCATAGATAAGCGCGATGAGGATGGGCGCAAGGATGGCACCGAGGGAGGCTCCTGCATTGAAGAATCCCTGGGCCATGGCCCTCTCTTTCTGCGGGAACCACTCGGCATTGCTCTTGACGGCTCCGGGCCACGGGCCAGCGACGCCGAGTCCCAGGCCGGCGCGGAATCCGGCGATCGACTTCACGCCTCCGGCGAAGGAAGTGAGCAGGTCGGAGATACCCCACACAATCGCCGAGATCGTGAATCCCTTGCGCGTACCGATCTTGTCGTACAGTTTTCCGGAGAAAAGCTGCGACAGGCCGTACGCAACCATGAACACCATATTGATGTCGCGGAAAAGTTTCTTGCTGAGGTCGTTGAACTCGGTTTCGCTCAGCCCTTCGGTGTTGATGAGCCCCAAATCTTCCACGATTTTGGCCCACATGATGCCGAGGGTGTTGCGGTCCAGGTAGTTAATGATGGTGACGAGCACGATAAGGCCCAGGACCCACCATCTCATTCCTTTGATTTTCATACCCTTACTTCTTTAGGAAGTCCGCCCGGTGGGGCGAGAAGATATCGATGAGCACGCCTTCCTCGAGGCAGACGCATCCGTGCAGTTCGTCGGGGGCCACATAATACCCGTCGCCCGCCTTCAGCACTTTCTTCTTGCGTCCGATGGTGAGTTCGAACTTGCCGCTCTCCACATAGGTGGCCTGGCTGTGATAATGCTCGTGCATCTGGCCTATGGCACCCTTGTCAAAGTGCACCTTGACCACCATCAACTGGCCGTCATAACCCATAATCTGGCGTTTTACGCCCTCGCCGGCCTTCTCCCAGGGGAGGTTGGCGCCGATCTGAAAAGTTTCGCTTCTCGTCTTCATAATAAAAAGTTAATAATTGATTTTCATCGTATTTGTCGCGTAATCGACCGTGGCGGTTACGCTGTTTCCTCCCTTGAAGTCATAGCGGACCTTCATGCCGGAAGCGTCGTCGCTCAGGACGGTGACTCCCGTGCAGGAACGCTCCATGTCGGAGGCCAGTTCCACCTGCAGGTCATAGTGCCCGTGCGTTTCGATGCAGGAGGCGAAGAGGTGGTTCCCGCGCCCCGTTTCCCGCAACAGGAAGGAGGGCTCGCTGCGCAGGTTGAAGTCCGGGTCGTTCGCGCCGGAGCGCAGCAGGTAAATCTGCGAGTCCATCGTCGTGGCGGTGGTGATGCTGTAGAGTTTCGTGCCGCAGATCCAGGTGTAGGAAGTGCAGTCCTTGCCGCCCTTCGCTTCGGCTTCCACCCACAGGTGTTTGTATCCGGGGGCGCTGCCCATCGTCCGCATCGTCTCCATCGCCCGCTGATAGGGAACGGAAAGGCTGACCATGTGCCCGTTGTAGTGGATGGGGTAGTCATAACTGTGGCTGCCTGCGCTTTCGGCCTTCAGCAGGTCGATGATCAGCGGACCGCTGAGGAAGGGAATCCGGGCGAGGCCCATCCAGCGCTGCATGCGCACGCCCGGCGTGGCCGCGGTGTCGAGGGCGGCCACATACTGGAACGCCCTGTCGTCGTCCGAATAGGCGAGCAGGACGGGGGAGTAGCGCTCGGAGATGCTGATTTTCCCCTGGAAATGGGAGGTCTCGTCCACCACCAGCGTATTGTGCGCGACGGTGGTCATCGCGTAACTCTTGTTCTCCCGGGTATAGTGGCCCTTGTTTTTGGCTTCGATGTTTAGGAAACGGGATGCGCCATAATCGCTGATGACCTCGTTGCCGCTGTCGTACCAGGCAAAGGTGAGTTTGTCATAATGCCCGTGGCTCAGGCCGTGCGAAGTGGCCTTGAAAGTAAGGGCATCGTCATCTCCGCAGCGCAGGACGGCAAAGGCGCCGTCATGGCCCTCAGGCCCGTCGGTATATAGTCCACTGCGGAAAACGGGATCTTTTGCCTGTCCGGCGGCAAGGTCCAACGCGGTACGGAAGCCCGCATCGGAGACGTTGACCTGTTTCTGATAGTCCCGTACGATGCTGAGCAGATAATCCTTGGAGGGGCAGTTGGCATAGACCACATCCGTGGCGCAAATCAGTTCCTGCGCCCAGTATCCTTTCTGTAGGGCGTCGTTGAAATGGAAGAATTCTCCGTGATAGGCGAGTTGTACCAGCACATCCATCGCCTTGAAAAGGATGCCGTCGCGGTATTCGAACACTTTCAGTTCCGGACGGTTGTGCTGCAGGCTCTCGGCAAAGAGCATGAAGGGCCAGATGGCATAGCGCAGATAGTAGGCGCCTTCGGTGAAATAGCCTTCCGGCGAGAAGAGACTGTCCATCTGGCGGAGGAATCCGCCGCCGGGGCGGCTGCCGTACAGGGCCTTGTCCAAAAGGGCGTCGTCGCCCATCACGATGGCCGCCATGCCCACCGCGGCCTGGGCCCAGGTGCCGTGATTGTGCATTTTGTTGAAGGTGTCCTCATTGGCGCGGTTTTCCGGCGTGCCTTCCATGATGAAGGAACAGGCGGGGCGGAATACCCCGTTCTCAATGACCTTGCGCCCGGCCGGCTTGATGGCGTCATAGACGCAGTCGTAAGCCATGGAGAGATGCACCAGCCATACGCTCTCGTTGAGCGTCTGCCAGAACAGGCGGCCGCGGACGGGGGAGTTGGTCAGGGGATGCCAGTCCAGGGTGGGGTAGAGCTGCGCGTAGGCAAGCAGCATCTCTTCCACCTTGCGGGCGTATTTCTTGTCTCCGCTTACCTGATAGGCAAGCCCGCAATAATACATGTCATAATAATTGCGCTTGTGCGCCTCGTGCGTGTAGCCGCCGCCCCCGTCTTTCGGGACGGGCATTTCGAGCGGACGCCCAAGGGCGGTCTGCGCCTCCGCCATGACGCGCTCGAGCGAAGCGTCGAAGAGCGGCGCCTTGTCTGCGCGCTTGCGGATGGCTTTTACGCCGTCCCGGGTAAGGGTCAGCGAGGGATGCTCCACGGATGCCGCAAGGGTGCCGAGACTCAGCGTGCCGAACAGGAGAGTAAGGATAAAGTGCTTGATTTTCATTATCTTCCATTTTTAAGGATGGGGCCGGATTGGAAGAACCGGTTCCCCTTCAATGTAATCTTTTCCCAGGGGGCTTCGTCAAGCCGTATGCTGTAGCCGCCCCTGCCGCTGGCGTTAAAACGGCAGGAACTGATTTCCAGCACCTGTGCACCGATAATCTGGAGCACGGACCCGCGCACCTTGTTGCAGCAGTCGTCGAAACTGCAATCCCGGACCGTGACATACGGACCGGCGGTGCTCTCATCGCTTCCGCCGCGCCGGATATTCACCGGAATGCCGAGGATCCGTTCGAAGTGACAGCCTTCAATCAGCATATCGTCCGCATTGTATCTGCCTTTGTCCTCCGTTTCAGCGGCAAAGTTGACCGCATCTCCGCTGAGGGCGCTGAAATGGCAGTTCCGCAGGGTTACGGAGGTGGCAAAGGTCCCTTTCCCGCCCTTTACGGGCACGAATCCGCTTTCTCCGCAGTTGCTGAAACTGCAATCCTCGATCGTGAGGCTGTAGGGGCGGATCATCTTGGGCGCGGTGGTCACGATGGCCGATGCCAGGCTGTATCCGGGGAAGGCCTCTCCGCTGAACGAAAGTCCGCGGAGGACCGGTTCTCCGCCGTCCGCGATGGTAATGAAATTGTCTTTCGAGCGCCCTTTATACACGAATCTGGGCGAGGCGCCGTCGGCCGCGCGGATTTCCAGGGGCTTGTCGATGACGAGCGCCCTCTCAAGGACATAGAGGCCGTCTTCCAGCAGGAGGGTCGAGCCCGCGGGGGCTTCTTCCACGAGGGTGGCAAGGGCCCCTGACGGTGATGCGTTCAGGATTTTGCCCGAAGTCCGGTCGGGGGAGGGTGCCCAGTCATACCACTTGGCGCCCCTGCCGGCGGCGAGTTCTTCCAGGGAGGGTTCCTCCGCGCAGGCCTGCGGGCACACGGTATTGTCCTTCCACAGGGTGCCTGCAGGCGGAAGCGTGCGTTCAAAGTCTTCGCCCGTATTGAATTCTATGCTTTTGCAGGCGGCGAAGGTATTACCTTCGATAAGGGTGTTCTTTACCTGCATATAGCGGTTGGGGAGGGAGTTCGGCACGCCGTACATAAGCGCGAGCGCAGAGAAGAAACGGTCTCCGGCGAGCCCCTGGAAGAGGTTGCCCAGCACCTTCTGGTCTTCGCCCACGATACGGATGCCGCCGGTATTGCGCTTCCCGTGTCCGAAGAAACGGTTGCCCTGCGCGACGTTCCGGTCTCCGTGGCGCAGCGCCAGCACGCCCTCGCACTCGTAGAAGTCGTTGCGGGCGATCAGGTTTTCGGAAGATTTGATTGAAACTACCTCCACCTCGCCGTTGCAGCGCAGGAACAGATTGTCGCAGATACGGCTGCGGGAATTCTGCATGCACTGGTGCGATGTGCCGACACGGATCGTCTCGGCGCCGTTGGAACCGTAAACCGGACGGGGGCCGAAGATATTGTGGTCTATGTTGTGGAAGTTCTCGTCGCATCCGTCATAATTGAGCATGACGATGAGGGTTACGCCGAGATTGAGTTTCCCGAGCAGGGAACAATGGTCCACGCTGTTGAACCTTCCGTAGAGATGTACGTAACTGTAGGCGGTCTGGCGCGAGGCCGGGTTGCAGTCGTCCAGCACGCAGTCGTGCATGCGGCAGTGCCGGGCCAGGGAATCCCCGTCGCGGAATTCGACGATGGCGCCCGAAGATGCGGTGCAGCCCTTGAAGAGCAGTCCGCTCACTTCGAGCCCCGTTCCGCTGATGTGCAGGGAACTTTCCCCGCTGAACTGCGCTCCTCCGGGTGTGCGGGGCATCACGACGACGGGATTGTCGGCCGTCCCGCGCCCTCTCCATCTCAGATCCAGGTCCGCGTAGTCGCCGTCTTTGAGGATAATCGTATCTCCCGGCGACGCGCTCTCCAGGACCTTGCCCGCCCGTTCGGCGGAAACGGGACATTTCCGGTCCGAACATCCGGCCGCCGCCAGCAACAGGGCCCAGAGGACGCCTGTGCGTATGATAATATGCTTTCTTACCATTTTGTTCCGGCTTTTTCCCTTACGGCGGCCATGGATTCCGTATCATCCTTCACCTCCGGCTTCACCGTTGTCTTGTCAAGGCTGACGCCCTTGACGCTGCCTCCCCAGATGGTGTTATTCTCCCAAAAGATGGCGGAGGCGGGGGTGCCTTCCAGCACCTGGACGGGGATCATATACGATTTGGACGATACAAAAATATTGCCGCTGACTTTCAGATTCTGCGGTGCGCTGTCCTGGGTGGAGCGGGTGCCGTAATTGACGAAAAGCCCGTAGCGGCAGTCCACAAAGACGTTGTCCCGGACCGTCGCATCCTTTACCGTCCAGTATCCGTTGAGCGCCGCTTCGCTTTCGCCTTTCACGACGCACAGGGCGCTTTTATAGTTCGTCCCCGTGAGGTTCAGGAACGTGTTTTTCTCCACGAGGTGGCCTTCGCCGATAATCCGCACTCCGCCGACTTCCGTCTTTCCGCCGGAAAGGAAATAATTCCCGCGAACGATGCAGTTGTTCCCGTGACGCAGTGTCAGGGTGCCTTCCCCTTCTTCGAAAAGGTTCCCCTCATAGAGGTTTCCGCAACTCTTGTTGGAGATGATTTCAGCCAGTTCACCGTTGCAGCGCTGGAAATGGTTGCCGCTCACGGTGCAGCAGGCGTCGGACATGGAAAAATCACTGGTCCCGATGCGCAGGGCCTCCTGGCCGTTGCGTGCTTTCCCGGCGTCGTCGTAATGGGTATAGGGGCGCGTGAAATAGTTGTTCCTGATGATATGGCGGGGGACAATGCCGTCCTCCATCCATACCACCATGAGGCAGCCCATGTTCCGCTTGTCGATGAAGGTGCAGGAGGAAATTTCATTGTGCTGCCCGTACAGGGAAACCCACTTCGTATCGACGGTGGAGGCTTTGCTGCCGCTCCCGTCGATTTTGCAGTCCGAAATCCTGCAGTGGCTGCTTCCTTTGGCGAAGGTCAGGACGGAGCCTTTGACCGAGGTGTCGAGCCCCTTGAAGCAAAAGCCCTCCGCGACGAGCCAGCTGCCCTGCAACTGGATGGACGATACGCCCGTAAAGATGACTTTCCCGGGGGTGCGGGCCTTCAGCGTAACCGGGGCGCCTTCCTTCCCGTTGCAGGTCATTTTGAGCGCTACGGCATCATAGGTGCCGTCTTCCCAGACGATGACCGTTCCCGGGACCGCCCCGCTCACCGCCTTCTTGAAAGAGGCGGCGTCGCTGACGGAGATGACGCTCTCGCCGGCGGGCAGGGGACCGGGGGTTGCGGAACCGGCATCCTGGCAGGCCCCCAGAAGGAGACCTGCCAGGACGGCGGCGTATTTGATGGACTGCTGATGCATCATTCCCCTGAAGCCTGGGACCAGTAGAGGTCGATTTCAATATAGCCCTCGCGGCTGGCGAGCGCAAGCCCCGTGGCGGGGTCCGCGCAGGTGATGTCGCGTATATACAGGTAACCGGAGCGCATGACATCGTCCGCCGAGGTGGTCTTTCCACCCGTGGCTCCCACTTCGTATTTTACATACTGGACGGCGATGACGCTGCCTTTCACCCAGGTCGAGCCCTCGGCCGTGCCGAAGGCGGGCGCGCTGGTCGAGGCGTTCTGGAAACCTTCCAGGATGTCTTCAAGGCTGCCGGAGGCCACGGCGGTCTTCAGCTCGCCTTCTCCCATAATCTTCATGTACAGGATGGGCGTGCCGAAGGTGGAAGGCAGGGCGGTGTTGCTGGAGAGGACATGGGTCTTCAGCTGGGAGGCGGAGTTCGCCGGGTTCTGGAAAGCCAGTTTGTGCGCGCTGGAAGCCGTTGCAAACAGGTAGGGCCGGGCGGCATAGTAGTCGTCCTTGCTGCCGTTGATTTTGTTGGACGAGGTCACGGTGTTGCTGCCGCTTGCGGCGGGCGCATCGACGGGGGTGTCGAACCATTCGTCAACCGAGATGACCCGTCCTTCATTGAGCAGGATGAAGGCGTTCTGGCGGTTATAGTCGGGATAGGTGCTCTTGGAATTGGAGCCGATGCCGATGCGCAGCCCCTTCGTATAATAGAAGGGATGTACCTTGAGGGTGCCGAAGTCGGCTTTGTTGCCTCCGTTCCAGATGGCGGTGAGCGTTATTTCCCGCGCGGCGGAACCGTCCATGCCTGCGGGAATCACGAAGGCGGCTTTCACATCGTCGGCGGGGGAACTGAGTTCCACTTCCTTGCCGTCCAGTTCAAATTTCTCGATGCTTGCGAAGTTTTCTCCGCGCACGACGACTTCGCGGCCGAGATAGAATCCGTCATAACCCTCGTCGGCGGGTGTCGCGGAAACGAATATCGGAGCCGCCGGGCCGATGGGCGTGGTGTCGATGGTGAATCCGGCGCATACCGAAGCCTGCTGTCCGGGAGTTCCGTACACCGCGATGAGGGCCTTCGTCGCAATGGCGGGGTCCTGCAGGGCGAGTCCGGAAGGAATCTTGGCCTCGATGGCGGCGGCGCTGGAAGAAACGATGAGAATCTGCTCGTCGCCCCAGAGGAGCGCCTGCACGAGGTCGAGGTTCTGCCCGTTGAAGGTAATTTCATCGCCGAGGTGCAGCGCTGCGGTCTGGGTATAGGCCTCGAACACGGGAATCCGGTATTTGAACGTTCCCTCGAAAGGGATTTCGCCGCCGGCCCAGAGGGCGGTGGCGCCCACTTCGGTGTCCGCTTCCGTCACCGTCATCGCGGGGATGTTGAAACTGAGTGCGTTGCCTGCCTGAGCGGTGAAATCGGAGGCGGGAATGTTCACGCTGCCCAGGGATACGGCGGTGATGCAGTCCAGGTTGCGTCCGCTGACGGTAATGCCCGTCCCGGCGGTCCCTTCCTTCGGCTCCCAGCTGCTGACGGACGGGTCGGTGACGGGAACGGTGATGAAGTAATCATAAAGGAATACCACCGTTTCCCGGTCCGCGTCATATACGCGGAGTTCCACCAGCTGGGGATCGTCCTTTTGGGGAAGCCCCAGATCCGGAACGATGAAACTCAGGGTCTTGAATTCCTGTAATGCGATTTCGGCTTCCGTTTCATTCAGGGTCACCTTGCCCGCCTTGTCCAGGTTCACGCCCTTCATCGTGACCGTGGTGCCGGTATATGCCCGCACAGTTCCGCTCTCGTTCGTATTGGGACTCAACACCTCCGTGGTGACGTTTACGGCAGGGGTATTTTTGATTTCCCGGCCCTGGGGGGTGCAGCATACCGCAAGCAGCAATGCCGCACCGACGGCCTGTATTGAAAATATGCGTTTCATGTCAAATCTTGGTATAATCGTAATCATACTTCTGCCAGTAGCAGTTGAAGCTTATCCTGGAGCCGCCGTAGTTGCTGTTGTTATAAACGCCCCAGTCGATTCCGGTAATGTGGAGTATGCCAAGCCGTTTGATGTTGGCGGCGGGATTACTCTTTATATAACCGTTGTTGCGGTAGTAGGCGACCAGCAGCACCGCATCCGGCTTGTAGCCGTCCTCATCGGCCATCTTTTCCGTCTGGTGATCGCACCAGGCACTGGACTTCAGGCCTCCGGCAAAGGAAGATACGGAGATTCCGGCAATCGTATTCTCTTCCACATTGACAGGGAAGAGCGCTTCGTTGATGTTTTCGATTTCACCGGCCTTTACCTTCGCCACCAGGTCGCGCTCGGCGGCCGACGACGCCTCGGGGTTGAGGTAGCGGAACGCCAGGATCGGCGTGCCGGGGAGCGTCGTGTTCCCGCCGGGCACGCGGTAATCATTGGCCGGCGTGCCACTGAAACTGATGAAGAAATTCTTGAGCTGGCTGTTGGAATTGGCCGGGGAGTTGAGCTGAAGGACATTGCCGCTGACCGCGGAAATGAAGAAGTAGGGGAGTACGGAATCGTATTCCTCGTCACTCACTACGCCGGGCTTGGGATTGTTGGCTTCATTCCACTGGGAATTCGTGTATTTGAGTGCAACGGGATCCAGCACATCCTTCCATTTCGCGTTTTCGTAGGCCTTTCCGTTTTCGGGGGAGAAGAAGGAGACGTATTCATTCTTCTCCGTACGTCCCTGGGCCCATACAATCACATTCTCCCAGAACTTGACGAAGGGAACGAATACGGTGAAATCCTCGGCGATCACGATGGATTCGTTGCCTGCAAAGAACCACACGGTAAGGGGTACCGACGTGTCTCCGTCCTGAAAATCTCCGGCCGGCACGGTGAAACTGAGCTTGCCGCTCTCCTTGAAGAATACGGCTTCCCAGTCGCCTACCATGACCTTTTCAATGTTCCCGAGGTTCTCTCCCGTAAGGGTGACGCTCTTGCCGACGGCGGTGCGCCCGAGCGTCACCGCATCGAATTTCGGGACATATTTGATGACCTCGATGGACGGCGCTCCCGCCAGCGGGGTATAGACGGTGGCGCTGCCGTCGAAGTAGCCGAGCGTGATACGCGCCGCGGTCCCTTCGACGTAAGGGACCTTCAGGACCAGTTCTTCGTCGGTTGCGGAAATGATCGTTGCCTCATGGCCGTTTTCATATCCGTCGGAGGTAAAGCGGACGGAAGTGACCGCGCCGAGTCCGGTCCCGGCCACCAGGATTTCCTCGCCCATCTCCGCGCTCGCCTGAAGCAGGCTTGCGGTGAGTGAGGGAACGACGAGGGTGCAGGTGAACGAGGCCTCGGACACGCCGCTGCCGATACTGTTATACAGGGTGATTTTTCCGGACGTAACATCCTTTCCGACCCTTACGGAGAGCCGGGAAGGGGAAACCTTTTCCGATATTTCCACCTCGACTTCGCCGATTTTGGCCTTGTTTACCGCATTCAGGTGTTCCCCTGTAATGACAATCACGGACCCGGCGGGGCCGGACAGGGGGCTGAACGAACTGATGGTCGGGGCGGCGTCGGAAACTTCGTCTATGCTGAGGTTCTCGCAGGAACTCAGGCTGAAGAAGATTCCAAGCATGGCGGCCGCGCCGTACAGATAGCTATATGCTTTCATGGTGTTCAAACTTATAGGTCTAATATCCGGGATTCTGGGCCACGGTTTTGTTGATGTTCGTTACTGAAACGGGAATGGGAAGCAGCGTCTGCCATTCCGAGATCGGATTTACGATATAGTCGTATCCGGCGTAGAAGGCTTCCGATTCGAGGTAGGCATTGACGGTCGCTACGGCCACGCCCCAGCGCATCAGGTCCATCCAGCGCTGATTCTCAAAGGCCAGTTCGAGGCGGCGTTCGTTCCGTACGGCCTGGCGGAAGAGGTACTTCGAGGCGAGCTGGTCCGTGCTGTACGGGGCAATGCCGGCCCTCTCCCTGACGGCGTTGAGCCGGGCCAGGGCGTCTGCGCCGGGACCGGAAATCTCGTTGCTCATCTCGGCCCAGAGCAGCATGACGTCCGCAAGGCGGATGACGGGAAAATCGTTCTCCGCATCAAACTCGCTGGTCATGGCGGGGTCGATGAATTTGTTGCAGTAGCGCCCGTTTGCGCCTTCCACCCACAGTCCCGTGGTGCTGTTATAGTAAGTCTCCCGCAGGCAGACATCCTTGCGAAGGTCGGTGCCGCCCGCATTGAAGGCGGCGATCAGGTTGTCGGAAGGATAATTGTAGTGCTTTGGAGCCCCGACGGCCACGTTTCCTCCATTGTTGATGGGGGCGTAGAGCGTGGTGAAGGGGGAGCCGATACCCAGTTTCCCGCTGCGGTAGCGGACGGCGAAGATGATTTCCGGATTGTACTCATTTCCAGTGTCGAAAATCTCCGCATAGGGCACCAGCGCCGCACCGCTCATGGGATTTCCGCATTCTTCGAGTACTTCGCCGAGAAGTTTCAGTCCGAGCGCGTATTTGTCATCTCCGGGCTTATAGCGGGTGGCATAAACCTTGGCGAGCATCGCCTTTGCGGTTTTGAGGTCGGCACGTCCGGTCTCGGAGGCAGGGACGGCTGCGGGAAGGAGTTCACCGTCCACAACGGCCTCAAGGTCCTTTTCGATGAAATCCCAGACCGTTTCGGCCGGGCTGCGCTGCATGTGCCGGGCTTCGTCGGCCCCGGTCTTCTTTTCCACGATGAAAACAGGACCCCAGAGGCGCACGAGGTTGAAATACATCCATGCGCGGAGGAACCGGGCTTCTCCTTCGAAGCGGGCGTGCAGCACCTTGTCATCCACGACGCCGAGATTCTCCAGTACGTTGTTGGCCCTGTTGATTACGACATAGGAGGCATCCCAGTAATCCTGGACCCAGGCATTGGCCGTGAGGACCACATTCTGGTCGAACTGCTCGATCAGTTTTGTGTCGGAGGACGTGGAGCCGGTGCCCCGCATGCGCACGTTGTCGCTGCGCAGGTCCGTCATCGCCCATTCGTTGTAGAGTACGTCGTACAGTCCGTTGTAAACACCTGTCACGAGATTGTTTACGGAAGAAGCGTCTTTTACGTAAACGGCTGCCGCAACCTCGGAGTAGGGTGCCTTGTCAAGATTGCAGGAAGAGGCAATCGCGGCAAAGACTGTCAGAATGAAGATATATCTTTTCATCTCGGTTCAGATTTAGAATTTCACGTCGATTCCGAAAGTGTAGGTGGAGGTGATGGGGAATCCGCCCCTCTGGTAGCCGGAGATCATCGGCGAGGAATAGACTCCGCCGGTGTAGCGGGATTCGGGATTCACGCCCTTGTAATCCGGAGCCCAGATGTAGGCCAGGTTGTTCCCGGTGAGGTAGAGCCGCAGGCCTCCGAGTTTGCCCTTGAAGACCTTGCTGTTGAAGGTGTACCCGACAGTCGCGTTGCGGAGGCAGACATAGGAGCCGTCCTGGAGCGGATAGTCGGTGAACATGATGTCGTAGCCGTTCTTGCCGTAAGGCACGCGCCCGTTTCCGGGGTGTTCTTCGCTCACCCAGCGGTCCTTTAGGTATGCGGCGTTGTATTTATGCGTTTCATTGTAGAACACGTCCCCGTTGAAGACCGTCACGCCCTGCACGCCCTGGATGAGGAAGGAAATGTCCAGGCCCTTATACTTAAAGGTGTTGGTCATGCCATAGGTGAACATGGGGTAGGGGTTGCCGAGGGGGACGCGGTCGTTGTCGTCCAGTTTCCCGTCGCCGTTGGCATCCCATATCCTGAGCCCTCCCGGGACATCATTGGCGAAGTGGGGATTGGCCTGGATTTCCGCCAGGCTGTTCCACACGCCCAGGGTCTTGAAGCCGTAATACTGGATAAGCGGTTCGCCCACCTGCGCAATGTAATTCTCATTGCGTTCTCCCTGGGTGATCTTGTTGCTCTCCCCGCCGATTTCGAGAAGTCTGTTGCGGGAGAGCGAGAAGTTGATGTCCGTGCCCCAGCTGAATTCGCGTTTCTTAATGTTGAGCGTATTCAACTGGATTTCGACGCCGGCGTTGCGCACGCGGCCGATATTGTTCCAGTAATGGGTGAATCCGGTGAACGACTGCGTCGGCTGCTGGAACAGGAGGGCCCGGGTGATGGAATAGTATCCGTCCAGGGTCAGGTTGATCCTGTCTTTGAGAACGCTGAAGTCGATACCGACGTTGAATTCATCGGTCTGCTCCCAGGTGATATTGGGATTGGCCAGGGTGCTAGAGATGTTGGCGGTTCCGGTGGCGAGCGTTCCATTGCCGCTGCCGAAGGCGTAATTCGCACCTCCGAGTACTTCCAGGGCGGACCAGTAGTCCACGTTGTTGTTTCCCGTGACACCGTAGGATGCCCTGAGTTTCAGGGTGTTGATCCAGCCCACATGCTGCATCCACGGCTCCTGGGAAATTCTCCATCCCGCCGATACCGAGGGGAACCAGGCATTGCGGTGGCCTTCCGTGAAAAGGGAAGAGCGGTCCAGACGGATGGAAGCCGAAATCAGATATTTGTCGGCATAACTGTAACTTGCCCTGGCAAGTGCGGATTCAAGGATCTTGTCGGGGTAGCGGAAAGTGCCGGTTCCGGCGCCGTTGCCGTTGTTTTCAGCTGCCAGCGTGAAAATCGTCGCGGCATTCAGGGTGTGGATGTCGTCGGTGGGGAAGCCGCTTCCTTCGAGAGAAACCCGCTGCACGCGCGTATTCTCGATGGTATAGCCGGCCAGCAGGTCCAGTTTGTGGCGGCCCTTCACGAGATTGTAGGTGAGGGTGTTCTCGCTGAGCAGATCGACATAGAGGAGGCTGTTGAAGGTCGCCGTACTCGGATTGCCGTCCTTGCGCGCGTTTGCGTTCTCATAGGTGTAGGAAGGTGCGTAGCGCACGTTGAATCCGTTGGAGGTCTTGAATTTCAAGCCCTTGACGATGTTGATTTCCAGATAGACGTTGCCCAGTCCGCTGAACGACTCGCCCCAGCGCTCGGTATTGGCCATGATGCTCTTGGGGTTGTTGTTGGCGGAATTGAACGGGCTTACGTTGCGGTCCCAGCCGGGATTGCCGTAGGCATCTTCGGTCCCGGTAGGGGTGGTGATGCTGTTGAAGTGGCTTCCGCGCGCATATCCCGTATATCCTCCGGTAAAGGCGGTCGTCCAGTCGTTATGCATGACCGGCAGGAAGGAAGGCGTGCGGTAGAAATCGATGAAGTTGTTCATCGGCCGCTCGGTCTTCTGGTAACTGGCGGAAATGTTGTACCCGAAACTGAAGTGCCTGGAAAGGTCCACGTCCATTTTCGTGCGGAACTGGATTTTCTGCACGGAGTTCTGGAGCATGATACCCTGGTCCCTGGTGTAGGCGGCGGAAGTGTAGTAGCGCATGGCCTTGCGTCCGCCGGAAACGGTGAATTGGGCGTTGGTGATGCCGGCGAAGTCGCGCAGGGCCTCCCGCTGCCAGTCCGTGGCGCCGATATTCCGCTCAATCCAGGCGGCGGCGCGGTCCTGGCCTTTTACGGCGGGACCTCCCACGGATTCCTCAAACTCCTGCAGGCGCAGATAGTCCGTCGCGCTGATGATGTCGTGCAGCTGGTAGGCCCGCTTGATGCCTTGGTAAACCTTTACCGAGTAGTGGGGCTCATCGGCCTTTCCGCTCTTGGTGGTCACCATGATGACGCCGTTGGCGGCACGGGAACCGTAGATGGCGGCCGAAGCGGCATCCTTCAGGATTTCAATGGACTTGATATCCGATGCGTTCACCGTGGAAAGGCCGTCCGGGACAGGGTAGCCGTCGATGATGATGAGCGGGCTGCTGTCCGCGGAAATGGACCCGGTGCCGCGGACGCGGATCGAGGGGGTCACGCCGACTTCCGATGTGGTGTTGGAGATGGTGAGTCCGGCAACCTGGCCCTGGAGGGCGGTGGTTACGTCGGAGACGGGCATATCCACAAAGGAGCCGTCCCCGCCGATTTTTGAGATGGAGCCGGTGAGGTGCGATTTCGCCTGCGTTCCGTAACCCACGACCACCACGTCGTCAAGCACCGTGGCATCGACGGAGAGTTTGACATTGATTTCCCGCTGGTTGCCGACGGGCATTTCCACGTTCCCGTATCCGAGGCTGGAAAAGACCAGGACCGTGTTGTTCGACGGGATGTCGATGGCATATTTCCCGTCCATGTCCGTAACGGTCCCCGTGGTGGTACCCTTGATGACTACGGACGCCCCGGGCACCGGGCCGTCCTCGTCGGTAACGATACCGCGGACCGTCTTCCTGGGCGTCTGTGCGGCAGCCGTCAGGAAGGTCAGAAGCGCGATGAACAGCGCTGTCAATCTGAGTTTTGGCATAAAAAATGGCTATTAGTCTGTACTTTGGTTAACCAAATTGGTTGACCAGTTAAATTTTCGCAAATATAATCATAATCTCAAACAATGCAAGTATTTGAAAAAGAATTCCTAATTTTTCGGCCATGACTCTTTCTAAAGCGACCGTCGAAAATCACATCTACAATGCGATGAAGCAGCTTAGGAGCAGGCTGCAAAAATAATTTAGGTACTTTTCGTTTCTCGTGTCCTTATATTAAAAAAATGAACACGGAAAGCGTAATGAGACCATGACGTCGACAGGGCCTGGCGACGCCCCCTTTTTCGATAAGCGAAGCGTCGATGTTGACCGATTCTATATCATTGACTATCACCGCAAACTTGATGCCTTTGCGGTTGGCGAGAATCCGATTGAGCAGGGTCGTTTTTCCGCTGCCCAGATAGCCGGTTAAAAGCCGCAAATTTACGGCTAATTTTTCATTTTTCGGCTATAAAATCAGCCCGGTGCGGCGAGAAAACATCAATCAGATTTCCTTCCTCCAGACAGAGGCAGCCGTGCGGCTCGTCGGGCGCCACATAGTAGCCGTCGCCGGCCTTCAGCACCTTCTTTTTCCGGCCGATGGTGAGTTCGAACTTTCCGCTCTCTACATAGGTGGCCTGGCTGTGGTAGTGTTCGTGCAGCGTGCCTATGGCCCCTTTCTCGAAATGCACCTTGACAATCATCAACTGACCGTCGTAGCCCATAATCTGTCGTTTAACGCCCTCTCCGGCCTTCTCCCAGGGGATTCTGGCGCCGATTTGAAATGTTTTGCTTCTGGTTTTCATAGCAGTTTTCCGTTCAAATTTGCGTGGGCGAATTTAAACAAATTTTCAACAGGTGGGATAATGTTGGCTTTTTTTTTCTATATTTCGACGGAATTTTATAACCATATTGTTAACCACATATGAAAAAGCTTCTTTGCATCTTTGCTTTTCTGGTGTCGCTGTGCCTTGCTGCAGCGGCGCAGAATGCCGGCGCGAAGCAGACCCCCCCCATATGAAACCAAACCCTGGACGGGGGTTGTCGTCGACTCTGACGGCAATCCCATTCCGGGCGTCGCGGTCTTCGTAACGGGTGCGGTTTCCGCCGGTTCCATCACCAACGACAAAGGCGAATTTACCGTCAAGGCTGCGGCGGACGACGACATCCAGTTCTCCTGCCTCGGCTTCGAGTCCCTGGTCCTCAAGGCAAGTTCCGCGCAGCTCAAGCGCGTCGTCTTGAAGGACGAAGCGGAAGTCTTGCAGACGGCGGTCGTCACCGCCCTCGGTATCAAGCGCGACGAGAAGTCCATCGGCTACTCCGCGCAGAAGGTCGAGGGAGATATGTTCGTCAGTTCCGCCACCACCGGCAACTGGATCAACGGTATGGCCGGACAGGTGGCCGGTCTGAACATCGACCGCGCCAGCGGTCCCGACGGCTCGATGCGTGTCACGGTCCGCGGTGAAGCCTCCGCCGACCTGGAAAACAACACCGCACTCTTCGTCGTGGACGGCGTGCCGATGTACAATTCCGCCACGTCTTCCGATTCCGGCGAAGGCAGCATCTACGCCATCGACTATGGCAACGGTCTCGCCGATATCGACCCGAACAACATCGAGAACGTCACGGTGCTGAAGGGTGCCGCCGCTACGGCCCTCTACGGTTCGCAGGCGGCCAACGGCGCCATCATCATCACCACCAAGAGCGCCGAGCGCCAGGATGCGGTCTTCAGCGTCAGCATCAAGTCCAGCTTCGCGGCGGACAAGGTGCTTTGCTCGCCGGACCTGCAGTACACCTACGGCCAGGGCACGGCCGGGCTCCCGTACTACTACTACCTCGTCTCCGGCGAGGGTGAAGACGTCGCGGGCATCAACCCCCGTCCCGACTATATTTCCACCGCGGGTATGGAGTCCTGGGGTCCGAAACTGGACGGCACGCCCTACTACCAGTACTACAACATCCAGCAGGGCATCGGCGGACACGTCAACGAATACGGCGACTTCATCCGCGAAGAGACCCCGTACATCAACCGCGGCGACTGGTTCAAGAACTACTTCCAGACGGGTCTCACCTTCTCCAACTCCATCGTGATGTCCGGAAAAATCGGCAAGGACAACAGCGTCCGCGTCAGTTACACCAACAACACCGTGAACGGCATCGTGCCCAATTCGCCGAGCATGACCAACTTCCTGGCGGTCCGTACCACGAGCCGTCTGGCCAAGTGGCTGCGCGTCGAGACCTCGGTGAACTACCGCAACACCCGCAAGGACAACATCCCCGTTTCCTCCGGTTACGGTTCCACGGCCATTATGTACAGCCTCTGGTGCTACGCGCCGAACATCGATATGAGCTGGCCTTCTTACTACTGGAAGGACGAATCCGCGTTCCAGCAGGATGCGAGCCTCTCCGGCGGCAAGAACAACGCCTACTTCCTGGCCTACCAGTGTATCAACAACCAGAAGCGTGACCGCGTGTACGGCAACATCGTCTTCAACGCCGACCTTGCAAAGGGCCTTACGCTGATGGTCCGCGGCGGTCTGGATATCATCACCGACTTCCGTACCCAGCGCCAGGCGACCTCCACCCAGGCCAAGCCCAACGGCTGGTACCGGGAGCAGGCCATCAATTCTAAGCAGTACAGCGGCGACTTCCTCCTGAAGTACAACACCCGCTTCGCCGGCGACTTCGAATTCACCGGCAATATCGGCGGCAGCATCATCTGGCGCAGTTACGCCAACCACGCGCAGACCGCCAGTGCCCTGAGCATTCCCGGCGTATATTCCCTGGTGAATACCTCCTACGAGCCCAAGACCGCGAACACGGCCTACTCGCGCCAGACCAATTCCCTCTACGGAATGCTCTCCCTGTCCTGGAAGAATGCGATTTTCCTCGACGTGACCGGACGTAACGACTGGTCCAGCACCCTGCCCGCGAGCACACGTTCGTTCTTCTATCCTTCGGTCTCCGGAAGCATCGCCCTGAACGACCTCTTCAACTTCGGTCGCCGGAACGGTCTCATCAACCTGATGAAGATCCGTGCTTCCTGGGCCCAGGTGGGTAACGATACCGCGCCTTACCGCGTGTCGAACTACCTGGTGGATACCGGATTTCCCGCCACCGTGGCCCTGCCCACGACGCGCGTGAACCCCAACCTCCGGCCGGAAATCGTCTCCTCCTGGGAGGTCGGTCTGGAACTGCGGATGTTCAAGAACCGCTTCAACATGGACGTGGCCTACTATGACGCCACGACCAAGGACCTGATTTCCCAGATGCCGGTCTCCTATGCCAACGGCGTAAACTATATGTTCGTGAACGCCGGTTCCATCCGCAACCGGGGCGTGGAACTCTCCGCCACCGGTACGCTGGTCAAGACCCGCGACCTGCAGTGGAAACTCGGCATCAACTACACGATGAACCGCAACACCGTTCTCTCGCTGGGCGAGGGGATTGATTCCTGGATCATCGCCTCCTACTCGACGCACGCCTATATGATTGCCTACGAAGGCGGCAGCCTGACGTCGATGTACGGCAAGGGCTATGTCCGCGCACAGGAAGGCTCCACCGCCATCACCCCGGACGGCAAGATGGTCGACGTTTCCGGCCTTCCCGTCCTGGACGCCCAGAACCTTTACCAGACCGGTACGGACCTCCAGTATCTGGGCGACTGCGCCCCTGACTGGAAGGGCGGTTTCAACACCACCCTCAAGTGGAAGGACCTGAGCTTCTACATCGGCTTTGACGGCCAGGTGGGCGGCCACGTCTATTCCTACACCAACTGGGTGCTCAACTACCGCGGTAAGGGCACCGCCACCCTGGCCGGCCGTGAAGGCGGTCTGGTCCCGGTGGGTGTCCGTTTGCTGCCGGACGGCAACTATGTGGTGAATACGGATGCCATTGCTCCGGCCTCCATTGCCACCTACTATCACAACAAGTACGAACAGACCAACGGCGAAGCGAACTTCGTCAGCACCCAGTTCCTGAAACTGCGTGAGGTGCGGCTCGAATATTCGCTCCCGCGCAAGCTCCTGGCCAAGACCAAGGTCCTGAGCGCGGTCAGCTTCTCCGTCTACGGCAACAACTTGTGGTGCTGGTCCGACTTCCCGGGCTTCGATCCCGAAGGCGTGACGATGCGCGGCAGCGCCGTCATCCCCGGCTTCGAAATCCTGCAGATGCCCTCGACGGCACAGTTCGGCGGCTCAGTCAGTCTTACATTCTAATCGGAGGGACGCGCTATGAAAAATACAATGAAATTTATTGCGGCGACAGCCCTTGCACTCTTCACGCTTTCTTGCTCGCATTTCGACGAAATGAGCAAGAATCCCTATGCGCTGGAAACGGCGCCGGCGGAAGCGTACGTGCATCCCATTATGTTCAAGACCCAGTACAACCTGATCAGCGTATTCCGGGGTACCACGGTCTTCCTTTCCCAGTACGCAGCGATGACCAATTCCGAGGTCAGCTCCCGCGTCATCGGCAACTACAACATTCCTGAAGGCACCTCCGACGATGTCTGGACGGGCCTTTACATCCAGTACGGCGACGCGATGGCGATGTATGACCAGGCGGTCAAGGAAAAGAACGACAAAATCAAGGCCGTCGCCCTGATCCTGCGTTCCTTCCTCATCACCCAGCTGACGGATACCTATGGCGACATTCCTTTCAAGGATGCGGGGCTCCTTTCCCTGCGGAACGAGGAAGGACAGTATACCACCCGTTATGACAGCCAGAAGGAAATCTACAAGGCGGTGGTCGTGATGCTGGAAACCGCCAACTCCCTGCTGGCCAAGGACGAGGAGGACAATCCCGGCTTCAAGGCTGCCTGTGACAAAACCTATCTGGGGGTCTACGAAAAGTGGCGCCGCTTCGGCAATTCCCTCTATGCCCGCGTGCTGATGCGTATCGGCATGAAGGTCATCGAGGAGGACGGCGGCCTGCTGGAGACCGGCGACGAGACCGTGGGGGCCGTTTCCATTCCCAGGAAACTCTCAGAACTCTACAGCTGCTTTGTCAGCGGGTCCGGGGATTACCCGATGATGCGTTCCCGCGAGGATCGGCCGATGATTCAGTTCAGCGACCAGAACGAAACCGAGCACACGCCCTTCTACTCCACCACTTCCGGCAACTGGAATACGGTGGCGGTCTGCGATGTGCTGACCCGGCGTATGCTCTCCACCGTGCAGAAGGTGGATGAAAACGGGATTGTCTATTACGAATCGGTGCTCTCCACCAAGGGCGGTCACCGGGAGGATCCCCGCTACGACTGCTGGTGGCGCAAGGTACACGGCATGCCCAACCAGATGATTGGCTCCGACGTGACCAAGTTCCTGGCGACGCATCTTTCCAGCAGCGGTAACTCCGTCATCGGCCGTATGGTGTACGGCAAGAACGCGGGTTCGGGTATTACCGGTAAGGTGTATGACCTGCAGAACGCCCCTTATTATCCGCTGATGCAGTATTCCGAACTGCTCTTCATCTTTGCGGAAGCGGGAGCGCGCGGCTGGATCAGTTCCATCTCCAGCTTCGGTAATTATTTCCCCATCATCCGGCAGGCGGTGCTCGAGAGCATCCTGGAGTGGAATCCCTATGTCACCGAGGAGTCCGACGAGGTGGTGGAATACCTCACCTATGTGCTCAGCGAAGAAGAATACAGCGGCAAGGCCCTTGACTCCGACAATGCCCTGGAGGCGATCCTGACCCAGAAGTGGCTGGGCACCTTCTTCATCGGCATCGAGTCCTGGTGCGACTACCGCCGCACGGGCTATCCGCTGCTGCGGACCGACGGTCCCGCCGCCGGGAACGACCACATCCTGCCCACGCGTATGCGCTATCCTTCGGATGAGCAGTACCGCAATACCGTTTACTACAAAGAGGCCGTCGATGGCTGGCTGGGTGGCACCAACAACATCCAGACCGACGTCTGGTGGGCCGATACGCAGGAAAGCAAAGCCATCCGGCTTCTTGGCAGAATTTAGAATCCTACGCATATGAAACACCTATATATATATATTATCGCTATCCTGACCCTGCTGGTCTCCTGCGCGAAGGAAAAGCCCACGGATCAGGAAATCCTGGATTCCCGTTCGGTGAGGGACCTGGCGGTCTCCTACAGTGTAGGCGGCGTCGAGGTACAAGCCTTGAACTTCTCCCACTTTGCCGGGACCAAAACCATTGACGTAAACCTCAATGACGCGAACCTGGTCTGGTCCCTCGTGTCCAACCGGGACTGGTGTCAGGTCATTACTCCTTCCGGGAAAGGCCCCGGCCAGGCAGTGATCAAGGTCGACGCCAACGACGGCTTCGAGCCCCGCGAGAGTGCCACCCTGACCTTTGTGGCGGGTGACTTCAGCGGCTTCCGGGTGCCCGTCGCCCAGAGTGCAACGGCCTTCAGCCTGTCGCAATCCTACTATATTGCCCGCAAGGCGGGGCAAGGTTTTACAATGTCCGTAACCACGGAAGGAGAAACCGGGTGGACCATCACTTCCGACGACTTCCTGACCGTCGAGAAAGGCGAGGTCCAGGAAATCGGGGACTATAAAACCACGACCCTGTACATTCTGGCGGCAGACAACGGTTCATCTTCCCGTATGGGTAAAATTACCCTCTCCAGCGGCGAGGAATACGAATATATCTATGTCTATCAGTTCGGTACGGAATATTCTTACTCCGAGGATGGCAGCATCCTGCTTCCGGGCACGGAATCGTCCGTTGCCGTGACGGTGCCGGAATTCGCCGTGGAAGAAGTCATCGCTCCCGGCAAGTATGTCAGTTATCAGATGAGCGAGCCGAAGGACGGCTTCTGCACCTTGACGCTCACGATGGCGGATAACCTGAGCGACTGCTCCGAGCAGCGCGAAGTGGCGGCATCCCTCCTGCTTTCGGACGCATCCGCTTCCCTGGTGGAACTCCCCGTGATGGTGCAGGATTATATTCCGGCCCACGGTCTGGTGACCGCCCGGGGTATGCTGCTCTTCGCCGCCGCAGTCGAGGCAGGGGAGAGCACGGCTGTCTGGGAGACCGACGGTGTCGTTACCGTCAAAGGCGACATCGATATGGAAGAGGCGATTGACTGGCCCGGTATCGGTTCCGATGCAACTCCTTTCACCGGCCGTTTCGACGGCGGGAACTTTACCATCGATAACCTGAAGGACACGCCGAACGGCCTGTTCAACTACTGCGAAGGCGCGAGTATCAAAAATGTCACCCTGGGCAAGGGCTGTTCCATCGTCAACAAACAGGCGTTTGGCACGGTCGGCTGCTTCGGCGGCATCGTTTCCAAAGCAGTGAACACGGAAATGGCCAACTGCCGTCTGGCGGGCTCTGTCGAATTCTCGGGCGCAACGAACAGGGACGAAGCTACGCTTTATGTCGGCGGTATCGTCGGCTGGGCGGATGCGCAGACCCGCATTACCGGGGCCAAGGTGACGGGGAGCGTGACCCTTTCCAGCGCTACGGGCTCCGCTGACCTTTGCTGCCTCGGCGGTATCGCCGGACTTGCGGAAGGTACCCTTACCGGTGCGGAATTGACGGGCTCGGTGGTGTATGGCGGTGGTATCAATGAGGTCTATGTCGGTGGGATCCAGGCTATTCTGCCCGAAAGTGCGCAAGTGGGTGACAACTCCTTTATGGGGAAAATCACGCAGAAAGGAACGGGGACTTATTTGGCCCTGGGCGGGCTATACGGCTACCTGCAAAGCAGCCGCAGCTTCGATGCCGCCACGGACGTTTCTGTGTCCAATGGAACCATTAATTTTGAGAATTTCGCAAAATCCGCTTCGACTTCAACCTTTGTGGGCGGCTTTGCCGGGCAGTTGGTTGGCGGTGCTTCCCTTGCTTTCAAGGGATACAATGTCTTGACGAAGATTGCCGTGACCTCATCGAACCTGACCGGTATCTATGCCTGTATGGGTGGCTTTCTGGGCGGTTGCGACCCGCAGGAGAAGGCCGCTTCCCTGAGTTTTGAGGGGCTTACCTCTTCCGGTACGATCATTGGGAAGTATGCCAGCGGCACAACAATGACCATCCGGCGCTATTGGCTGGGGGGCATTGCCGGTTATGTGAACGGCCCGGCTACTTTCGTTTCCTGTACAAACCAGGGTGCGGTCGGCGCTACGGACGGCGATGTCTGCTGCGCCAAGTCCAACGCTTATGGTGAAATTGCCGGCGGTATCGCCGGTTATGTCCACGGCGGCGATGCCTCGTTCACCAAGTGTACTAACCAAGCCGATATTGCCACTCGCCTTTACAACAACAATGGCGTTACCGGCGTCTATGACGGTATGTACACACCTCCCGTGGGCGGCGGTATCCTCGGCGCCTTCAACTATGGAACGACCATCGAGCCCTATAAGTTGACGATGACCGATTGTGTCAATACGAAGAATATCTTCGGCTATCGCGGTTATGACGGCGGTATCGTGGGCTATTGCTACAATGCCACCATCAGCGGCTGCAAGAACACCGGCCGCCTGAGCAACGGTGCCAACGACCTGGCTGCTTATCGCGGCGGCATCGCCGGTGCGGCGGGCAATGCCACCATTACCGATTGCCAGTCCAACAGCGACATTACTGCCTCTATTACCGGTAGTGCAAATTACGGCTGCGCAGGAGGTGTCGTCGGCTTGATTCGGGGTGACGAGAAGGTGGCCATCAGCGGCTGTTCCTGCTTCGGTACCCTCGAAATGGCAGACCCGAACAAAACTGGCCTTCCGTTATGCCCTGGTGGCATTGTGGGCCGTGGCTCGGAAGAGACCTCCATTACAAATTGCCGTTACGGTGGAAAAGTCTATGGTATCGAGATTACGGAAAACAACGTGGATAACCAGACGCTTGTCATCGGCAACGGAGAAGGTACGATTTCCGGTATCACTTATTGGAATGGAAAATAAAAAATGCTAAAGAGGTTTTGTTATTGTGTGTGCGCGCTTCTGGCGCTTGCGGCCTGCGGTGAGAAGGACCCCCAGCCGGGTCCCTGCCCCGTAGACCCGCCGGCCACCTGGACGGTGAGCGGTACCGTTACGCTGAGTGACGGTACCGCCCTCGCCGGGGTGACGGTATCGGACGGCTATGTCTGCACCGTGACGGACAAACAGGGAAACTATTACCTGAATTCCGATACGGAGGAGCGGGATTATGTCTTTGTTTCCACCCCGTCGGAGGCGAGTGCGCCCGTCGTGGACGGTCTGCCCGTCTTTTGGCAGTGGTACAAGGATTACAAACCGGGGAGTGACGGCAAGTATACCGGGATCAATTTCACCCTGAACAAGATTGCCAACCCGAACCGCTACACGGTCTTCATCTTTGCCGACCCGCAGCCCCGCGGCCGGACGGCGAACTTCGATAAGATGGGCTATCACGCGCTGGACTGCTGCGACGATATGTACAAGGATATGAAGGAGCTGCGCGCCACGATAACAGACCGTCCCGTCTATGGCATCGGCCTGGGGGATATCGTGCATCGGGAGCTGAAACTCCTGCCCCAGTACAAGAAGGGGATGGCGGATGCCGGGGTGCTGAATTACAGCGTCATCGGCAACCACGACCATGATACCAGCAAACCTGACGACAAGACGTCCTGCAAGACCTTCGAGTCCTATCTGGGCCCTACCAACTTTTCCTTCAATCTGGGCGGCATCCACTTCATCGTCCTGGATGATATGATTGCCCCGGACGAGAGTACGGGCAAGAGCCGCGACGAATGCGACACCGGTCTTACCGACGAAATCTGGCAGTGGCTGCAGAATGATCTTGAGAACGTCCCTGTCAGCACCACGCTGATGGTCTGCGCCCACTCGCCGATGTTCCGGCTACTGGGCGGCAAGAACCGCACCGGTGCAAGGCATTATGCCGACTATCGTTCCCTGCTGTCCCGATACCAGAAGGTCTATGCCTGGGCGGGCCACACCCACACCACCCTCAACTATGTGGACACGGACAGCCCCGTCATCGAATCCCACACGCTGACCCGCGTGACGGGCCCGCTCTGGACCAACGAATATATGGGGTCCAACGGCACCCCGCGCGGATACATCGTCTTCGACTTCGACAATGGCGATGTCAGCTGGCGTTTCAAGCCTATCTTCTGGCAGAACGGCGCTTATTCGGCCACCTATCCCAATACCTATGCCGCACCCGCCTATACCTGGCGCGACTGGGACTATGTCAGCGGCAAGGCGGTGCTGCGCGCTTCCGAGAGCAAGCCCCTGGACGGCAGTTATCAGATGCAGGTCTTCCCTCCGGGCTCCTATGGAGACAAGTATCTCTATGTCAATGTATTCCTCTGGGATGAACTGTGGAAGAAACCGACCTTCACTTCCGGCGGCGTTCCGGCGCAGATGACGCGTGTTACGGACAAGAACTTTATGTATTCGCTTGCCGATGCGGAGATGCGGAAGTACTACCGTGAAAACAATTCGAAGCTCTCCGGTGAAGACTCCTTCGCCGAGAGTAAGAGCAACTGCGAATCGATGTTCCGGGTCTTCGTGGACCAGGTGCACGGCTCCGGTACCGTCAAGGTGACGGACCGCTTCGGTAACGAATATTCCTCTACAATTACCTGGTAATGAGAAAATCTGCGTATATCCTCCTCCTGACGCTTACGTGCGCGCTCCTGCGTGCGCAGGGCATCGGCAATGCGGCCGACCTCAAGGCCTTCATCGACGCGGCGAATGCCGGAACGTCCCTGCTGCCCTGGTGCAATGCGGACAGCGTGGTGGTCCTGACCGCCGACATCGACCTTTCCAAAGCGAAAAAGCTTCCGCAGGTCAAGTCCTTCAGCGCCCGCTTCGACGGTCAGGGACATTCCCTCAAGGGCTGGAAAGCGACGGGCGGCCTGTTCCACGAACTCACGCGCAAGGCGGAGGTGAGCGGCATCGTTATCGACGCGAGCTGTACGCTGAACGCGGTAGGGAAGGGCAATGCCTATTTCGCGGGCTTTATCGCCGATACCAACTTCGGCACCATCAGCGACTGCGTCAATTACGGCAGTGTTACGCTCAAATGCGACTATGCGCTGGCGGAAGTGGCGGTCGGCGGGCTGGCGGGCTTCAACCGCTTCGTGATTAAGAACTCCAGCAATTACGGCAGCGTGACGGCGGATGCCGGCGGCGTTACCAAGGAGGAAGTTTACTTGAGCGTCGGCGGTATCGCCGGTCTGTGCGGTGCCAAGCCCAATACCCACAGCGTGATTGTCCATTGCACCAATTACGGCAATGTGACCGGTGTCAGCGCGCTCTTCTCGCAGTTTGTGGGCGGCATCACCGGCAACGCCAACCGCTCCACGGTCAAATACTGCGTCAACAAGGGGAATATCCGGTCGGAAATCCGCGCGGCGGAAGACGGCACCCTCCTCGGTATCGGCCGGGCGGGCGGTATCGCCGCGCAGACCAAAGCGCATATCCTGCGCTGCGACAACTTCGGCGAAGTGCGGTCCCTGGGGGCCTGCGGCAGCTATACCGCCGGCATCTGCGGAATGCCCCACGAATCGCTCGTAATCGCAGATTGCTGCAACTACGGCAAGATTGTTTCCGAAGGCGAACTGCCCTCGCAGACGGGCGGCATCGCCGGCAGCATCAGCCGTCCCGTGCACGTGAAGGGCTGCGTCAATTTCGGCGAAGTGCGCTTCGAAGGCGTCAGCTCCCGCGCACGCAGTACGGCAGGCGGCATCGTCGGCAACATTTTTACGCCCAAGAGCCAGACGGAAGGTGCCTATGTGCGCGATTGCATCAATCACGGCAGCATCTTCGCCGATACGGGCGGCAACAAATACGATGCGAACAACCTCAACGCGATTCACGCGGCGGGGGTCGTGGCTTACACCGAATGCCGCCCGGGCATGCGCGCTTCCGTGCGCGACTGCTCCAACGACGGCAAGGTCGTCTGTAAATCCGGCCGGAAGGGGAGTGTCATCGGCTCTGCGGTGAATGTCCCCACCGGCGGCAGCGCTGCGGACGATTATGCCGTTCCCGTGGCCGCCGCCGCGGATGGCCTGAACGTGCACGGTAGCGTCAAGACGCCGGACGGAAAGCCCTGGGCGGGCATCCACGTGACGGACGGACGCCAGTATGTCACCACCGCCGAGGACGGCAGTTTTGCGATGAAAAGCGATTTCGCCGAGGCGCGCTTCATTTATCTGAGCATTCCTGCAAACGCCGATGCACCGCTGCGTGACGGTGTCCCGCAGTTCTTCCGCCGTATCCCGCGTTATGCGGAAGCGGTGACAGCGGATTTCGTGCTCACCCCCAAGACCCCTGAAAAGGACTATACCGTGATGATGGTGGCGGACCCGCAGGTGCGCCCTTACGGCTGGGATGAATCGATGGAACGCTGGAACGACACCGTGGCCCCCGACATCGAGGCCTTCCGTGCTTCCTGCAGCGGCCCGGCCTATTCCATCAACCTGGGCGACCTGGTGTATAACGAGATGTACGCCTGGGACGACTATATGGACATTGCCGCCAAGGTTAAGTGCCCGACTTTCAACGTCATCGGCAATCACGACTATGACCAGTTCACCCTCTTCGAGACGGAGCAGGGGAATATCTTCTATGAATCTTACGTGGGCCCCGACCATTATTCCTTCGACATCGGGGATATCCACTACATCGTGCTGAACACGATTCTCTACGACCGGCCGACCGTGAACGCCAAGTATCACTACGGTCTGGACGACCGCCAGCTGGCCTGGGTGGAAGCGGATCTCTCCTTTGTCCCCAAAGAAAAGGTGGTGATGACCTGTTCCCACCACAATCCCTTCAAGACGCCCAACACGTCGCCGCACGGCTCGCACAATGTCTATAGCCTGCACTATGCGGATTACCTGGCGCTCTTTACCCCGTACAAGGCGGTCTATGCCTGGAACGGCCACAACCACCAGAATTTCTATTACAACTACGCCGGGAAGGATACGCCCCACGGCTCTCCGAACATCCAGTGTATCAGCGTGGCCCGCGCCACGGGAGCGCTGCGTTTCAATCGGCCCATCGCCTCGTTTGGCGAACCCCAGGGCTATATGGTGATGAACGTGCACGGCAGCGACGTGGACTGGTACTACAAGGGCGTCGGCCACGGAAAGGATTACCAGATGCGCGTCTATGCGCCGGAAACCACCGGCGACGGCACCGTCAAGGTGACCATCTGGAACTGGTCCGAGGGCTGGAGCACCCCCGCCTGGTATGAGAACGGCGTCAAGGTGGCCGATATGGCCTTCACCCCCGGGGTGGACCCGGCCTACTACGCCCTCTTCCAGACCTATGACAACCAGACCAACCGCAAGTACTGCACGCCGGCCACTACGGCGCTCATCTTCAGCGCCACGCCTTCTCCGGGCAGCAAGGGCGGCGAAGTGCGCGTAACGGACTTATTCGGAAATTCCTATTCAGAAACAATTGAATGGTAAATAATATAATCAAAAAAGTATGTTAAAAAATCCTTATCAATCCCCGGAGATGCTGATATGCATCGTTCCGCAGGACACGTTGCTCAATGAGAGCGGCGGAATGACAACCCCTGAAATTTATGAAGAAAATGTTAATGAGTGGTAGTATGAAGTTCAGATTTTTGATTTTGCTCGCCGTAGCGGGAGTGCTCGCGGCCTGCGCGAAAGAAGAGACCGGAACTTCCGAGTCCGGCAACAATGGAAAAGTGGTTGCGCAGTTTGGCGCAGGGATTTCCAATGTAAAAACCACCCTCAGCCCGGCGGAAAACGCCAAACGCAAGATTTTCTGGGCAGAAGGGGACTGCATCGCCATCAATGGCCTTGCTTCCGAACCTCTGACCGAAGAAACGGCCGGCGGCGTTACGGCGGTCTTCGACTTTACCTCCTATTACACCACCCCGGGTAATGTGCTCTATCCGTCGGTGATGTACAAGGACGAAAACACCATTACGCTGCCCTCTTCTCAGGCGTATGTGGCAGACGGTTTTGCCAGCGGGGCCTATCCGATGGCCGCCCATTTCGAGAGCGGTTCGGATGCAACGCTTTCTGCGCTCTGCGCGATGATCAAGCTCCCGCTCAAGCAGGCTTCCGGGACTTCTCCGGATACCGACCGTATCTCCACCATTACCTTTAGCGGCAATGCCGGCGAACAGGTTCGCGGCGATTTCGTCATCGACTATGAAAATGCGACCCTCACGCCCGCTTCCGATGCGGAAGAGGACAAGAGCTTCACAATGAACGTCAACAAGACGCCCGGTACCGATCCGCTGCCCATCGTGCTGATTGTTCCTGCGGGGACTTATGCTTCGGGCTTCAGCCTGAAGATCATGGACGTGGCCGGCCATTATATGGTGATGTCCAAGGAGACCTCCTTCTCTGTCGAGGCCGGACACCTTTATGTAATGCCGGAAGTCGAATTTATCCCCACGGGCACCGAACTCGGCGTAGAGATTTCCTCTGCGGCGGACCTGATTGCCTTTGCACAGAATTACAACAGCAAGGCCATCACTCCCGAAGGGCTGATTGCCACGTTGACGGAGGACATCGTTTTCGATGAAACCAGCTCCGAGGCCTTCAACGCCACCGGCGGTATCGGTATGAAAACCGCTGCCGGAGATGAAGAAGACTATTATTTCAATGGCTTCTTTAACGGCAATGACAAGACCATCAGCGGCTTGCAGGCAACCGTGCCGCTCTTTACGGCGACTGGCGGTGCCGGAAAGATCCAGGACCTTACCGTTGACGGGTCCTGCTCCTTTACCTTTACGCAAGAATGTTACGGTGAATGCGGATGTGACGATTACCGCCGGTGACATTGCCCAGGTGACGGCGCTGGGCGGTCTGGTGGGCCGTGAGACGGAAGGCCTTGTGCAGGATTGCGATTATACCGGAAACATTACGGTGCCCGCCGGGTTCCAATCTTCTGAAAAGAAGATTTATATAGGGGGCCTTGTCGGATACATCAGTAATGCTGACGGTGTTGTCAAGAATTCCGCTTTTGAGGGGACTATTGATAATCAGGGCCAGATGATTGCATCAACCGAGACTGATGACTTCAAATCGAACCCTCAATTAATGATTGGTGGGATTATTGGGCTCAACTCTGGGACGATTCTCAACTGTACAGTTGCCAATCACGTTACAGGTATCACAGTTATCCTGACCGATGATAAAGGCGATCATCCGTACACTGGAACTGTTGTCACGCACTCTACGAATGCTTATCACTATGCTATTGCAGGGATTGCTGGCCGCAATAACGGCACAGTTCAGGATTGTACCAATAACGCAACGATTCTTAATGTTTTTTCCGCAGCGCGCGGAACTGGCGGGAATCTGAATGGCCGTTATCTTGAGGTTAGTGGTATAGTGGGGTACAATGCTTCCGGAAAAACTGTTTATGGATGCACAAACAATGGCGCTATCATCAACCGTGCTAATCCTAAATTACATTATGTCGGGGGCATTGTTGCTTGGAATTATGGTATTGTCTCATCTTGCGTGAACGCATCTTCAGGCACTATTGCTATGGGAACGTCCCATACATCCCCTTATGGTGCGCGTATGTGCTGTGTCGGTGGCGTAATCGGTCACAATAGAGCATCTGCTGAAGTAAGTGATATTCAAAATGCGGCGAATATTACAGTCTCCCGTGTGGAAAATACAACAGGCGTTACCCATCGCATAGGTGGAGTCGTTGGATTGAATGATGCTGTGATTGACGGGGAAAGTGATGGCGGTGTTATCAATAACTCCGGCAATGTCACGCAATCGAATGCTGTGGGAATGTGCGCAACACCGACGGCTTCAAATGATTATGGGTATTTCCTCGGCGGTATTGTAGGATATGCTACAAATGCTGTAAAAAATGTTTCCAATAGCGGAAACGTTACCTACACCTGCAGTGCTACAGGTATAGGCGCCCAATATGTGTATCTTGGTGGCGTAATTGGTAAAGTATTAGCTTCTTCTACCATTGATATTGAAAAGTGTACGAATACGGCAAATGTCACCTTTACCGCGAGTGCAACGTATAGTGTTAATCCGGACACTAAATATTACTACAATTATCTTGGAGGTATTGTGGGGCATGCCCAGAATGCAGCCATTAAGGGAGAGTGCTCCAACAGCGGTATTATAAAAGGTGGCGACGGGAGTGCCAACAATAATCTGAAGGCTCAATCCTTTACAATCGGCGGCATCGTCGGTTGTTTGACTGGTGAATCTTCTATAGAGAATTGTGCACTTACAGGTACCGGACAAGTCTACAACGACCATTGGAGCAATCGCGGTATTGGAAGTTACGACTGCCCTATGGACGGTGGTATTGCTGGTTTGGTCATTGGCGAAGAGGGCGTCCCCATCACGATTACAAACTGTAGCGTTACCAGTACCAAAAAGGCCAAAGAGACAGATCCTGATGGGAGTACAGCAATCTATGCAAGACGTGGTGCTGTCGGCGGGATCGTTGGGATGGCTAAGTATGCAATCATTTCCAATTGCACGGTTCCTGTACCTTTCACTGGGTCCGGCTATTTCTATGGCGGCATTGTTGCTGCAGCGCAGAACTCCGAGATTTCTTCATGCACTTATTCCGGGACCACTGTTCAAAGTTCGCAGATGCAGATAGGCGGTGGAATCATAGGACAACTTGATTCCGGAAGTACAATTGACGGCTGCTTCAGTTATGCGACAACGGTTGACAAGAACGGAACTGCTGTAGCAACTACTGGAGGAATTGCTGGAAAGTCTGTTGTTGGTACGACAATTTCAAATAGCCACTATACTGCCTCTATCGTAAAGATTTGTGGTGAAGGCGAATTCACCGACGGCGGTGGAAATGTCGCTGACCTGTAGAAAGACGAGAAATGAAACTATATCGAATCATTGGGCTGGCAGTCCTGTCGCTAATGGCGGCAGGCTGCCAGGTTACCCCGGTCGAAGAACCGAATGACGGGGAAGTGCTGCTGACCGTAGGACTTCCTGATTCCAAGACTTACTTCGGGCCTTCGTTGGACGGCAAGCGCGCCACCTATTGGAGCAACGGCGACCAACTCACGATGAATGGAGTAGCCTCCAAAGCGCTGAGCGGCATCGCCGAAGGCAGCAATACGGCTACCTTCCGCTTTGAAGGCGAGTTTACCGCACCGTACAACGTGCTGTATCCGAGTTATATGTACAAGGATGCGACGACCATCACCCTGCCCCTGGAACAGGAATTCTGCAGGGGAGGGGTGGCGGACAATGCCGCTCCTATGGCCGCGCAACTCACTTCGCTTTCCGGTGAAGGTTCCCTGAAGCATATCTGCTCTTTTATCGGCTTGAAGGTGCTGAAGGGGGCTGGTCAGAACGTTCCTGCGGAACTGGCCTCCCTGATGCTGACGGCAGGGGACAGGAGACAACTCTCCGGAGATTTTTCCCTCAATTATGCGGATGCCGTGATTACCGGACAGGATCTTCGCAGTGAGACGGACTACATCAGTATGGTCCCTGAGGCGGCCCTCTCCGAGACGGAGCCCCTGGAACTGGTACTCGCCGTTCCTGCCGGAACGTATGAAGAAGGGTTCACGGTAGCGCTTTTTGATGATGAGTCGGAAGTGCTTCGTATGACCCGCAGTTCCTCTATCGACCTCGAGGCCGGCCGGCTCTACTGGATGCCCGCGTTTACGATGGTTCCGTCCAGCGAGCCCGTCGAGTTCGGTCTTGCGGAAGTGGATGTGGACAAACTCATCCTCGATCCCTACAACGTGACCGGAAAGGTAACGGACAACGAAGGGAATCCGCTGGAGAATCTCGTTCTACCTGCAGAGCGACCCTGCCTCTACGAAGTTCATCTTCGTGAGCACTCCGTCGGGCTATATGCCCCCGGTGGAAGGCGGCCTGCCTAAGTTCTACAAGCTGCTCTCGTCGGTTAGTCCTTCGAACGGTGTGTACAATATGGGGTCTTTCACCCTGAACGCAGTGGACAATCCGGACCGCTTTACGCTCCTGATCACCGCCGATCCGCAGCCCCGTTCCAATACCTGGAACCTGGACAAGACGGCGTTCAGGTCGCTGGAAATCTGCGAGGACCTTTACAAGGAACTCAAGGACGTGGCAGGCGATATTTCCGGCCGACAGGTGTACGGCATCTGCCTCGGAGACATCGTGCACGAGACCATGAAACTCTACGCCAATTACGTCAACGGTCTGGCCACCACCGGATTCCCGACCTACAACATCATCGGCAATCACGACAACGATCCGACCGCCGAGGATGACGATAGCGGTGCCGCTACCTGGGAATCCTACTTCGGCCCCCGGAACTATTCGTTCAACATCGGCAAGATTCACTTCGTGATGCTGGACAACCTGATCATGAAGAAGGATTCCGGCGACGGCAACCAACTCACCGCTTACGACCAGGGCCTCACCGACGAGGTCTGGGAGTGGCTGTGTGCGGATCTGTCCTACATCCCTACGTCCACGAAGCTGATGGTCTGTGCCCACTCGCCGATGTTCAAGCAACTCAGCGGCAGCGAGCGTACGAATACGGCCAAGCACGGCTCGGATTACGGAGATCTCATCAATAACTACGCTGAGATTCACGCCTGGGCCGGACATTCCCACGTCGGGTTCAACTATATCTACCCGGAGGATCACCGGCACAAACGCGTACAGGTGCATACCCTGGCCCGTTCCACCGGTGAACTCTGGACCAATGAATACCTGGCGAGCGGCACCCCGCGCGGCTTTACCATCGTGGAAGTGGACGGAGAAGAGATTACCTGGCGCTTCCATCCCACCAAGTATGAGCGCCCTTCCTGGATAGG
>CACYHC010000016.1 GCA_902774145.1 uncultured Bacteroidia bacterium
GTTCCTGTCCACGCCCAGGTCATAGAAGAGCTGGATGTTGGTGGAACCGTTGAACATCGTGTTCTTCGCCTCTTTGTCCTTGGCGAAGGCGGAGCCGCAGAGCATTGCCGCGGCAAGCATCACAAGAAAAACTTTTTTCATCACTTGGATAAATTGATAGGTTTACTTAGGATTTTCAATGACTTCCAGGACGGAGAACACCTCCGCCCCACTGCTGTAATCCGCCGCCCGCGGGCAGTCCACCAGGTCGATGAGGAAACTCACATAGACCTGTTTCGGGTGGAACTTCTGCACCAGCCGCAGGCAGGCCGCCGTGGTACCGCCGGTGGCGAGCAGGTCGTCGTGAATCAGACAGACATCTTCTTCTGAAATCGCATCCTTGTGGATTTCCAGCGAATCCGTGCCGTATTCCTTGGCGTAGGTCTCGGAGATGGTTTCCGCGGGCAGTTTGCCGGGCTTGCGCGCCATAATGAAGCCTGCGCCGAGCCGGGCGGCCAGGGCGCCCCCGAGGATATAGCCCCGGGACTCGATGCCAATCACCTTGCTGATACCTTTATCTTTATATTGGGCATACAGCCGGTCCAGCAGCTCTTTCAGGCAATCCTTGTCCTTGAGCAGCGTGGTAATATCCTGGAACATAATGCCCTTTACGGGAAAATCGGGCACTACGCGAATGTGGGATTTGAGCTCTTCAGAAGTCATCTTGCGCTACAGTTTGCTCAGGTCGGGACGTTCTTCACGCCAGTTGGGATTGCGGGTGGAACCGCCCAGGTTGACGGTGATGTCGCCGCGCAGGTTAGTACCGAACTCATAGTCCTTGCCGGGCAGGAAGGCGTTGAGCAGGATGCCCACGAGGGCCGCCACGGCCAGGCCGGAAAGCGCAATCGTCGTGCTGCCGACGGTGAAGGCGATGCTGCCGGGACCGTAGTTGATACCGATGGCCAGCACCAGGATGACCGCCGCGACGATGAGGTTGCGCGAAATGGTCAGGTCCACCTTGTTCTCCACGAGGTTACGCACACCCACGGCGGAAATCATACCGTACAGCACCATCGACACACCGCCGATGGTGGACGCCGGCATCGCCGATACGATGGCCGAGAACTTCGGGCAGAAGGAGAAGAGGATGGCGAGGATGGCCGCGATGCGGATGACCCTCGGGTCGAAGACTTTGGTGAGGTTCAGCACGCCGGTATTCTCGCCGTAGGTGGTGTTGGCCGGAGCGCCGAACAGAGAGGCCAGTGCGGTGGCCAGGCCGTCGCCCATCAGGGTGCGGTGCAGGCCGGGGTCCTCGAGGTAGTTGAGGCCGGTGGTACTGGAGATGGCGCACATGTCGCCGATATGCTCCATCATCGTCGCGAGCGAAATCGGAAGAATGGTGATGATGGCGGTAATCACGAGCCCCCAGTTGGGATTCACGAGCACGTGGAAGGCGGTATTCTCCATCTGGACGGGAGACCCGATCCAGGCGGCCTCCCCTACCTTGGAGAAGTCCACCAGCCCGAAGCAGGCGGCCACGACATAGGAGCCGACGACACCCATCAACACCGGGATGATGCGGATCATCCCCTTGCCCCAGATGTTGCAGATCACGATGATTACGATAGCCAGCAGCGCAATCCACCAGTTGGTGGTGCAGTTGTTGATGGCCGAGCCGGAGAGCGTCAGACCGATGGCGATGATGATCGGTCCCGTCACTACGGGCGGGAAGTAACGCATCACCTTCTTGATGCCGAACGCCTTGATGAAACCGGCCAGGATGAAATACACCAACCCGGCGAAGAAGACACCGATACAGGCATAGGGCAAAGAAGCAGCCTGGTCAAGACCCTGGGCTGCTCCTGTTGCGACGACGGCTGCGTATCCTCCGATAAAGGCGAATGACGACCCGAGGAATGCGGGGACCTTCATCTTGGTCAGCAGGTGGAACAGGAGGGTGCCGAGTCCGGCGAAGAGAAGTGTTGCGCTGACGGAGAGTCCGGTGAGCGCGGGGACCAGAACGGTTGCGCCAAACATGGCGAACATGTGCTGGAACCCAAGGAGAAGCATTTTCGGACGGCCCAGTGTGCGGGCGTCGTAAATGGCTTGGGAACTTTGTACCGTTGACATTATGTTTGAGGTTAGAAATTTCCGCCTGCGAAGATAGGGATTATCCCGGGAAACTTATCAACAAGTTAGGAACAATGACCCATATCTGAAACATAATTCGTAATTTTGCTTTATGGAAAATTTAGGATTGGGTTTCTTGCTGATGGGTGTCGGAATGCTGACGGTGTTCTGCATCCTGCTGATTGTCATTTATGGCAGCCGGCTGATGATTGGTCTGATTAACAAAATCGCGCCGGAAGCGCCGGCTCCTGCGCCCAGGCAGGCGGCTTTCAACGCTGCGCCGGTGCTGGAAGCGGCCGTCGCGCAACTGACCGGCGGCAAAGGTAGAATCGTAAAAATTACAGAACTCTGATATGGGAAGGGAAGTCAAATTCAGTCTCGTCTTCCGGGACATGTGGCAGAGCGCGGGCAAGTATCAGCCGCGCGTGGACCAGTTGGTCAAGATTGCGCCGGTCATCGTGCGCATGGGTTGTTTCGACCGCGTGGAGACCAACGGCGGCGGTTTCGAACAGGTGAATCTCCTCTACGGCGAGAACCCCAACATCTCCGTACGCGAATGGACCAGGCCCTTCCACGAAGCGGGCATCCAGACGCACATGCTGGACCGCGCGCTGAACGGGCTGCGGATGTCGCCCTGCGCGAAAGACCTGCGCAAACTCTTTTATAAGGTAAAGAAGGCGCAAGGCACCGACATCACCCGCATTTTCTGCGGCCTCAACGACCCGCGCAACGTCATTCCGTCCATCGGCTATGCGCACGAAGCGGGCATGATCGCGCAGGCCTCCCTCTGCATCACGCACTCTCCCGTCCATACCGTCGATTATTACCTCGCGCTCGCCAAGCAGTTCATCGATGCGGGCGCCGATGAAATCGCGCTCAAGGATATGGCGGGCATCGGCCGGCCGGTATCGCTGGGCAAAATCGTCGCGGGCATCAAAGCCTACCGCCCGGATATCGTCATCCAGTACCACTCGCACGCGGGTCCCGGCTTCTGCATGGCGTCGATTCTGGAAGTCTGTCAGGCGGGCTGCGACTACATCGACGTGGGCATGTCTCCCCTCTCCTGGGGCACCGGACACGCGGACGTGATTGCCGTGCAGGAGATGCTTAAGGATGCGGGCTTCCAGGTAAAGGACATCAATATGGAGGCCTATATGGAGGCGCGTACGCAGATCCAGGCGATGATGGACGACTTCCTGGGCTACTATTGCCCGCCGCTCAACCGCGAGAACAATTCCCTGCTCATCAAGCCGGGTCTGCCCGGAGGGATGATGGGGTCGCTGATGACCGACCTGGAGGACAACCTCGCGTCGCTCAACAAGTGGAAGGAGAAACACGGCGAGGCGCCGCTCACCACGGACCAGTTGCTCATCAAGCTCTTTGACGAGGTGGCCTATGTCTGGCCGAAGGTCGGATACCCCACGCTGGTGACGCCTTTCTCCCAGTATGTCAAGAACTTGTCCCTGATGAACGTGATCCAGATGGAGAAGGGCAAGGGCCGCTGGGAAATTTTCCCGGACACCATCTGGGACATGGTGCTGGGCAAGGCCGGCAAACTGCCCGCCGAGGTGGACGACGAAATCAAGGCGCTGGCGGCTTCCCAGGGACGCGAATTCCTGCAGACCGATCCCCAGCTCAACTATCCCGACTGCCTGGACGAATACCGCAAGCTAATGGCCGAAAAAGGCTGGGAGACAGGTCCGGACGACGAAGAACTCTTCGAATACGCGATGCACCCGGAGCAGTACGAGAACTTCCGCAGCGGCAAGGCGAAGGCTGAATTCGAGGCGGACCTCGCGAAGCGCAAGGCGGCGAAGAACGCACCGGCCGCATCGGCTGCGTTGCCTTCGGTGATTACCGTTACCCTCGACGGAAAGAGTTATAAGCTGGATGTGGCGTATGACGGGAAGGCTCCTGCGGCTTCTTCCGCGCCTTCCTCAGCCCCTGCCGGTGAAGGCGAAGACCTCGTCGCTCCCCTTTCGGGCAAGTTCTTCCTGACGAAGGATACGCAGGAGACAGCGCACAAGGTGGGCGACCGCGTACAGAAGGGCGAAACGCTCTGCTATATCGAGGCGATGAAGATCCAGAATGCCATCAGCGCGGAATTCGACGGCGTGATTACCGCCATCCTGCCCGCGAACGGCGACAGCGTGGAAGAAGACGATGTCATCCTGAAAATTGCGCGGAGTTAGGGGCTTATGGAAGGATTCAACGACATTCTCTCGCGGCTCTATGAAATGACCGCCATCAGCACCCTCGCGGATACGCCCGCGTTCCTGCTGATGTACCTGATTGCCTTCGGACTGTTGTACCTGGGCATCGTCAAGAAGTACGAACCCCTGCTGCTGGTGCCCATCGCCTTCGGCGTGCTGATTGCCAATTTCCCCGGCGGCGATATGGGGGTGGTGCAGGCGGATTCAGCGGGCTTCGTCACCCTGTCCGACGGCTCCCGGGAAGTGATTTGGGATATGCCCCTGCACAAGATTGCGCACGAACTGGGGATTATGAACTACCTCTATTACGCGCTCATCAAGACGGGGCTGCTGCCGCCCATCATCTTTATGGGCGTGGGGGCGCTGACGGATTTCGGCCCGATGCTGCGCAACCTCAAGCTTGCGATTTTCGGCGCCGCTGCGCAGTTCGGTATCTTCGCCGTGCTCATTTGCAGCCTTCTGCTGGGCTTCACGCCCCAGGAAGCGGGGTCGCTGGGCATCATCGGCGGCGCCGACGGTCCTACGGCCATCTTTACGACCATCAAGCTGGCCCCGCATCTGCTGGGCCCCATCGCCATCGCTGCGTACAGTTATATGGCGCTGGTGCCGGTGATCATCCCGCTGGTGGTCAAACTGATCTGCAGCCGCAAGGAGCTGATGATCAATATGAAGGAGCAGGATAAGCTGTATCCTGAGAAGCTGGAAATCAAGAATATGCGCGCGGTGAAGATCATCTTCCCCATCGCCGTGACGACGATTGTGGCCATCTTCGTGCCGACCGCCGTTCCGCTCATCGGGATGCTGATGTTCGGTAATCTCGTGAAGGAAATCGGCGCCGACACGCACCGGCTCTTCGAGGTGGCGAGCAACGGTCTGATGAATGCCGCGACCATTTTCCTCGGCCTCTGCGTAGGCGCCACGATGACGGCTTCAGCCTTCCTCAATCTCCAGACGCTGGGCATCGTCGTGGGCGGCTTCCTCGCTTTTGCGCTGAGCATCGCGAGCGGCATCCTGATGGTGAAGGTGTGGAACCTGTTCGCCCGCAAAAAGATTAACCCGCTGGTGGGCGCCACGGGCCTTTCCGCTGTGCCGATGGCCAGCCGCGTGTGTAATGGGATCAGCACGAAGTACGATCCGAAGAATCACGTGCTCAACTACTGTATGGCTTCGAACATCGCCGGCGTCATCGGCTCCGCCGTCGCCGCCGGTGTATTGATTTCGTTCCTCGGGTAAATGTGCCCTAACGTCGCAGGAAATTTTTATTTGAAATGTTCCCAAAGGAGGGTTTCGGCTTTTCCAGGAAAGAGGGCCAGGGCGGCGGGGAGCCAGACGTTCATCAGGCCCGGCCGCAGGACGCGGCGCTTGCGCGTCATTGCGCGCAGTGCCCGGTTCACCAGCCACTCCGGCGTATGGATGACGCCGATACGCACCCCGAACTTCAGTAAATCTTCCCGCAGGCCATAAAGCGGCGTCGCGATAGCCGCCGGGCAGACCGTGGTCACGCCCACGCCGTAGGGCCGCATTTCGAAACTGAACGACTTCCCGAAACTCTTGAGGAAGGCCTTCGTGGCAGCGTAAATGGTAATCCCCGGAGCGGGCAGTTTGGCCGCCATCGACGACATATTCAGGATATAGCCGTAACCGCGATGCTTCATCTCGTCGCCGAAAAGAATGGAGTTCTTGACCACCGTCAGGTTGTGCAGGTTCATCATCGTGCCCACGCGGGCGACATCCGCCGCCTCCAGTTCCTTGAAAAAGAACATTCCGGCGTTGTTGATGAGGATATCGACGCAAATGCCTTCCGCCTGGCACCAGGCATAGAGTTGCTCCGCGGCATCCGGCGCGGCGAGGTCCTGGTAATGCGCAGTCACCTTCACCGGGAACTGCGCGGAAAGCGCATCAGCCGCCTCCTGCAACTCCTTTTCGCGATTACTGACAATAACGACGTCCAGCCCGGCCTCGGCGAGCTTGCGGGCAAAAATGAGCCCCATGCCGGAGCAGCCGCCCGTTACCAGCGCGGTCTTACAGTTCGCGTTCAGCCTTCTCAATTTCATTTCGTAAGGATTTGGGCAGGTTCTCCACGCAATGGTGGCAACGCATCTCCAGCGAGTACATACGCCCGATGCAGTAATTGGAGTGACGGCAGCCGCTGCGCTCGATTTCGCCGCGCTGGAGTTTGTTGATAAATTCCGTGTCGTGCACCAGCGCCCGTGCCATCTGCAGCCCCTGGAAGCCGGCCGCCAGCACTTCTTCCATTTTCTCGCGCGAGACCAGCCCGCCGACATAGATAAGCGGAAGTTTCAGTTCCGCCCGGAAGCGCTTCGCCTCCTCAAGGAAATAACCTTCCGTCCAGGGCACCGTCGGGATAATCTTCCGGCCGAACATCCGGATGCCCAGCTTCAGCCACCAGAAGCGCCAGAAATTCATATAATGCCCCAGCGTGCGCAGCGGCATCGCGCCCCGCATCACCTCCATCGGCGCCTTGCTGACGAATCCGGCCGTCAGTACGAGGGCGTGCACGCCGAGGCGTTCCAGCTCCTTCGCCACCTCCAGGCACTCTTCGGTCTGCATCCCGCCGCGGAAGCCGTCGTGCATATTGACTTTCACAATCACGCCGATATCGTCGCCAGCCGCCGCCATCACCTCCTTGATGACCATCCGCATAAAACGCATCCGGTTCTCCAGCGACCCGCCGAATTCATCGCGGCGCCGGTTGGTGTACGGCGAGAGGAACTGACTGATGAGGTAGCCGTGCCCCGCGTGAATCTCCACGCAGTCGAACCCGGCTTCGCGGGCCAGATTCACCGCCTTTCCGAAATCCTTGGCAATGGCCTCGATTTCGTGGCGTTTCAGTTTGCGATGAAAGGTCGGCGAATAAAGATTGAAGCCGCCGGAGGCACCCACCGGCATACCGCCGCAGGTCTGGCTGTGCGTCATGTTGCCGCAATGGCCCAGTTGAATCGACGCTTTGGCCCCATAGGAATGAATCCCGTCCGTGAGTTTTTTCAGTTCTGGGACGATTTCTTCCCGCATCCAGAGCTGCCCGTCGAAGGACAGGCCGGAGCGGCATACGGCGGCATAGGCCACGGTGGTCATGCCCACTCCCCCGCGCGCGACGGCGGTATGATAGTCATAGAGCGCCGGCGTCGGACGGTTGCCCTTGGCCATATTCTCAAAGGCCGCCGAACGGATGACGCGGTTGCGCAGCGTCACCGGACCTATCGTTACCGGAGTGAAAATCATTTCCTGAACTTGTCGATAAAGTCAATGATATTGCGTGCCCGCGACGCGTTGTACGGAGAAGGTCCGTTGATAGCATCGAACAGTTTCTCGAGTTCCAGCACGCTGCCGCCCCGGTCCACCAAACAAACAATGCAGATGTTCTGGAGGGCCAGGGACGAGGAAATGATGTCCAGGTCCGTCTGGCCGATCTGGTGCACCGCCATCCGGTAAGCAAGGTCGGAATACTTGGTCCGGAGCCGCTCCACATCGCCAATGGTCTCGCAGCCCAGCAGGCGCAGGGCGCCCAGGTAAGGCGTCAGGGACACTTCCTGCACTTCCGCCTGGTTGATGGCGGCAATCTTTGCGGTCAGCGACGCGAAGGGGGCCAGCGCCAGGTAACTGTTGAAAGAATCGCCGCTGAGGGATACTTCGTCGAAGTTGCCGTCGCTCACCAGGGACTGCACCTTCCGGCGGTAGTCGTTGATACTGGCGCGCACGCGGCTGAATTCATCGTCGGCGAGTTCCAGGACACCGGCCAGGCGGTTTAGCATCCTCAGATGCTCCGGGGGCACTTCCAGGCCTGATTTATAGCCGGTATCGTGGTACATATTGGCCCAGACGTGCTGCAGGGCTGTCCGCATCTGGATTTCGAAGCGGACGTCGTTCAGTTCGGGCAGGGCGGAATCGCTGTAGAGCGCCTTGGGCAGACGGCATACATAATGCAGCGACATATAGCCGAAACTCTCGATGGTGTGCTGCTTGCGCTTGTCCACCGAATTGTCCCAGTCGACTTCGAAGGTCTTCTGCACCAGCGCGGAGATTTTGTCCACGTCGTCGCTGTAGAAGGTGATGACGCGCGCACCCACGATGTCCGTGATGTCCAGGATGGACGCGTACTTCGACCCTTTGAGGGCCAGTTTGCCCGCCAGGCTCTTCTCGGTCTTGACGCGCGATTCGATGGCTGTCACCAGAACGCGGGCCTCCTCGAGACTGCGCGAAATAAACTCCGGAACCAGCTCCCGAAGCCGTGTGTAGACGGGAGCCAACTGCCGGTACTCACTGAGTATCGCCTGTCCGTGGAGGTCGAGATTAGACAATTTTGATGATGTTGCTGAAGCCGGTGATGTCAAAGACTTCCTTCACCTGCGGCGTCATATTCTTCATCACCATATGTCCTCCGCGCGCATTGACGCTCTTCTGGAGCATCAGGAAAATACGGAGGCCCTGGCTGGAAGTATAAGTCATACCGCTGCAATCTATCTCAATTTCAGGGGCTTCCCCCTCCATCAGCGGAGCCACGTCCTTCTGGAACTGGTCCGCGTTGGTCGTGTCCAGGCGGCCGTCCAGCACCACATCGTGCCGGTTTCCGGTCGTATTGATCTTGATATTCATACTGCAAAGATAATCATTTTCCGAGCGCTTTCGCCACGGCCTTCTCAATTTCTTCACCGCGAAGGTCACGGGCGACGATGACACCGTCCGGTCCGAAGAGGATAATGTGCGGGATGCCCTTGATACCATAGGCGTCCGTCGCCACCCGGTCCGTATTGACAATCTGGGACCAGACCACGCCGTGTTCCTTGGCCGCGGCGGCGGTATCCTCGGGCTTGTCCCAGACGGCGATGCTCAGCACGTCGAAGTCCTTCCCCTTGTATTTCTCGTACACCGACTTGATGTTCGGAATTTCGCGCTTGCAGGGGCCGCACCAGGACGCCCAGAAGTCCGCAAGGATGTATTTGCCCTTCCCGACGAAATCGGAGAGGCGGACGGTGTCGCCCTTGGCGGGATCTTCCACCACGGCAAAGTCCACGAACATCGCGCCAGGGGCCGTCGCCAGTTTGGCACGGGCTTCCGCGGCGAGCGAAACCACCGGCTCGGCGTTGCACCAGGACGAATCCATCTTTTCCACATAGCCCAGCACCTCTTCGGGCGCCATGTACCCGGCCACGTCCTGCAGGGCAATCACGGCCAGGCTGTCGTTCATATTGGCCTCGATGGTCTCCCGTCCCACGGTGAGAAGGCCTTCCACGGCCGCGTCATAGAGGTCCTCCTGGCGCTGCGCCACGACTTCGGGCTCCAGCCCTTCTTCCTCCTGGAGAGCGACAATGCCTTCTTTATAGGTGTTGACCACCGCATCCACGCGGTCATTGTATTCCGCAACGCGCTCGGAGAGCGGACGGGTTCCCTTGCAGGCCAGGGCGGCCAGCAGGAGCGCCGCCATCAAAAAGTACTTTTTCATCTTGTATTATTCTTGAATGTGTTCAACAGATTGCAGATAAGGGTCTTCCTCTCCTTTTTGCAGCACGAGCAACTCCACTTTGCGCGGTTCTCCGCCCCGCATCGAGGACTCGCAGACGAAAATGCGGCTGCACGTCCCCGGCTCCTCGCGGACGGAGACCATCAGCGGAACCAGGTTCAGGTAGTCGTACCCTTCCGTCGCCTTGCGGAACACCGCCATATCGCTGTCCGCGACGGGACGCGGTTCGCAGTAGCCTTCCGCATCGTCGCTTCCGCCATTCTCCAGCCCGCCGAGAAAATCCGCCACTTCCTGCGGGGCATAGGCCATCCGGCGCGCGGCGATGCCGAAACTGCCGAGGATACGCGTTTCGGGCAGGAGTTTCACGACGGCGCGCGTCGACGATTTCACCCCGCCGCTCCCGTAGGTACAGAAAAGCACGACATTCTTTCCGCCGAAGTCATTGTTGGACAGGAAAGTACGCACCGGCGGCGGCACCGTGCCGAACCAGACGGGATAGCCGAGGTAAACGGTGCGGTAGGCGTCCAGGTCGACGGGCGCATTCGAAATGGGCCGGCAGGTTCCCTCCTTCACCTCGGGACCGCTTTCCGCGATAACGGCTTCAAAGGAATCCGGATAAGGCGTTTCGCACGCAATCTGCAACAGCTCCCCGCCGGTCTGTTCCGCGAAAAGCTGCGCCAGCTGCTCCGTCGTGCCTGTCAGGGAAAAATACACCACCAGGTCCCTGGGGGCGGGTTTCCGGTTGCAGGCGCAAAGCAGGAGAGACAGCACGGCCAAAAGGAAATACCTGGGTTTCATAGGCGAAATTATTTGGTGCCGAAAATACGGTCGCCGGCATCGCCGAGTCCGGGAACGATGTAGGCGTCTTCATTGAGGTGGTCGTCCACCGCGGCGACGAAAATATCTACGTCCGGATGCATTTCCTGCACTTTGCGGATGCCTTCCGGGGCCGCCACGAGGCACATCAGGCGGATGTTCTCGCAACCGCGCTCCTTGAGGATGCCTATCGCGTCGCAGGAAGAACCGCCGGTGGCGAGCATCGGGTCCGTCACGATGACTGTCCGCTGTTGGATGTCGAAAGGCAACTTGCAAAAATACACCACAGGCTTGTGGGTCTCCTCGTTTCGGTACAGGCCGATATGGCCGACCTTGGCCACGGGCAGCAGGGAAAGCAGTCCGTCCACCATGCCCACGCCTGCGCGCAGAATGGGAACGATGGCCAGTTTCTTGCCGGAAATCCGGCGGGCGGTCATCTTGCAGATGGGCGTTTCAATCTCGATGGGCTCAAGGGGGAAATCGCGGGTGATTTCATACCCCATCAACATCGAAATCTCCGTAAGGAGCTGGCGGAAATCCTTGGAACCGGTCTCCTTGGAACGCATAATGCCCAGTTTGTGCTGGATCAGCGGATGGTCAAAAACAACGACTTTACTCATACTTATGCACGTATTTGAATGTTATATCCTTCATTGACAAGCGGTTGAACGAGTTCCTTCAGTTCAGCGGCGCTGAAGGCGGAAAGCCCTTCCAGAGGGGCGGGACGGTCCAGCGTATAGACCATCACCTGCCGGGGATGCAAGCGGCGGACGACGTCCATCCAGGGTAAAAGCACTTCCGGGGCCGCCGAATCGAAAAACGGCGCGCGCAGGAACATCGTCTGCAGGATGAAATCTCCGTCGAAGCGCTCCAACGCCTTCACGACCGCCGCAGGGTCATAGCCCGGCGCAGGACGGTTGATCAGCGCGCAAAGGGCCTCCGTGGACGCATCCAGCTTCAGAATCGGCGCGTCCACCTTCCTTAGCGCCTGGAATACCGCGTCGATGTGCACGCGCGTCGCATTCGAAAGCACAGATACGGCCGCGCGGGGGTAAAAACGGTCGCGCAGCGCAATCGTATCGTCGACGATGCCGGGGAAATCGGGATGCAGGGTGGGTTCGCCGTCGCCGCTGAAGGTAATGGAATCGACGGGAATGCCCTCCGCGGCGAGGGCGGAAAGTTTCGCCTCGAGCTGCCGGCGCACCTCATCCCGGTCAGGAAGGCGCGTGTCTCCCCTGCCGTCGGCGTTCCAGCCACATTCGCAGTAGATGCAGTCGAAGTTGCACAGTTTGCCCTCCCGGGGAAGCAGGTTGATTCCCAGGGAATTGCCCAGTCTCCTGGAGCGGATGGGGCCGAATACCGTGTCTTCGCGCAACATACTCAACAGTCTTTCTTATGCCAAAAACGGTGCGTGATGTCCTCGCCGTGGTGGTAGAGGCGCTGGTTGGTGGTTTCGTGGTTGAGCGGGCCGCATTCCTCGCGGTAGGGTCCGGTCTTCACATAATCGAAGGCCTCGTGTAATTCCTCCTCTACTTCTTCGCGCCCGGAATAGAGCGCCAGTTCCATTTCCGGAAATTCCAGCCGCAGGCAGCGGGCCAGCGAAAGGAGCGCGGTGCGGTCGTTTCCCTCCCCCAGAAGGAGGAAACAGTTCACCCCGAAATTCTCCTTCACAAGCCGGCTGACCACCGCCGGAGTGAGTTCCTCGCCGATATCCTTTTTCAGGAAGGGCGAATGGCACCCCTTGCAATTACCCTGGCAATTGGATATTTCAACTGCCAGGGTAAGTCTGCCGGGAATCTCCTCCAGCACGACCGAAGTCATTTCCGGAACGTACTTAATCATCGGCGCGCGGGGTGTAGAACCGCTTTCCCGCCTCTACCTGCCGGGGCTCCGCGAAGGAGGACACCCGTTTGAGGTAACCGATGACCCGGGTCAGGTAATCGAGGTTTTCGCTGCCGCACTTGGGACATTTCTTCAGCGTATCCTTGGAAATGTAGCCGCAGTCGTTGCAGACGGTGTTGCGGCAGTTGAAGGTGAAGTAGTTGGTACCGTAGTGCGCGGCGGTCTTGAGAATCTGCCGGTACTGCTCCTTGCTCAGGTGCTCCTGGATGTTCATATGGAGAGCCGAGCCGCCGTCCAGGTACTTCACAAAGTCCTCGCCGTGGAGCTTGAACTTGTCGATCATCGAGAGGCTTTCGTCCTCGGGATTATAGAAATAGGAGCTGTAGAGGTTGTGCTTTTCGGAAACGAAATAGCCGTCCTTCTTGTCCCAGCTGTAGTTCTTGGCCGCGAGGTTCTCGGCGGGCACGAACTCGGTGTTGAACATCGCGTCCGGGGTGCGGTCCTTGCGGTTGGCGATGTTGATGGTCTCCAGGATCGTGTTCACGAAGGCGCCGTATTCGGGGTTCGGAGACACTTCCAGGCCCAGGAATTCCGCCGCTTCGGTCAGGCCGTTCACGCCGACGGTCAGGTACTGCTTCTTCATATCGATGAAGCCCGCCTTGTACACGTCCAGCATCTCCGCCTTGAGGAAATCCTTGATGATCTCGTTGAAGGCAATCTGGTATTTGTGCACGCGCTCGGTCATCTCGCGGATGTCCTTGTCGATGTAGTTGACATAGAGGTCATCCTTGTCATAGAAGTTGGAGATGGGATTGAGCGGCTTGCCGTTTTCCAGCTGCACGCCCCGGCGCTCCAGGAAATAGCGGCGCACCGCATCCTGGATCAGGCGGTTCAGGTTGATGGTCATCACGGACTTGGAGCCGGTGGCCACCGAAGCCGTACCCATGGAATACTGGTGCGTGGTGTGGTTGTGGTTGTCCTCCTTCTGGATTTCGTTGCGCAGGCGGCAGCAACTCGAGAGGCTGTCCGGGCTGTTGGACAGGTAGCAGAAGAAACTGTGGCCTTTGGCCCACATCTCGGCGGTGAAATCGGCGTAATCCTTGTCAGCGAAATCGTCGCCGCCGTCGGTGAGCAGCGCCATCGTCTCGACGGGGAAGGTCAGGATGTAGTGGTTGCGCTCCTCATTGAACCAATTCATAAAATGGCGCTGCAGCCAGTCCAGCGTCTCCCACTTGGGGGTGGTTCCGTCCGGGAAAACAAACTCCCCGAAGACGCCTTCGAAATAAGGCTTGTCAAAATAGCCGATGTTCCAGAACACGGTCTGGTAGCCACGGTTGCCGGCAGGCATATTCATCGAGTGTACCACCTGCTGGAAGCAGTTGTCGATGACCTTCTCCAGCGTGCGCTGCTTCCGGTTCTTCTCCACGACATCGTTCAGGTGCTCCAGGTAATCGTCCCCGTAGTCCTTGCGGATGAAATAATCCAGATACATCAAGAACTCCGGCGTTGCCACGGCACCCATGAACTGGGAGGAAACCGAATAGACCAGGTTGATGAACTCGCCGCAGAAACTCTTGAGGTCGGTGGGGGCCACGGAGACGCCGCCCAGCTCCTTGAGACCGCTGATCAGGAAGGGATACATCGTGATGGCCACGCAGTACGGGAAACCGGGGGTGCCGCTCTCGTCGTGCTTGTAGAGGATGTGCGACTCCAGGTCCTTGATGTACTGGTCCGCGAGCGCGCGTCCGTACAGGGCCTTGATCTTGTCCTGCATGATGTAGCGGTTCTGCTTGATGTTGTTCTCCTTGTAGAGTTCGTTGCCCAGGGTCACGATATTCTTGCGCGTGACATTGGCGTTGGCGTCGAACTTGGAGCCCGTGGCGGCGTTGGAAGCCTTGATGTATCCTTTGATGAAGTCCCGTTTCTTGCGCAGGTCGAGGTTGGCGTCGAACTTGTCGATGTAGGCGCGGGCCACCTTCTTGTTGATGCCCATCAGGGCCTCTTCCACCTGGCGGCGGATTTCGCGGCTGGTGATCTGCTCGTAGATGTACAGGTTGTTGATGATGCTGACGACAATGGCGTCGTCACAGTATTCGCCGGCCGATTTATAGGCCTCGTGAATACCCCGGGCCAATTTGGCCTTGTCGTATTCTTCAAAGGATCCGTTGGTTTTCCTTACATCCATATAGGTTAAATTTTTAGTATTCCGGTTTCGGTTGATGCGAAAAAAATCCGCACAGTGTTTGTAGTGCGGATAGCAAAGTTAGACATATTGCCAGAGGAAAAACGAAGGACGCGGCGAAAGTTTTTAACAAAATTATAAACACTGCCCCACACTGCCGGAAAATTCGTATTTTTGTCACGTAAAACACGACAAAAATATGTTCGACTCTACACGGGGCTTATATGTAGCCAATGCGGCGGGGATGCCGCTTTCGATTTGCGGAAAAATGGCCAACCGCCACGGACTGGTGGCCGGCGCCACGGGAACAGGAAAGACCGTCACGCTCCAGGTGCTGGCGGAAACCTTCTGCCAGGCGGGTGTCCCCTGCTTCATGGCGGATATGAAAGGAGACCTGAGCGGCATCGCCAAGGCTGGCCGGATGACCTCCTATATAGAAAAGGTAAAGGACGGCTTCGGCATTCCGGAACCGGAATTCGCCCCCTGCCCGGTGATTTTCTACGATGTTTTCGGCGAGCAGGGCCACCCGATGCGCACCACCATCTCCAACATGGGGCCGCAACTCCTGTCGCGCCTGATGGGCCTCAACGACACCCAAGCCGGCGTACTTGAGATCGTCTTCCGCGTAGCCGACGAGCGGGGTCTCCTCCTCATCGACATCAAGGACCTGCGCGCGATGCTCAACTTCGTCAGCGAGCACGCGTCGGAACTGCAGACCAGCTACGGCAACGTCAGTCCGGCCTCCGTCGGCGCCATTCAGCGAGCGATTCTTGCCCTCGAAAGCCAGGGGGCGGACAAATTCTTCGCCGAGCCGGCCTTCGACATCTTCGACCTGCTGCGCGTACAGGGCGGCAAGGGTGTCATGAGCGTGCTCGCGGCGGACAAGCTGATGCAGCAGCCCAAGCTCTACTCGAGTTTCCTGCTCTGGCTGCTCAGCGAACTCTACTCCACACTCCCCGAGGTCGGCGACATGGACCTTCCCAAAATGGTCTTCTTCTTCGACGAAGCACACACCCTCTTCGAAGACACCTCCCCTGCGCTGACCACCAAAATCGAACAGGTCATCCGCCTGATCCGGAGCAAGGGCGTAGGCATCTATTTCGTAACGCAGAACCCCGCCGATATTCCCGACGCCATCCTCGGCCAGCTGGGCAACCGCGTACAGCACGCCCTGCGGGCCTATACGCCCCGGGACCAGAAGGCCGTCCGCAGCGCCGCCGAAACCTTCCGGCCAAATCCCGCCTTCAAGACCGCCGATGTCATCACGACGCTCGGCACCGGCGAAGCCCTGGTCTCCTTCCTCGACGAGAAAGGCACGCCCGGCATGGTGGAGCAGGCCAAAATCCTCTTCCCGATGAGCCAGATCGGTGCCCTGACGGAAGCGGAGCGTGCGGAGCTCATCCGCCGCTCCCCCATCGCCGGAAGATATGATACGATGATTGACCGGCACAGTGCCTTCGAAGCGCTGCTGGAAGATGAGGAGAAGGCCGCGCAGGAACAGGAAGCGCAGCGGCAGGAGGTGGAGAAGCGCAAGGAAAAGACCGGCGGATTCGGCGCGCTGTTCAAGAAAGTGGCCGTGACGGCAGGAACCGCCTTCCTCACCTCTCTCGCGAGCAATGCGGTCAGCAATATGACCGGCGGAAAGAAAAGCAAGAGCAAGACCAGCGCCGGGCAGAAGGCGCTCAAGAGCGCGACGACCCGTGCCACGAGCACCCTGGTGCGCGGTACGCTCGGAAACCTGATGAAATGAAGCGACTGACCGCCGCACTGCTTCTGGCGTGCTTCTGCATCGCCGCAGGAGCAAAGGAAAAGGAGAAACTGGACCGGAAAGGCTTTTTCGGTATCCCCTTTCCCATTATCAGCTACAACTCGGACCTGGGCTTCAATACCGGTGTCTGCGGCGACCTGCTGGACTACGGCCAGGGCGGCATTTATCCCGACTACCGGCAAAAACTGCACTTTGAGGTTTCCTGGTTCACAAAGGGCAAACTCATCCTGCACGCCGACTACGATTCGAAGGACCTGCTTCCCTCCGTCCGCTTTTTTGCCTCGGCCACCTGGGACCGCGACCCGATGTGCAATTTCTACGGCCTGAACGGCAGCCTGTCGCCCTACGACCGGAACCTGGACCGCAAGGGCGGCGTAGCGATGTACAATTTCAACCGGCAGATGATCCGGGTCCTGGGCAACGCCTCCGGACGCATCGTGGGCCCGCTCAACTGGACGGCGGGCTTCAACTGGCGCTACTACATCACCCGGGACATCGACATGAAAGGCTATGACCCGCTGCAGACCGTCTATCACGATTATGTAGAGAAGGGCATCCTCTCCGACAAGGAAGCCGGCGGCGGGCAGCACCTGGACCTGCGGGCCGGCATCGAATTCGACACCCGGGACTACGAGCCCAATCCCGCCAAAGGCATCTGGGCGGAAATGATGTTCATCGGCTCCCCGGACGTCACCGGCGGCCCCTGGTCCTATCTCCAGCTGGCCCTGCGCTGGCGGCAGTACATTTCCCTGCTCAAGGAGGGACGCCTGACACTGGCCTACCAGCTGGGCTGGCAGCAGAAACTCTGGGGCGAAATGCCCTTCTATCTGTACCAGGAAATGGGTACGCTCCGCTTCAAACAGGCCATTACGGAAGGCCTTGGCGGAATGACCACCCTGCGCGGCGTCCTGGCGAACCGCCTGCTGGGCGACGGCTACGCCTGGACCAACATCGAACTGCGCAGCCGCATTTTCAGTTTCCGGGCCTTCAAGCGCTTTGACGTGGACATCGGCCTCAATCCCTTCTGCGACCTGGGCTGGATTACCGCGCCGGCCCGCGTGGGCGTCTTCTCCGCCCTGACCGGAATGACCGAAGCGGAGGTCCGCCGCGAGACCTGCCGTACGCACGGCGACGCGGGCGTCGGCTTCAAGCTCACCCTGAACGGCAGTTACATCGTTTCCCTGGAATGGGGTATGCCCTTCCGCAAGGACGACGGCGACTACGGCCTCTTCGTTTCGATGAATTATATTTTTTAGCAAATTTTTCTTACCTTGCGTCGTTTTTGCGATGAAGCCATATTCGAAAGAAATCAAGAATGTCCGGAGCTGGCTCGAGGAACTTTCCAAAGTCCGCGAGCTGATGGAGGATTTGCAGGACGGGGTCGTTGCGATTGAAAACGAACTCAACCGGCTGGACGCCTCGCTGCCCGGGGATGCGGAGATTGCCGCGATGCCCGACAGTCCCGCCAAACAACAGTTGCTCAAGCTCCTGGACCTGCTGAACGAGGCTTACAACGAAGTGGACGACCTGGTCGGCGCCCCCGAGGACGAATTGACGGGACAGCCCCTGGGAACGGCCTTCTCGCCCGAAGCGCGCGGCAATTCCGCCAACGACCTCTCCCTGGACGAGCTGATGCGCCAGATTCAGCACTTCCGCAGCAAAACCGCAAGCTGACAGCGATGGAAAAGTACATCGCCCTGCTCGGCAATCTCTGGCCCGAATTCCGCCAAACCCTCCGCGAACAAATCGCAACGGACATTTCCCTGCTCGACGAAATCGACGAAAAACTGCTTTCGAACGCCGGGAAAATGCTTCGTCCCCTGCTGGCGCTGCTCATTGCCCGTGCCGCCGGTGCCACCAATACCGCCGACAGCGTACACGTAGCCGCCGCATCGGAAATCCTGCACAACGCCACGCTGCTGCACGACGACGTCGCCGACGCCAGCGCCTTGCGCCGCGGTGCGCCCACGCTCTTTTCCCTGATGGGCGCGGGTCCGGCGGTTATGGTGGGCGACTTCTGGCTCGCCTCCGCCGTGCGCTGCGTAATGGACATCTCGGTGCGCGACCGCATCATTCCCCTGTATGCCAGCGTCCTGCGCTTCCTGAGCGAGGGACAGTTGCTGGAACTGGCCAAAAGCCAGGCCCCCGACGGGAACGAAGCGGACTACCTGCGCATCATCTACTGCAAGACCGCGTCCCTGTTCGAGACCACCTGCCAGTCGGCGGCCATTGCGGCCGGAGCCACGCAGGCGCAGACCGAAGCCGCTGCTACCTACGGCAACGCCCTGGGCATGGCCTTCCAGATTCGCGACGACATTTTCGATTACGCCGACGACGGGGCCGCCATCGGCAAACCCGTCGGTATCGACCTCCGGGAAGGGAAAGTGACGCTCCCGCTGATTGGCGCGCTCAAACGCAGCGGCAAGTCCGCCGAAGAACTGCTCGCGCAAGCAGAAAACGAAGCCGCCGTGCAGGCCTTCGTGCGGGAAAACGGCGGACTGGACTACGCCCGCGAGCGGATGGACGCCTACATCGCCGACGCCGTCCGGGCCCTGGACGCCTTCCCGGCGTCGGAATACCGGGACGCCCTGAGCGAAATCGCGCAGTTCGTCGGCTCCCGCCGGCGGTAATTATTTCTTCTCCCGATACAGGAAACGGCGGATTTTCTGGGTGGCGGTTTTCTTGAAGGCTTCCTTGACGAATTCCACCCGGGCGAGCGCACTGTTCTTGCGGACGCGCTCATTCACGTAGGTCTTGATTTTCTCCCCCAGGGCCGTCAGCGCTTCCACCCCTTCTTCCAACTTGACGAGGGCCACCAGCTTCTTGTCCCGCTCCACGACGAGCGACTCGCTCACGGAAGGATAGTTGTTGAGCACTTCCTCGATTTCCTCGGGATAGATGTTCTCGCCGTTGGCGCCCAGGATGACATTCCCCAGACGGCCGCGGATGTAGTAGCGGCCTTTTTTGTCGCAGACGGCGAGGTCTCCGGTATGGAACCAGCCGTCCGGCTCCATGACGGAAGCCGTGCGCTCCGGATCCTTGTAATAGCCCAGCATTACGTTCGGGCCGCGGGCGATGATTTCGCCCTCTCCGGTCTGCGGATTGACATTGTCCAGCCGCACTTCCACCCCGTAAGCCGGTACGCCGATGGAGCCGACCGCCGTCTTTCCCACGCAGGCGTTGGTAATCAGGGGCGAGGTCTCCGTCAGGCCGTAGCCGATGGCATAGTTGAAGCCGGAACGGTGCAGGAAGCGCTCCACTTCGGGATTCAACTTCGCCCCGCCGATGCCGAAAAACTTGATTTTTCCGCCCAGGTTCTTGTTCAGCTCCCGGCCCAGCAGTTTGTCCAGCAGCCAGGGCGTGTGCGCGTCCATCCAGGTCAGCAACGGTTTTTCGGCCACCTTCTTGCGCATCACCTTGTGAATCTTCTCGATGATGAGCGGAACGGAACAGATGAGCGCCGGGCGCACCTTGCGCATCGCATCCAGGAGGATACGCGGCGTGGGCAGGCCGTGGATGTAATAGACCGAGGCCCCCGCGTAAATCGGGTACAGCATGCCGAAGGCCATTTCGTAGGCGTGCGCCATCGGCAGGATGGACATCCAGCGGTCCTTGTGCGTGGCTTTCTGCGCGTGCCAGGCCTCCAGCACGCTGTGCGAGAGGTTCCCGTGGCTGAGCATCACCCCTTTCGCCTGACCGGAAGTGCCTGAGGTATAGATAATGGTCGCCAGCGTATTCCGTTCGGGGAGCGCATCGGTCCCGGGCGCTGGCGCATCGCCGGAAGTGGCGATAAAATGGAAATCTTCGATGTCGATGACCGCCGCAAGGCGCGTGCGGTCCGCTTCCGAGAGCTTCGGAAGCTGGGATTGGGAAATGATGAGTACCTTGGCCTCGGAGTGAGCTAGGATTTTTTCGAGTTCCGCCGCCGAGCAGCCGGCAAGCAGCGGCACAGCCACCGCGCCGAAGCGCACGCAGGCAAAGAAGGAGACGGTCCAGTGGGGCATATTCTCGGCGAGAATCGCCACTTTGTCCCCCGCCCCCACGCCGCAGCGCTGCAACTGGTCGTGCAGGGAGAAAACTTTGTCCTTAAAACTATTATAGGTATAGTATTGTCCTCCGTCCACGAACTGGGCAAAGGGCTCATCTTTCCACATTTGCGTCGCCTCGTCGAACAAGGCGGCAAGCGTTTCAAAGGAATAAAATTTTTGCATAGCGGGCAAAGGTAACAATTTCCCGCGATTTTATGTAAATTTGCGTCTTGAACCCATAGGGGTGCCCCGCCGGACGCGGGGCTGAGAACATACCCTCGAACCTGATACGGATTATACCGGCGTAGGAAATGAAAAAATGCCTGATTTTCGCGGCTGCAGCCCTGTTGGGGCTTGCTGCAAACGGCCCTGCAAAAGCACAGGAGGCCGATTCCCTGAAAACCGAACAACTGGAGGCCGCGGTCGTCGCTGCCAGCGGCACGCCGCGCAGCGCCCCGTTTGCGGTTTCAAAAATCTCAAAGACGGAACTGGAACAGTTCGCCGCCACGGTGAAGGAACTCCCCTACCTCTTCAGCCAGACGCCCGGCGTCATCGCAAGCAGCGACAACGGCCTGGGCAGCGGCACCACCTACCTGCGCATCCGCGGTTCCGGCGACTCCCGCATCAACGTCACCCTGGACGGCGTCCCGCTCAATTCGCCGGAGGACCAGTGCGTCTTCTGGGCGAACCTCAACAGTTATGCGTCTTTCCTGGGCGGCGTGACCCTCCAGCGCGGCGTGGGCGCATCGAGCAACGGTGACGGCGCCTTCGGCGGAACGGTAGCCCTGCGCTCGAAAATGCCTTCCACGGCCTTCGAAGCCCGCATCGACGTTTCCTACGGCAGTTACAACAGCGGCCGCGTCGGCGCTTCCGTTTCCTCCGGGCTACTGGGCGGGAAATGGGCGATCGACGGCACTTTCCACCACAGTTTCACCGACGGTTACATCCACGGAACCCCCGGGCAGGGCGGCAGCTGGATGGCCGGGGTGACCTTCTTCGCCACGCCGTGGCTGTTGCTCCGCTACCGCAACATCGGCAATTACGAACGCACGGGACAGGCCTGGAACGGCGTAGAAACGCACGGGGAATTCGCTTCCTACGCCGAGATGTACGCCGCCGGCCTGGGCCGCTACAACAGCCTCTGCGAAGAGCGCTACAAGGACGAAAAGGGGCACTGGTACTTCCGTCCCTATCCGCAGATCACCACCGACAATTTCCTGCAGGACCATAACCTCCTGACCGCCGATTTCCGCCTGGGCAGCCGCTGGAAGCTTTCCACCACGCTGCACTACACCTGGGGCAGCGGCTACTACAGCAACTTCCAGCACAACGCCAAACTCTCCAAATTCGGCCTGCAGCCCGTTCCCCTCGAAGACGGCAACACCCTGACAAAATGCGATTTCGTGCGCAAGAAAGGACTGACACAGCACCACGGCGGACTGGTGGTCAGCGCCAACCGGCGTTCTGAAAAACTGGACCTCTTCCTGGGTCTGAACGTTGCGTATTTTTCCGGCGTCCACTACGGCGACCTGACCTATATCGGCAACGAAGTCCTGCGCGCGCTGATTTCGCAGGACGGCGCGCCGTACCGCTACTATTTCTCCGACGCGCAGAAAAACGACGAAAGCGTCTATGCCAAGGCATCCTGGAAACTGGGCGCAGGCTTTTCGCTCTACGGGGACCTGCAGTTCCGTCTGGTGCACTACCGCCTGGGCGCGCCCTACAATGTCACTAGGATTTATCCCTTCTTCAACCCCAAGGCCGGCGTAGAATGGCGTAGGGGCGCACATTCGGCCTTCGCCTCCTTTGCCATGGCGAACCGCGAGCCGGAGCGCAACAACTTCACCGACAACGGCAGTTACGGTCCGCCGCGCCCCGAACGGCTCTTCGACTACGAACTGGGCTACAGTTTCGACGGGAAAATCTTCCGCGGCGGGCTTACCTTATACTATATGGACTACAAGGACCAGTTCGTGCAGACGGGGGCGGTCAGCGACATCGGCGAGGCGCTGACCACCAATATCGCCCGCTCTTACCGGACGGGCGCGGAACTGAGCCTGAGCGTCAGCGCGACTTCCTGGCTGGATATCGAGGCGGACGGCGCCTTCAGCCTGAACCGCCTGCGGGAATTCCGCGAGGTCGTGGACAACTGGGACGGGGACCCCATAGAAGTCCTTTACACCGACGCCCCGCTCGCCTACTCCCCCGGCATCGTGGCCGGCGGCGGCTTCCGGGCGCACTGGAACGACATCTACGCCCGCTGGCGGACGTCCTATGTGTCCCGGCAATACCTGGACAACACCGGCTGCGCGGAACGCAGCATCCCGGGCTACACGACCTCCGACCTGGAGGCGGGCTACACCTTCCGTCCCGGCGTCAAGGCGCTCAAAGGCATCAAATTCGGCCTGCTGCTCGGCAATCTCTTCGATTCCCACCACGCCACCGGCGGCTGGGTCTATTCGGCGGTCAGCGAGTCGGCGGGTTACACCCTGGACCACCGGTATATGGAAGCGGGCTACACCGCAACGGCGGGCTTCTCCCTGCTCGGCACCGTCAGCATCCTCTTCTGAAATGGGCGGATTCCTCAGCGCACACGGCCTGGAAATCGCCGGGGTCATCCTCGGGCTGATTTACCTTGTCCAGGAACTGCGGGCCAGTCCGGCAATGTGGGTGACGGGCATCATTATGCCCTGCATTTCGCTCTTCGTCTATTATCGCGCCGGCCTGTACGCCGACTTCGGCATCGACATCTACTACATCCTTGCGGCAATCTACGGCTTCATCGTCTGGAAACGCGGCGGGCGGAACAAAGCACCGCTGCCCATCTCGCATATGCCGCTGCGGTGGGTACCGCCCTTCATCCTGCTCTTCGCAGCAGTCTACGCCCTCATCGCCTTCGTCCTGGTCCGCTGGACCGACAGCACCGTACCCTACGCCGATGCGTTCACCACGGCACTAAGCATCGTCGCCCTGCTGATGCTCGCCCGCAAATGGATTGAACAATGGTGGGCCTGGGCCGTCGTAGACGCCGTCAGCGCCGCCCTCTACCTCTACAAAGACATCCCCTTCTACGCCGCCCTCTACCTCCTCTACACCCTTCTTGCCTTATACGGCTATCGTAAATGGAACGATATTTGGAGAGCAAATCATTGATGTTTCCATGAAAAAGGCTATATTTACAACGATAAAAACCGAGTTCCATGAAACGATTTGCCATCCTCACCGCACTCCTTTGTGTCACAGCCTCTTTCGCGCATTCCGCCGAAAAATCCGCCGTCGCCCGCATCGATGAAGCGACGGTCTACTACAAGGGCGCAGTCCTCTCCTATAGCGCCAGCGCCGCCCTGCCCAAAGGCACCGGCACGCTGGAAATCACCGGCCTCGCCCCCAGCATCGACCGCTCCAGCCTCAAGGTCCAGGCGAACGCAGGGGTCCTGATTTCCTCCGCCGAATTCGCCTCCGGCCGCTTCAAGGACCCGGAAGGGCTGAAACGCGTCGCCGCAATGCGCGACTCCCTGACGCTGCTGCAAAAACAACTGCAGGAAAGCGGAAACCGCCTGGAAATCGCGCAGAAGATGCTGTCGCTGCTGACCGAGGGCGTCGAGCACAACCTCAAGGGCCGCACGGGCGCCAGCACCGCCGCGGAACTCACCGCCAACATCGAACTCTACCACAAGACCGCCGATACCTATTATAAGAACATCGACGCCGAGCAGGCGAAATTCGACAAACTTTCCGAACAGGCGGCGGACTTGGAAGCCCGCATCAAGGAAGCCGAGGCACAAGCCGACAAGAAATGCGGCGTGCTGAAACTCAGTTACAGCGCTCCGGCAGCCGCCACCGTCAAGTTCAATCTTTCCTTCTATACCAGCGCCGCCGCCTGGACCCCCATTTACGAAGTGAATGTCCCGTCGACGGACAAGCCCGTATCCCTGAAGGCGAAGGGCCAGGTGCGCCAGACCACCGGCCTGGACTGGAAGCAGCTGCGCCTGCATCTCTCCAGCGGCCGCCCGGACCGGACGAATGTCGCACCGGTCATCGGCCCCTGGCGGCTCGGCTTCAAGAAAGAATATGTCCGCAGCAACGTGACGCTGATGGCCAAGAGCGCGGCGCAGGAAGCGGCCGTCGTCGAAGAAGCGTACGCCGAAGCCGCGACGATGGACAGCTATGTAGAAGTCTCCGACGCGGGGCTGGAAACCTGCTATGACATCGCCCTTCCCTACGACATCGCGGGAGACGGTTCCATCGCCGGTATCGAACTGAAGAACTATGCGATGCCCGCCCGCTATGAGCATTTTGCCGCGCCGAGGCAGTCGACGCAGGTATTCCTGACCGCCGTGGTAAGCGATTGGGACAGCTACCGCCTGCTGCCCGGAGAAGCGACCGTCACCTACGCCGGAGCCTATGCGGGCAAGACCAGCCTGGGCAGCGCCGGCAAGGACGGCACGGTCCGTCTGACCCTGGGCGTAGATCCTTCCGTCACCGTTACACGCGAACGCAGCGAGGAAATGAAGGCCCCCGCCGCCATCGGGAACAGCATCACCGTCAGCAGCGGCTGGCGCAACATCATCCGCAACGCCGGAGGCAAAACCGTCAACCTGAAGGTCAAGGACCAGCTTCCGCTGAGCAGCGAGAAGGAAATCGAGATCAAGAAGGCCAAATTCGTCCCGGAGAGCGGGTCCCTCAATGAAAACAACGGCGTCATTACCTGGGAATTCACCCTTGCGCCCGGTGCCACCCAGGAGACGGTGGTTTCCTACCAGGTCAAATATCCTTCCGACAAGACCCTCGACAGCACGCTGTAAACGATGACCCCCTTCCTGCAGCAGGTAGCCCGGAATTACGCCGCATCGGCGGACAGTTCCGCCCTTGTCTTCGTGTTCCCGAACCGGCGTTCGATGATTTTCTTCAAGAAATGGTTCGTCCGGGAAAGCGCAAGCACCGGGGGCGTCCGGATGCTGCCGCGGATGGTGACGATGGCGGATTTCTTCGCTGCGCTGAGCGGCACGAAAGCCTGCGACCGCATCACGCAGCTGCTCCTGCTCTATGAAGACTACAAGCAACTGAATCCCAAGGCCGAAAGCCTGGACGACTTCATCTATTGGGGCGATGTCATCCTGCGCGACTTCGACGACATCGACAAATACCTGGTGGACGCGCGGGCGCTGTTTGCCAATATCGGCGATTTGCGTGAAATCGGCGGAAGCGTCACCGACTATGCCGACAAGGGGCAGCTCGAAGCGATTTCGCGGCTGCTCGGGCATTTTTCCGAAAAGGTGCTCGCCGCCGAAGGGGAAAAAGGGAAGGAAGTCAAGGAGCGTTTCCGCTCGCTCTGGGACCTGCTCTATCCGCTCTATACCGCGTTCCGCGCACACCTGAGCGCGGAGGGGCTCGCCTATGAAGGGATGATTTACCGGCATGTGGCCGAAGCGCTCGCCAAGGGAGATACGTCCGCCGTGGATGTGACCGAACGCGTTTACGGCCCGGGCTGCCGTTTCGTTTTTACGGGCCTGAATGCCCTGAACGCCTGCGAACGGAAGGTGATGCTGAAACTACGCGACGCGCGCATCGCCGAGTTCTGCTGGGACTGGGGGCATCCGATGCTGACGGACAAGGACAATATCGCATCGGCGCTGATGCGGGAGAATCTTGCCGATTTTCCCCAGGCGTTCGAAGTGGGATGGGAACAGCAGCGGCCCGAGGTGCACGTCTGCGGTGTTCCGTCGGGCGTCGGTCAGACGCGCCTGCTGCCCGAAATCATCCGCCGCTGCGGCTATGATGGCAGCGAAACGGATTTTGCCCTGGTGCTGCCGGACGAAAGCCTGCTCGGCGAATCGCTGCAGGCCATTCCCGCCTCGGTCGAGAAAATCAATGTCACGATGGGCGCGCCGCTCTCCACTTCCGAATGGAACGCGCTGATGCGGTCGCTGCTGGAACTGCAACTGCATTTGCGCCGGAGCGGCGACAAATGGCATTTCTATCATAAGCCCGTCGCCGACGTGCTCAGTTCCGGCATCCTGCGCAACATTATGGACGAAGAGGAAAAGGCAGCGGCCTCCGCTCTTCTCGGGGAACTGCGCTACTACTACCCCGCCGACGGCTTCGGCGGTTCGCCCCTGTTCGCCACGTTGTTCAGGCCGGTGGTCCAAGACGCCACCGTCGCCGATGCGGAGCAAATCCGCGCGCTTGCCGCCTGGCAGAAGGCCTGCGTGGAAGCCATTGCGCCCCGGCTGGGCGAAGGCGCTGAACTGCAGCGCGAGTTCGCTCAGCAATACTACCAGTGCCTGACCCGCCTTTCCGATTTTTCGCTTTCCGTCCTCCCCAGGACCTGGGCGCGGCTTCTGGACCGCCTGACCGCGGTACTCACCGTTCCCTTCGAGGGCGAACCGCTTTCCGGGCTGCAGCTGATGGGCCCGCTGGAGACGCGCGCGCTGGATTTCAAGGAGGTCGTCATCCTGAGTGCGTCGGAAGGGAGTTTTCCCGCGCGGGGCGCGACGCCCAGTTTCGTTCCGCCGGAATTGCGGCTGGCCTTCGGCCTGCCCACCTACCGCAGCAAAGACGCAATCTGGGCCTACTATTTCTTCCGGCTGATTGCGCGTGCAGAGCAGGTCTGGATGATTTACGATGCCCGCACGGAAGGCCTGACCACCGGCGAAGAAAGCCGCTACATCAAGCAGTTGCGCTATTCCTATGACGGCAAGTACGTCGATTTGAAGGAATATACCGTCCGCGCCGATGTCTCCGTTTCTCCGGAAGACACGGATAGTATTCCCAAGACGGCGGAAGACCTGGAAATCATCCGCAAGATGACCTTTTCCGCCTCCTCCCTCCAGGCGTACATCGCCTGCCCCGCCCGTTTCTACTATGCGAAAATAAAGCGGATCGAACTGCCCAAAGAAGTGGGGAAAGGACTGGACGACAGTCAGTTCGGGACAATTGGGCACGCGGTGCTCAAGGAACTCTATCCCAAAGGTATGACGATTACCGCCGCTTACCTACAGGGCAAACTGAAGGATGAACAGGGCATCCGGGAAAAGGTCTATGCGCTCATTTGCGAGGAACGGAAGACCCTGGAAGTGGAAGGCAGTGACCTGATTGAGGCAGAAGCCCTCGTCGCCTACATTAAGAAGGTCCTGGAGCGGGACCTGGAACGGCTTTCCGGCGGAAAGACGCTGACCATCGAATCGACGGAAGAGGGCTATAACTGCGAGATTTGCGGCCACAGGTTCTACGGCGTGATCGATCGGCTGGACTGCCCCGGAGACAATGTCCTTCGGGTTGTGGACTACAAGACCGGGAAGGATGACCCCGATGTCCTCACACTATCCAATGCTTCTGAGGTCTTTGCCGGGAAGAAAAAGGCGGCCCTGCAGTTCTATATCTATGACCGTCTGGTAGAGCCCCTGCGCAAGGGAAGACGCCTCGTCAACGCGATGTATGCCAAGAACAGCCTCTTCGCCGGACCTGTGCAGGATTATGAAGCTGACGGGGATTTTATGCAGGGAACGGAAAAAGAATTGGACCGGCTTTTCGCGGAAATGGAAGACCCGCAGACCGATTTTGCCCGGAATACGGATCATTGTACCTATTGTGATTTCAAACGCCTGTGCGGGGTAACGGAGAAGGAATAATGGAGAATGTCAATGAAATTATGAAGGCGTCGGCCGGCTCCGGGAAAACCTACAACCTGGCGCTGCGCTACATCACACTGCTCCTGCTCGATGGCGGCTTGTACCCGCACCGGCATATCCTCGCGGTCACCTTTACCAACAAGGCGACCGCCGAGATGAAGAAGCGCATCCTGGATGAATTGCACATCCTGGCGACGAACCCCGCGGCCTCCGACTACCTCGATGCGTTGAAAGCAGAACTGAAAGTCGATGAAACAAAACTGCGTGAGCGGGCGAAGCGCGTGCTGGGCGAAATCCTTTCCGACTACGGCTCTTTTGCCGTCAGCACCATTGACCGTTTCTTCCAGCAGGTACTCCGCGCTTTCTCCCGCGAAATCGGACAGGTGGCCGAATACCAGGTGGAACTGGACCGGCAAAGTCTTGTCGACGAGGCCGTAGACCGTGTACTGGAAGCGCTCTCCGAAGAAGGCAATCCCCTGCGGAAAGCCCTGACCGCGCACGCGCTGGGCAGATTGAGCGGCGGCGAGAAATTTCACATCGAGGCGATGGTCAAGGAGTTCGCGCAGGCCTATTTCCAGGAACAGTTCGGAGAGAAGGTTCGTCATCGGCAGATAGACGAGGAAAAGGTCTTTTCCGAAGAGAATATCCGCACGCTGACGGATGCCTGCCAGAGGAGTATCACGGCGTTTGACAACGCCTACAAAGCCGCGGCGGAAGCGGCGAAGGTTGTGCTGAACGGTTATCCGGAAGAAGACCTGAAATCGAAAGACCAGGTTTTGAAATTTACAGATTGCGCTACGGATAAATTTGACCGTAGTCACATCAAGACCTGGCAGAAGATACTTAATGACGGCAGTTGCATTTTTTATGCAAAGGCCGCAAAGAAATACGGTCCTTCGGATGCAGCGGCCATTTCCGAAGCCTGCTGGCGCCTGGAAAAGCTGATGACAGACCGCTTCCCCGAACGCAAGACCGCCGCACTGCTGCTCGAGCAGGCGCCCCTCTTCCGCACCGCTTCTGCGCTGAAGGCGGCTTTTACGGATGTCCTGCGCGACCGCGGGGTGCTCAGCATCGACGATACCAACCAAATTCTGCACGAAATCATCGGCGAGACATCTACGCCCTTTGTGTACGAGAAGGTGGGCGTGCGCTACTGGCATTTCCTGTTGGACGAGTTCCAGGACACTTCGACGGTGCAGTGGGAAAATTTCCTTCCGTTGCTGAAGAACCCTACGGGAGAGCGGCTGTACAATCTGCTGGTGGGCGATGTCAAGCAGAGCATCTACCGCTGGCGGAGCGCCCGCTGGGACATCCTGAAGAATGAGGTGGGCACCGCCCTGCAGAATATCAAGAAAAATCCCCTGGAGGTCAACTGGCGCAGTGCGGAAGCCATCGTCAGTTTCAACAACGCCTTTTTCAAGCACTTCGCATCCTCTCTGGACGCCAGTTACAGCGCAGCGGTCGGCCGCCCCAATGACGGCCTGATTGCCTCTCTGTATGCCGACGTGGAGCAGAAAGTGGGCAAAAAAGCCCTGAAGGGCAGCGTAGAATTTAGTTTCGGCACTGACGAAAATGCGGACGAACTTGACAAAACCGCCGCGGCCGTCCGGGATGCACAGCAGCGGGGGTTCTCGCTGCGCGACATCGCCGTGCTGGTGAGGACGAACGCTGTCGGGTCCAGGGTTGCAGCCCGTTTGCTGCAAGAAGGCATTCCTGTCGTTTCCAACGATTCCCTGAAAATCATTTCCTGCCCGCTGGTGCGGCGTCTTGCCGCCCGGCTCGCCCTGCTGGACAATCCCAAAGACATGCTCAGCCGCTATGAGGCGGGCGAAGACTTTGATGCGGCCGCATTCCACGCAGGCTTTTCGTTGGGAGATCTGGCGCAGCGCCTCCTTGCGCTCGAAGACAAGGAGGAAGTCAATGCGGCCACGCCCTACCTGCTGGCCTTCCTGGACCGGATTCGGGACTATGTCGCCTGCGGGGGCAATTCCCTGCACGGTTTTCTGGAAGACTGGAAGACGAGCGGCGTCAAGGCGGCCATTGCCTCGCCCGAGGGCGGCGACGCCGTCACCATCATCACGATTCACAAGTCCAAAGGCCTGGACTTCCCCTTCGTGATTCTGCCTATTTCCAAGAAAATCACCTACATCAATAACGACAGCCATTCCTGGGAATTTCCGGACATTCAGGACGGTTCGCCGCTACAGCAGGCCGCGCCTTCCGTTTACAACGTTCCCACGGCATCGCTCGCCGATACGCTCTTCCGCGACAGCTACGAGCGGGAACTGCAGCTCTCGATGATAGACGACATCAACACCTGGTATGTCGCCATGACACGCGCCACCACGGCGATGCACGTCATCGTACCTAAGATCCAGGAGGGAAAGATATCGGGAGAACTCCTCGACTTTCTTGTAAAAAGCGACAAGGCCGTCAAACTGGACGAAGCGCATTTCCTCTGGGGCGCCTCGGAATCCGTGCACAAGGCAGCGGATAAAAAGCCTAAGCCAAAGCCGGAAGAACTTCCCCTTCGCTTCCTGGACCCTTCCGTCGATGCTTCCGCCCCCCGCCGGCTCGCCGTCCGTCACAGTGCCGAGGACTTTTTCAAGCGCGAAGCGGGCCTCGAGAATGCGCGGGTGCGCGGTATCGTCCTGCACCATATTCTGGAAAACGTGCGCACGGCGGAGGACCTTGCCGCTTCGGTAGACGCCGCACAGCGCGAAGGCCTGCTGGACGAAGCCGAAGCGCAGGATGCGCTGCATATGCTCTCGCAGGCGCTGAACAGCGTATCGCCGCGGGGCTGGTTCACGGCGGACAGCGCACAGGTGCTCGACGAGCGCGACCTTTGCGACGAAGAGGGGAACATTCACCGGCCGGACCGTGTGGTCATCCGGGACGGACGTGTGGAAATCATCGACTACAAATTCGGCGCGCAGGATAAGGATCACCATTCCCAGGTGGAGCGCTACAAGCAGCTTTACGGGGAGCTTGGTTACGGCGACGTGCGCGGTTACCTCTGGTATGTTACTGACAATCAAATTATATCCGTTTAACTTTTAAAAACAACAAGTTATGAAAGCACTGAAAGTACTTCTCATCGCGGCCCTTGCGGCCATCTTCTCCTCCAATGTCCAGGCGGCAAGCCTGACCAGCAGCAACGGCCTCAAGGCTGGCAGCGCCCTCCTTTCCCTGTACACCCAGTACAAGACCACCGGCAAGCTGGACCTGACCGATGCCAACAACATCAACAGCCTGCTCTCCCTGGCCTCCAACATCAAAGGTCTGGACAAGATTGCCGACAAAGCATCCTTCCTGACCGGTCTCATCTCCGGTTCCAAGAACCTGGTCAACAAAAAGAACTCGAATACGGCGCTCACCAGCCTGACCCAGCTTGCCGGCCTGGATTTCTCCGGCCTGACCACCAGTGCAGCGTCTTCCGCCGTAGGTGGGGCCCTTTCGAAGATTGCCGGCGGCGCAACCAAGACCACGGACACGACGTCTTCCGTCACGTCCGCCGCCACGTCCATCCTGACCGGGCTGTTCAAGAAGCTCTGATGGAATGTACCGGATCAAGAACGACAAACGCATTGAAAAGTCCGTCGCAGCCATCTGCGACGGACTTTATCAGTGCTTGAAAGAGAAATCCTTCAGCAGCCTTACCGTCAATGAAATCACGGAGGCTGCGGGCGTGAGCCGCGCCACCTTCTACCGGATTTTCGACTCGCCGCAAGACATCCTTTCCTATCTTTGCGAGCAGTTGATCAGCGACGTGGTTACCTTCCTGATGTCCTCCCTGAACGCCAGCGCCGCTGAAATCCGGGAAGGGTCCCTGCAGATGTGGCTGGACAAGGCGGACCTGATTTCCGCCATTTACAACTCCGGAAACCCGGCCATCTTGAGCGATTCCCTGCAGAAATACCTCAAGAGCAGCTATTTTACGGGAATGGGGGTCATTACCCAGGACGAGATGGACTACCTGCAGGAAACGCTGTCCACCATTCTGGACACCGTTCTCCGCGTCTGGCTGCGGCACAACAAAAAAGAGAGCGCAAAGGACATCCTTGCGCTCTACAGCAAAATCGCTTCGATTATCGGTATTATCTTCAATTAGATTTCCTCGACAATCTCGGCCTCGGGGGCGTTCTTCATCACGGACGCAATCCCGGCGTCGCGGGATTTCTCGGAAGCATACATCTGGCTCTGGCCGATAACCTGGCCGTTCGTGGCCTTCAGGGCGAAATACGGCTTGCCGTTCTTGGCAACCAATTTCTCAAAACGCTTCTCTTCAGGAGCGTTTTTCTTTACGGACTCGATGCCGTTCATGCACGCCGTCTTGGTCGTATAGCCTTCGCTGGAAAGGATAACCTGGCCATTGGTGGCCAGCAGGTTGAACTGGAACTCACCGTTCTTCCGAACCGTTACTTTGAATTTTCCCATGGTTTTTAGTAATAATGAATTAGGTTAAACTATAAAAGAATCTGCTCCGCAAGGTTTTCAAGGAGCGGAATATCTGCAGTTTTCAGGCGGCTTCGCAAGGTGACGACCGGCTCTACGAGCGTAATGTCCTTCATCGCGCCGAACATCTCCTTCATCACGCGGCCGGCGCTGGGCGCCCAGGAACCGTTCTCCACAAGGGCGACTTTCTTTTTGCTCCAGCCCTTGATCTGGAGGCGGTGCAGGAACTGGTGCATCGGCGTAAAGAGGCCCGCATCGTAAGAAGAGGCCATGGCCACCATCTTCGGATAGCGGAACGCATCTTCGACGTTTTCCGCAAAATCGGAGCGGCAAAGGTCGCTCAGCACCACCTTCGGCGCCCCTTTTTCAAGCAGGATGCGCTTGAGTTCCTCCGCCGCGGCGAGCGTGCCTCCGTGAATCGACGCGCAGGCAATGAAAACGCCTTCGGTTTCCGCTTCGTAGCGGCTCCAGGTATCGTAGAGGGAGAGGTATTCGTTCAGGTTGTCCTCCAGCAGCGGCCCGTGCAGCGGACGGATGGCCTTGATCGGGAGTTTGGCGGCTTTGGCGAGCAGCGCCTGCACCTGGGCGCCGTATTTGCCCACGATATTGAAATAGTAGCGGCGTGCCTCGCAGGCCCAGTCGTCATCGTCGCGGCCATAGAAACCGCATTTCGAAAGGGCGCCGAACTTGCCGAAACCGTCGGCGCTGTACAGGACGCCGTCCGCTTCGTCGAAGGAAACCATGACCTCCGGCCAGTGCACCATCGGCGCGGCGATAAACTGCAGCCGGTGCTTCCCCAGCGCGAGCACGTCCCCTTCCTTTACCGCCTGCGTACGGCCCTCGATCGCGATGCCCTCGAAGAACTGCGGCAGCATCTGCAGGGCCTTGGCGCTGGCGACGAGCGTGAGCCCCGGATACAGGTCCAGCATCCGGGCAATCAGCGCGGAATGGTCCGGCTCCATATGATGTACGACGAGGTAATCCGGCTGCCGGCCCTCCAGCGCCTCAGTGAGATTGGCGAGCCACTGCTCCCCTACCCGCGCATCGGCGGTATCCAGCACCGCAAATTTCTCATCTTTAATCAGATAGGAATTGTAGGCCATCCCCTCCGGGACAATATACTGGCTTTCAAACAGGTCAAGATTCAGGTCGTCCGCTCCGATATAGGTGACATCCGCACTCAATTTTCTAACGCTCATAATGTTTATCGATGTTCCAGCAAATATAGCGAATATTTCGCAATTATCAGTCCTTCGGTCCCAGGCGGCAATGGCGGGAGAAGGGGCGGCCGTCGGCGGTCATTCCCTCGATGCGGACGACATAGGGGAAATTCCCGAGGTCCGTGTTGCAGAACGCGAAATCCGCCTTGCCCCTGGAAAGTTTCAGCGAAGGTGACCACCACACGGTGCTGCGCTTGTCCGACATCCGGCTCTCTCCGCGGTCATAGCGCGGCGATTCGAAATACTGCGCAATCTGGTAGCCCAGCGGCACGAAATAAAGCAGCGACGGATCCCGGTAGGTATCCTGCGGCGTCGTGCCGGGCTTGATGCTGATGGAAACGGCGTCGTGCGAGATTTCGATGCTGCGGAGGTCCTCGACGTGGACCATATCGTAACTCCACCAGGGCTCTTCCGTACCGTTGACGAAAAGTTTGACCGCGCCGCGCGGCGGGTCCATGCCGTCGGTGGGGACGGGGAAACCCTCCTCGTCCGTCTCCTGCTGCACCACTTGCGCGCCCACGAGGCCGGAGCGGTTGACCATATGGTCGCCGTCATAGGAGAAAGACGCCTTCTTCATCTGGACATACTCGATGAGCGTCATCATCTTGTAGTGCGAGAGGTCGTCGTAGCGCTTGGCGTCGAAGGAAAGGATGTCGCTGCGCCCCGCATCGGCGACGACCACGGCCGCCTGGAGGGTGTCGGTGGTGCCGCCGAGCGAGAGGTCGAACCCGCCGCGCGCATCCTTCCAATACCCCGCCGGATGCCGGTAAATGTAGGACGGCGCCAGCACGTCCCCATCCCACTTCGGGATGTAGTTCAAACCGATACGGGAGCGTCCGATTTTGATAACGAAGCCCGTATTCTCCTCGAAATCAATACTGTCGATGATATAGGAGTCCGCCTGGTCCACATCCAGCGTCGTGTAGTACTTGAGTTTGGGAATCAGCAGGGAGAAATTGAATTTCTTCGGCATTTTTCCGGACAAGCGCCGGCGGATGCGCCCGCGCACCGTCTGCGTGATTTCCTTGCTTTGTTTCAGGACGATTTTCCCGCCGGCGGGATTGAGGATCTGGTCCAGGTCATAGAAGCGCCAGCCCTGGATGAGCATCAGCAGGTCCATCGACGCGGTCCGGTCTGCGGCGGAGACGCTTTCGTCAAAATACCAGTCGGGGTTGTTGACGGGGCCGCGCAGCTCGGAAGTCAGTCCCATATAAGAGAGGATACCGTCCGTCTGCTGCCAGTCCTCCAGCAGGCCGCGGACCACAGAGACCGAGCAGTTGCCGTCCAGCGGCCGCCCGTCGGCGTCCTTCAGCAGGATTTTGCCCTGCACCAGCCCCCGCGGCTGCGCACTGAACTGCGTCGTTTCCACGGTACAGCGCGGGAGGCTGTCGTCGAAGATAAAGAAAAGGCGTTCCGCGAGGATGACGCCCCGCTCGCTAACCGCCAGCAGGTGGTTGATGCCGGGGCGGAAGCAGTCCTTTGGCGCCCGGACGGTCTGGACATCGCCGTTGCAGCGGAAATTGGCCAGCGGCATCAGGCCGTCGGCATCGCGCAGCAGCAGGCTCGCCTGTCCCCCGCCCTGTCCGGCCAGGGAGATGTACCAGCTGTCCGCCATCAAGCGGAAACGGATGACGGCGCCTTCCTGTGCGGGGGCAGGCAGCGGAAAGCGTTTGCCGGCGGAGGTCTCGACGAAATAGGATTTATCCCGTTCCGGCGTGAATTCGAAGGCTCCCATTCCGTCGTGGCGGGAGGCGAAGAGCGTGACGATGTTGCCGTCGCCGTCCGTAACGCGTCCGCTGAAATCGACGCTGCGGCCCGCGCGGTCCGTCGCCTTTACGGCGATAACGCTATGAACCCCGGCGAAATAGCGGCCGCTTTCCGGATAGAAGGAGAGGCGGATATCGTCGGGCGAAGTCTTCGGCGGACGGATGCGCTGTTTCTTCTCGCCTATCACGCGGATGCGCTGGTGAAAAAGGTATTCCGTTTTGCCGTTCAGCTGCCAGAGCGTGTAGGCCCGGAAGGTGTAGAAACCGGTCTCCAGACTCCAGGGAAGTTCGAGGTAGCCGGGGAATCCGCCGCCCTTGTCTTCCTTGATTTTCGCGTGACAGACCGCGGTCCCCTTCGCGTCCAGCACCTCTACATAGATGTACCGGCTCATAGGCAGTTGGTTTTGGCGCGACGAGGCGGCGAGCCAGCCCCGCAGCCAGATCATCTCCCCCGCCGTGTAGCAGGTCCGGTCCATATGGACGTATAGTTTCTCCGGCGTGCACCACTGCACATAGGTCCCGTAACGGTACATCAGCGTATCCGTCAGCGTCGCCTCCCCCTTGAGCGAGAGGGGCAGCAGGAGCGCAAAGAGCGCCGTAAGGAGAACGCGTCTGAACATTAATACAAACATACGGATAATTTTAATAATCCGGAATTTTTCCTTATGTTTGCGTGTTGTAAATTTAATACTTTATTGCCTATGAAACCGGAGTTGGTACAAGCTTTTATGCTGAAAAACGGCGAGTGCTTTGACATGATGACCGTACAGGATGTCCAGAACAAGCTGGCGGAAATTGACGACGCCAAAGCGGCTCCCATGATCAGCCTCAACCTCCAGAAGCCGACGCTGATGCTGATTATCGCCATTCTGCTGGGCTGGGAGCGTTTCTTCCTGGATGATATCGGCCTGGGCGTGGTCAAGGTGATTACCTGCTACGGCTGTGGTATCTGGTGGCTCATCGACATTTTCTCCGCGCAAAAGAGGACCTACGCGTACAACTACAAGAAGTTCTGTGAAGCCTATATGCTTTGCAAGTAACAAGACGGCGCGGCTGGGGCTGCTGATCGGCCTGGTCTGCGCCGCCCTCTTGATTTACGCATGCTTCGACCCTGAAAGGACATTTTTTCCGAAATGTCCTTTTTATGCGTTGACCGGTTGGAAGTGCCCGGGCTGCGGAACCCAACGGGCGGTGCATCAACTGCTGCATCTCCATATCGGCGCGGCCTTCCGGTACAACGCCGCACTGGTCCTGTCCCTCCCCCTGCTCGCTTTCCTGCTGTTGGTGGGGAGACTCCGGCTCCGTTACCCAAAACTCTACGCCGCCACCCGCAGCAGGTATCTTTCGTGGGCCCTTATCGTTCTGCTGCTCCTCTGGTGGATCTTGCGGAATGTATGTGGGTGGTAAGGCTTATTGCACCGGATGGCCGGCCTCTTTCAGGAAGCGTTTCAGCAGAAAGGCAAGGAAATACGGGAAGGTGTAGAACTTTCCGCCCCAACCAATATTTTTATACCCGAATTTTACTCCATAACAGATATCGGGGTAGGATGACCAATTGATAAGATGGTTCAGGGATGCCGTAGCGCCGTCTTTTGCCTTTACCTCGACAGGAATCAACGAGTCCGCATCGCGGACAAAGAAATCCATCTCAAGGGCCGGCTTGTCCTTCTTATAATAATACAATTGTTCATAGCCTGACTTGCGCAGCATCTCGCCCACGATGTTTTCGTAGATGGCGCCTTTGTAGGTACCAAAGTTCCTGTTGGCCCGGAGGTCATCCTGGGCTTCCTCATCCAGAGAAGCAATGAGCAGGCCGGTATCGTGATAATACACTTTGTAGGTATCGGCGTCATAATTGCCCTTCAGCGGAAGTTCCGGATTACCGAGGCAATAACAGACATTCACTACCCCGGCATTTTCCAGCCACTCCACCGCGCCGATATATTCGCGGCTCCTTGCCCCTTTGGCAATCTTGCTGATCTGGTACTTTTTGCTGGTCTTGGCAAGGAAGGTCGATATATGTCTATAGACCGCCAGAATCTTGGCTTTGTCCGACTCCCTGGCGTATTTCGTAATGTCTTCCTCATAGTCAAGGAGCAGCTGCCGGAGCAATTCCAGCGTACCGCCAAAATGACCATTATCGACATACTTTTTCACCACCTCCGGCATACCGCCGATGGTCATATAGTCCCGGAATACGTCCATATAAGTGGATAGCTCCAGTTCCGAGAAGGGCGTCAGGCTCGCCATATGGGTATAGAGGTCTTCTACCTGGGATTCGGAATATCCCCTGGCCCAAAGGAACTCCTCGAAATCCATCGAGTGCATCTCGTAGTCTTCCTTGTTGCCCACGGCATTGGACTCAATCTCTTCGTAGTAGATGCCCATCAGGGACCCGGAGCAAATCACATCGTAACGACGGTCCTCGTTGAATGATTTCAAGGAGGTTGCGCAATCCGGACATTTCTGCAACTCATCAAAGAAAATGAGCGTCTTGTGGGGAATGAACTTCAAAGAGGGTTCCATCAAGGAGATGTTCTTAATGATGGTATCTACCTCATAGCCGTTGTCGAAGATGGAACGGAACTTCTTCTGAAGCACGAAGTTGATTTCTATGACAGACTCATAGTTCTTCTTGCCGAATGCGCGAATCGATTCGGTCTTTCCAATCTGCCTTGCCCCTTTTACGATAAGCGGTTTTCGCTCGGGATTCTCCTTCCATTGCGCAAGGAATCTATCTATCTTTCTTTTAAGCAGTTGCATAGATAAAATCACATTTTCAGCATCAAAAATAAGCAAAAAATCACATTTTCGGCATATTTTTTCCGCGAAAAATCACATTTTCCGGATTTTTCGGCAAAAATGGATTAACTCCGCGTAAAACGGGCAATGCGCTCGCGGACGATGCGTAGGTAACTTCGTTTCATTTTGTCACCCAGAAAACTGCGGCCGATAAGCGATATCGCCTCGGCAGGCAGTTCCATATAGCGGTCCAGAATCTTTTCCGCACGGCTTCCGAGAAGTCCGATGCCTTCCGCGAATCGCGCGAAATCCTGGCGACAAGGGTGGCCGCTGCGAACATAGGCATCGCTTTTCTCCAAGCCGGGAGACAGCGCATCATCAAGTCCAAAGTCATCCCCGTTCACGTGAAGACTAGTATTCAGGAGGTCATAAGCCGGTGCAAGACGGTAATCCGCCCCCTGCCGTATCAACGAGAAATTCTTCAGGTGGGCATCGCCGTTGGCATATATATAATTGAACACAACCAGGTCGAAGAAGCGTTCCATATCCACCATCCACGCCTGGACATTCTTTCGGATGGCCGCCGCAATATCCGCATAACAGCCGCTGTATTTGAACATCTTCCCTCCATCCTGCTCATTCCGTCCGAGGATAGACGCGATATCTTCCATAGGGCACTTTTCGCCTTCGGCAAGGATGTCAAAGCGTTTCGTAATGTATACCATCTGCCCCTTCGGGGTAAAACACAGTCCGTTGGCCGCAGTGAGGATGCCATATACCTGGGAGGCAATCTGCATCGTCAAGTGCTCATTGGCGGGAATCTGCTTTCGTGCCTGAAGCGTCGGGTCCCAGGGAGCCGGCTTGAGGATGTGCGTTGAGCGCTCATCGTCGCCGGAAAGCCTGATTCTCCCGTCGCGCACGAGCGCAGGGAATTTCTCCTGAACGCCGGAAACGGAGATTCGCTGCATCGCGGCAGCAATCTCTCCCCCATTCCTGAATTCATCGATATCGAAGTCCAGGAAAGGACTGGTCTTCTGCCCGTCAAACAGTCGCTTGATTGCCTTGGGACAGTAGTTTTCATAACCCTGGGCAAGCAGAGAAGGGCAATTCCTGATATCCATCACGCTGTAGGTGTTTTAATATTTACCGCACCGATAAAGTCCTTGCCGGCCATCGCCGCAAGCATCCCGAAAAAATCGCTCTCGTCTATTTTTAATGAACGGCAAATGATGCTGCGATTGGCCCCTTCCGGGAGCATATTGGTAAAGAACGGGAACAACGAATCAGACTCGAAGGGCTCCTTCCTTTTTGGCAAAGTCACGGATACCGGCGGCAGGCCGGATGTCAGGTACGCATCATCATAAACAAACGAATAACCCTTGCCAGGATGCTGTTCTTTGAGTATACCAGCCTTGCAGCCATTCATATAAACATCCAGTTGTCTCATCATTCAACGGTGTTACGAACCCTAAATTGCATCTCCATTCCCAATACGTCCAGCAGTTTGGTAACGGTAGAGAAGGACGGATTGCCTTTGCCCCGCTCAATATCCTTTACGGTAGCCACCCCAACACCAGCCATCTCTGCCAAATCCGGCTGCGATACGGCAAGTGTTTTGCGGCGCGATTTCAAAACTTCTCGAAGGTTCATAAGTACAATAAATCATACTATTTTCCGCAAAAATAAGGTAAAACTTTCATTTTTGCAAGAAAAAGTCGATTAAATCATACTATTTCATTTTGTTGACTATATTGAACAACATGAAAAATTTTTGAATTTTGTTCAGTGTATTTATCGTTTTGTTCTACCAGGGATCTGTTTATTCCAATAAACAATTTTTGGCCAAATTTGTTTATTGCGATAAACACGGAGAAAAATTCAATGTCACTATCAGCCTAAAAGCTTAAGATACGCCTTATAAATAGAAGACTCAAGTAAGGGGGTTGAGCCTTCTCGGCTGATTATAGTAACATTTTCTGGATTAATGGGTATGTAGTATGAATTTTTCCCTGTTTTTGTAGGTGTAAAGAGGTGAAGTTCACCCTTGATTCCACACTCTTCCAAACCTTTCATTACTTTTGTTTTGATAGGCCGAAATGTAGATGAACTCGTTATATCCGGAATCTTCTCTCGATTACTAACCAAATGATATGCTTCTACGAATTGAGCCTGAACCTTTTTACTCAGTTCTCTTTCATAATCGAAATCAATTCCTCTTTGAGGGCTACTGGCAGAGCCACAGAGCAACAGTAGATAAAAGGCTGCTTCACGCCCGTTGATTAGGACAGGATACTTTGCATCACCTTTACAAATTTCTATAGAAAATTTATGTCCCGGTTCAGATAGGTCAATTACTGGATTTCTCCCAGCACGAGTATAAACTCTGACCTCCCATGTTTCAACCTTATCGGCAGCTATGACATCTAGTAGGGCCTTATGAAATCCGCCATACAAGAAGTCTTTTGCTTGATCAGCATGATGGTTGACATGTACCACATATGGCCCCTGACGCCTATTCAGCCCTTCTATAAATGTTATTAGTTGCCCCTTTATGTCATCCATATTAACATCGTAGCAAAGATAATTCGCATAATCATTACCACTTACCACACTATTAGGAAGTCCAATTAGCCAGGACGGCCGTTGCATGGTTAGGCCCATCTGAAGCTTACCGTTTAGCACCTGTAGAAAAAAATACCGTGAATCCATATCCTGCAGGGCTCTCGTTTTGTTCAAAAACGCTCTTTCACTCAACGTAGGGTTTACGAGAGAGATAAGCCTCACTAAATCTTTGACTTTCTTCATTACTTTAAAATCCATCGCAACCCTGGGGATATAGATGAGTTCTAGTCCTGCCATTTCGACTATTCTTCTCAACTCCTCGTAATTACGATCCAGGTCGTTTTTCCTGGGATTGTAAGTCGAATCAACATAGACAATCTGCGAAGGCAGAATTGGACGGTTTTTCAGAGGCATAGAGAGAATTCGGCCTTTACCAGAATTAACGATTTCAATGGAACTGATTAATAGTGCTTCTTCTCGACAACATTCACCATCTTTAAGAGCAAGATTTTCCATCAAATCAACAATCTTCTCTCTAACATGCATCTTCTGATCAGCAAGACAAACGGCCGCTTCAGCCAAGGAAATCTCATAACTTGCAACATAGCATTCCTTAGTAAGTTCATAGAATTTCGCTGCTTCCTCAAGGATGTCCATCTCATCTACCGATATGACATTGTCAGATTTTACTAGATCTGCAAGTATCCTACATAAACTATTCTTAAGTTCAATACTAGCCATATGAAAATTTTTATCGCAACAAATTTATGAAAATCATCGGAATGCCGCAAATCGACAGATATGATAGCAAGAAATTTATGTCAAAAATAATTCTTATATACTTAATCATCATATATTTACTATACTTAAACTGAAATTGCAACAAATATTTAATCGTTCTCAGTTTTTTTGTTTTACTAATAAAGTCCTCACCTTTGTCCCAGAGAAACAGGCACACGGATAATATTAAAATTTAAGCATATGAACACAACTACCAAAATCAATTACGGACACGAAGGGCAAAACTGTGAATTTAAAACATCCTTCGTTATTTCTGCCGGCAACCACGGTGAAGATCAGCGGTTTGTTGTATTTAAAGCAGCATGCGCAATGATGAACGCCGAAGGTGGAGACATATATATTGGCGTAAAAGATAACGGGGAGGTTGCTATCGGTCCCCATTTCGGAATTCGTGGGGATATCGAGAAGATGCCAAAAATCTGCACGAATGACGCTTATGCCCGTCATATTAATGCACAAATCGACAAATACTTCGATGATGCGAGGTATGTGCGAGGCATTATGTTCGCCGAAGAAGATAAAGATTCTGAACATGTTATTCGTATTCATGTAAAAAAAGCAGATAGAGTGGTATACATGCATAAGTTAGGCTCTGATGAGCGCATTACTTTTCGCCGCGAAGGTGCCTCATCCCATGAGATGAACAAAGCGATGATTGCCCAGAGAGAGCGTGTGCTTTCCGAGGAAAAGGCCAAGTACAGTACCGATGGAAAGAGGGAAACTATTCGTCTGCGTATCCAAGAAGCGATTGAACGCAAGCAGAAGATAGTAATTTATGGCTATAGTTCCAGTCATAGCGATAGTAAGACCAACAGAATCGTAGAACCTATAGGTTTTATCTGTAACGGTCGCAGTATCTGGGCTTATGAAGAAGCCAAAGAAGGTCGTGATCCTCTTCGTCAGTTCAGACTGGGACGAATTGAGAACGTTGAGGTACTTCCTGAGGCTTGCAACCACGAAGAGAGTTACAAGCCCGCCTGTGTAGATGTTTTTGAGTGGGCAAGGCCTATCAAGCCCGCCATTCATATTACCATTATGATTGGACCTTCTGCAAAAAACCGCCTTGTAGAAGAGTGCCCCAGTGCCGTGGAACACTTAACCGAACAACGTGATGGTCAGTGGTTATTAATGGCTGATGTGCACGAAATCGCCCCAGTGAAGCGTTTCTGCCAGGAATTCAAGGATTCTATTACGGTCTATGCTCCGGAAGAACTAAAGTCTGCCTTGGGACTTATTGAGCAAGTCGAGGATAAGCAGGAAAGCAAAACTACTGAGGATACTGACGCCAAGGAGAAAAACCTTATGGAAAGAATCAAACTGGCATTTGCTATCTTGATGCCCAAGATGTCTAAAAAACTCAGTTTTAGTTATGCAGGAAACAATTGAAATCGAATTAATTGATATCATTAATGTCCACTAATGGCGTAGCCTTCCCTGTTTGGAGAAGTACACAGCGATATAGTTCTATTCTCGGCTAAATCAAAAGTCTGTATTTAACAACAAATAATTTTCATCAGCACTTGTAAGAAACATCAAGAATTAAGTATATATTTGTGCATCCGAAGAAGGCAATAGTTCTTTGACATATAGTTCTGGACACGCTTGAGTGTTAGACGGCGTCGCTAAACCGACTTTTTTCTAAGCGGATGGCGGGAAACCGCCATTTTTCCATCAACTCTCAATCTTTCACGCGCTATGTCCCAGAACTTTTCACCTTCAAGCGATTCATCTATCGGCAAAAACCTATCGCTGTTCAACCCTGACGTCATTAAGTCAATTTCCGACACCGTTCGGTTCACTTTAATGAAGAACGCCAGTTCCTGGGTGAAGAAGGGGTATATAGATGTTGATGACTTCATTCAGAGTGCCAATCTGCACATCCTGAACCGAAGCGCTTCCTATGATCCGGATCACGGAACCCCCTTCAAGTCTTGGGTTTGTGTTGTTGCCCGGAATTACACTATCAGTGAGTCGAAGAAACTGAAAAAGATAATTACGGCCAAGACGCGGTTTAACGTTTTTGAGGGAATGGATTTAGAAGACGGATCAATCCTGGAACCATTCCAGCATGCAGAAGAGTTATCTGAATCTACGGACCGGCTGACGCAGCTCACTGGATTCCTCTCAACGCTGAACGATAGTGACAAGCTTTTGCTTGAGATGATGAAGGATGGTTTATCGAAGGGGCAGATGATGGAAATTATGCATAAAAGCGGTGGCAACATTGACACTTGCAAATCGCGGCTTCGTCAGAAAATCCTTCGGTATGTAAAGTCTCTTTACTGATAAACCATGCGCAAATTTAGCCGCCGAAACCAATAAATAGTGGTCTCGGCGGCATTTTTGTGCGACTTTCGGGTAAGATGGTGTAAGAATCCCTTATAGTCGTGTATTAATAAGTGAAAACGAACTTATTATGTTATGGACAAGAAAGATACAATTGTTACGGACGTCGTTATTCAAGCTTTGAGGATGGATGACACCATCAAGAGACAAGAGGTCATTATTGAAAGATTAAAATCAGACAATAATGAACTCCATCTAATAATTTCAAGACTGAAAGAACTCCTCAATCGATATGTCCCAGAATCTGTTGAACAGATGGATCTTTTGGGCATCTAATATACCCCTATAGCTCAAAGGTTTCTATGGAAACTTTTGTATAGCCATATCCATCTATTCGATTCTTCCAAAATGTATCTTCTGAGTCTATATCAGTATCAGGAATCACGCCAGTTGATAAAATTAAAGAAAATGGCCAGCCTTCCCCAGGCCATGATAACATGTCCCTCTCTTCATGAAATCGTTTTCGAGCCGAATCTATATCGGTATATACACCTAAGAGCTCATGGCCTTCGCCCTTATAACAGAGGTCCTTGATATTTTCGTCAAAATACCAGCTGGAAATAACTACATAAAGTTTCATTATAGTGCAATAAAAGTCAACTAATCTATGATGCTTTCAGATTTTTCACTATGACTATACTTGTTATTAAGAACAGTATTTTTGCTGGTATTTGCATAACAGTATACGCAGAAATGGCGGCAAGTATTATACATGCCGATATCTTTGCTGATCATGCACCCACACACCTTACGCTGACCTTTATCCTTGAGATTCTTCCTATCCGTTGGGATTTCTGGAATGCCACCGAATAAGTCTGGCTCCGGGAGTTTGCCGGTATGAAGGTAACATCAGCAAAGAGTTTTTCCATCAATTCACCATCGATACAGCGGTTATGCTCGATGCGATATTTATCCAGATCAATACTTTCTCCACAGGTGGCCAATGTTAGATTCCAGCCTTCTTCTTTCCAGTGGTCCCGCAACTTGGCAAGTCCATCGACCAACTCAGTCAAATATGCTCCCGAGGGCTCTGCCGACTCGACGGTCTCACGGGTATAATATGGCGTCTCTTTTACGAGATTGTTTTGGACCTTACGGTATGCCTTTACGTCGATAAAACTGAACACCAGTTTGTCCGTATAACCCTTCAACTGGTTTCCAACGTGGAAAACCTTCGTCAGTAGCTGTCTGGCTGTCAGGTTTGGCGTAACGATAAGTGGATCAAATCTCCATATAACCTTCTCTTTGCCGATAGTTTCAGAGAGTCGTTTGAACACGTCAATGCGCTGGGCAACCGGACCGACATTGGGCTCAAAGCCTTCGTCGACGTAGTCGTTCAGCGTTACCTGAAAATAGTAATGAATTCCCATCCTGTCCAGTTCCGGCAGATGCTTCAGCATCGGCTCCGGATTCTTGGTCCAGAATACGACAACTTTCGTTTTCGCGAAGGATATGTACAACGGTTTTTGGTTGAAAGGGTTGTACCAAACGCAATACCCAGCACGAAGCCGGTTCATGAACCAGTCCGCATAAAAGGCGGGGATGTCGGTGGAGCGACTGGCGGATATAATCACCGGTGCAACTCCTTCGACAACCTCTCCGTTATCGCGACGTATTTCAACCTTAGATTCCAAAGTACTGTTTTAATTCCCGTTCAATTCTATCCGCCAAGTCTCCTACAAATACACCTCGAAGATCATGATACCTTCCCATTTCTCCACGCCCTTCTTTTCTGGCAACTGAAATGAAATAGTGAACGTGACCTCTTATCTCGGGTTCACTCTTGCCTGTAAAGTCCCAGATGTTATTCAGGCGCTTTATGACCACAGCACTAAGATTTCTTGTACTTGGCAAACTTTCCACTACGGTAGGATTTGCCATCCGGAACACGCTATTCTCTTCATCTTCTTTCTGCTTTATCAGTTTCCGGATTCTTCCTTTTGCCTTATTCCAGGCACTCGTGGCACATGATACCGGGATAGCCTCTATACCATTAAGTATTGCAATAAGGTTTTCGTTCTTTTCAAACACTCTGTCAACGGCTGTAGAATATGTGCTTTTATACTCCTTGACTTCCTTTTTCTTCGGCGTCTCTTCTTCGATAATCTGGAGGGCTTTATCCCACACCTCAGTATAAGGATGACCTTCCAGCGATTGCCGGGCATAGTTTTCTTCTTTTACAACCGATTCCGTTGAGAAAGTAGTTTCAGGGATAGAAATTTCTTTGCCTGCACCGAAATCTGGCATATCTTCCTCTACGCTGGAGGCTGGCAAACTGCCTGTTGGAATAACGTCCGGGGGGAGGTCATCCATTTCATCCAGGTTAAGAACCGGTTCCGCAAGAGTTGAAGGTTTTTCCTCATTGGTGGTGATGTCATCGTTATCTTTTGTCGAGAAAATCTCGGTGACAGATTCAACCGCGCCTTTTAATAAACTACCGATTCCTTTACCTTTCTTCTGAGGTTGTGTAGGAGTCTCGACGATTGCTTTCATACCAAAGCCATTTACGGCTTCATAAACGGCCGAATTCAAGAGTTCCCACAGCGCTTTGTTATCCCGATAGTTCAGAAGGATATTGGTGAAATCCTTGGGAAGGTTGGCAAATCCATTTACTATTCCATAAAATGCGAAAGGCGTAGCCTGATTCTGAATACCTTTCGATATTAAGAACAAACGCAGACCATCCCAGGTGTCACCTTTCATCAAGACAGCTGCAAGAGCCGAAAGGACATCCTCGCTCCATTTTTCGGTGAACTCCTCTCCATTAAGATTCCTTCTCAATGCATTGAGGAAAGGCTTAGCAGAAGAATTCTCCCAACCGTCTTTATATACATTATCCCTCACAGACTTGGTTAACTCCGTAGCAAGATCCAAGCGATAAGAGGCTAGGCTACCTTTGTATTTATTGTCCGCAAGTTCACCATTGATCCATAATTCAGCAACTGCTTTATCTTCGGGCCTCCCAGCAAGCACCGGCATTTCAATTACGTTCTTTGGTAAAATGGCTATGTCCTTGGCGCTTTCCGGCCATATCCGGGTACCAGCGGGATCAAGAATTCGGTGAATCTCCGAAGTAAGATAGTTGATTGCCTGCTCCTGCGTCTTGGGGCTAAGAATCATTGAATATAGATTAAACACGCCTCGGTCCGGAGAATTAGACGCCGGCTCCCAGCGACACTGATTGAAAACATCATCAATGAGCGAGGCAACCGAATTCGCATCAAGATTCGTCTTGTCCAATAGTAAGCGAGCAAGAGATGATTCCTGAAGAACGGTTTGTTGCAGTTGGAGTTTCTGCTGGGGGGTCGGTTTCTTATCTATGCTGCCGTAAATAGCTGAAGCGAGGTCGAGCAGCGTTTGAGTGGTCTTGACACGGAATCCCTGTTCCTTGGAAACTGACAGAAGATTTCCGATATGGTATCCATAGATGAACCCCTTGACTTTGTTAATACGAACAGATTTCGCCAATTCATCCCTATTGAGTTCGGCGTCGGGGACTTGAGGCGCAACATAATTGCCACCGACACGCTCTACACGTATCTTTCTGTTGTAAATCCGTACCAGTTTAGTCTCCAAACTACCTTCTGCTTTTGACAGGACAATATCTTTTTGCTGTTCGCTAAAGAACACAAATCCGGTGGTCTTGGGGTTGAAATACAAAGTCCCATCATACAGATATGCTCCGCTTTTATCTTTGCGGAATAATTCTTCGACCTCTTTGTCATTAAGGCAAACCTCGATCACCAGCGGATAATCATCAAATCCCTCATTGGGCCTCTGGAAATACCTTAGTTCATCGTATAGGACGATAAGGTTTTCGTAAGGATTCTCCGGAATGCTATGCCACTTGCTGTACCCGAAGCCTCTTTCTCCATAGAAAGACTTTGGAGAAATGCTTTCTTCGGAAAACAGGCAGTTGAAATTCCTGCTACTTGTCGGAATATAAAGTCTCATGATTACAATTCTTCAATAGTGTCAGTTTCACTCGAAATATAAAGATCCGACGGGACGCTTGAAAGCGGAGACGGCATAGAATAGTTGCTGTACATAACGTACAAATTCCGGTATGTTCTGGTCATAGCAACGTATAAGGACTTTCTTAAATCATCGGAATCAGCAGACTCGACGAAAGGCAGGAAGACCGTTTCAAATTGCAGGCCCTTTGCACTGTGATACGTCATCAACTTCGGATTTGTTGAATTGAAGTTCAACGTATCGACATTGTTGTGATAATCGTCTTTATCGTTATATCGAATCTCGTGGTTGATTCCCTGGCCATTAAGCAGTTGACTCATCTTGGGAATAGCCTCATTATGGGGAACTAAAATGCCCACATCGGTAAGGTTCCTTGCCTTGATAATCCTTGCGATGGCTTTTATCTGGTCCTCTCCTGAAGAGTACCTGATAAAACGAGGCTTCTGGTTTTCTGTACTTTTATATGTCCTTTCCCTGTACGGGTCGACACCTACGCCTATGTAGGTCTGAGTGACTCTTGCAATGGGTTTAGGAAGCCTGTAATTGAAATACAGGGGCACAGCATCCGCGTTAGGGAGCATACTTCCAATCTCACGCATCGAAAGCGTGGTTTTCAGTCCGCCATATATAGACTGGGCTGTGTCTCCAAAGAAGAAGATGTTTTTTCTCGCGCTATCGATGAACTCCTGAATCTCTTCCCGCGTGAAGTCCTGAGCCTCATCGACGATTACATAATCTGCCTTGGGCATACCACGACGGTTTTTCCAATCCCAGTGATAGTAAAATGCATCATTCAAACCCAATTCCTGACGACCTGCCTGCATATAATCCTTCAGCGCCTTCGTAAAGACGATCACAGTATAATCTCTCCCTTTTTCTGCCTGAATACGTTTCGCTTTCTGAAGGGCGATAACGGACTTTCCGCTTCCTGCACATCCAGAAACCACCAGTGAACGGTCAAGCGTCCTGTCTAACAAGTCCATTTGATAATCATCAAGCATGGATTCTTTTACCATGAAATCCCTAGGCATACTCTACTCCTTATTTGTTTTGTGTTAATTCAAATGCATTCACAATGTTTTGCCCCCGACACTGCTTGCAGGTATCGGAGTTGACCGCACTCACGACATAAGTGTTTCCTTCAGGGGAAAGGTGACGTGTGATGTCATCCACAAATACACGATGGCCCAACAACCGGTACGCCACCTTGCTGACATCGTTTGATTTTCCCCGATGAGATACCGAGAATACTTGCTGAGTGTAGCAAGGCGTATTACACTCGCGCTCCTTGAAACGACAAGAAAGAGGTAAGATGCTGCTGAACGAACCATCCTCGGAAATGAAGCGGTTTACTTGGTCGTTAAGGATTTGAGGATAGAAGATTCCAGTCCCTTCATCCTTCATCGTGATATCAAGTATACAGAGCACCCCAGAAAGGTTCAGCAAAGGAGCCAGCACACTACAGATGTCTTTGTAGACCGTTTTCATTCCTTGACGGAGCAGTTCAGATCCGGCCTTGTCGAACAATATAATATCATACGGGAAATACTCGTTGATGGGCTGGGCAAGAATATCATTGACAGACAGAATACGGCAACGGATACACTTGCACTCAATTGTCACATAAGGATACTGCTTCCGGCACTCTTGGATGAAATACCGAAGCGAATTGATTGAAGACTCACAAGCTTCAATCACCGTAATCAAAAGAGTTTTTAACCTCTTCGAATTCTGCAGGCACGCAGTTATCGTCCCCATCAAATCGCCACCGCCGCCTGAACAAATATTCAGAATGGCTATGGTATCCAAGTTGGAATACACCGACTGGAAACGACCGCTTTTATAGAGATTGCCAAAAATAGTATTCAGCTCGACGAAACTTCTGGGAAAGTAGGTGCCTAAATACTTTCGTTGGTCCTCATCTGACAGGTCAAGGTTATCTGAGAAGCGACGCCAATCAGGTTCGTAGCGAGCCTTCAGAGTGTCAAATAAGAAGGATTCTATCCATACAGGTAATGTAGAGGCCGGAGCCGAACTGACCTCGACCGGCTCAACTTTCACAACGGCCGCTTGGGCCTCTATCTCATCGAAGATATTCATTCCTGTATCGTCCGAGGGTGCGTGCTCTTCTTCAGCAGGTTCTTCCTCTGCACTTTCCTCATTTACGTTAATCAATACTTCAGGATTTGAATATCTTACACAAAGCCAGTCAGGATCTAAGTTCAAACGTTCAATAATCCTGGCAAAATCCCCTTCTTGTAAGTCACACTCAGGGGTTACTATTAAATCCAATTCGTCGATAAACCCTTTTTCATCGCACACGCGAAGCCACTTAATGCGAGGGCTGATCTGATTGTTTATTGAAGCTGGGTGGTGGAACACTATCAAGGACGAGAGGCGCTCTACCTGTTTGGCTGTCAAAGCTCCTGTCTCCACAAGAACAGGCCGACAAGAATTGCGGTTTATCTTTGCCTGGAGGTAGGGATTCTTCCGGCCCGATCCGCCTCGAATAACGGATTTGATACCATCCGTTTCTGCCGTCCAGTCGCCATTTTCTGTGGCTGTAATATTCCCGCCGAAGTCTTTGAACTCTACGAGAACAACTCCTTCATTCTTAATGATGATGCCATCAAGCTCAACATCGCCAATATTGTAGTTTCCGATAAAGATGCACATCTCGTCTGGAGAGGATGAAAACCTCTCCTTAAGAAGGACGCACAGATTTCTGAACTGCTCACGTTCATGTGTCTGATCGTAGTTCCTTGGCCTGTATACGAGTAATGGCATCTACTATTTAATGAAGTGATTATGCAAATTTACCAATTTTATTTTATACAGTAAACCGAAATATACTTTTTCTGCTTCTATTGTAAGAATCCGGGTAAAACGAGTATTAACCTTTGACTTGAAACCCGAAACAATCAACAAATAACTTTCACGCAAAATGAAACGATTATTTTCCATTTTTGCAGCAATACTGCTGACTGCCCTGAGCGTAAATGTTTACGCTCAGAAGAACAAAACCGAGAACGACTACAACCTCAAGAAGGCCTACGAGGTCCTGAACAAGGAGAAGGACGAGGCCAAGGCTTTGGACCTTGTGAACAAGCAGCTGCGGGAGACGCCGGACAATGTGGACGCATTGATTCTTCGGACACGCCTCCTCCGCCGCAAGCATGAGTTCGGCCAGGCACTCCAGGACATCAACCATGCTCTGAAGGTCAACAAGCCGAAGAAGTCAGGGACTGCCATGTCCACGATTCATTGGTGGAAAGCCTACATCTATCAGGATATGGGTGACTGGGAGAATACTGCTTCATCGCTCAAGACAGCGTATGAGCTGGCCCAGAAGGACGATAAGGACAACCTGCAGAGCATATCGTTCGATTATGCCCAGGCTCTCTACAGTTTGAAAGACTACGACGGTGCCGATGTCATCTATCGTAAGATGCTCGCTATCGATGAAGCGGATCAGGCGGCCATGATTGGCCTTGCTCGTAACATGGTTACGCGTGAGCAATATAAGGAGGCTTTGGATCTGCTGGAAAAATGCCGGAAGTACGATGCCGAATATGCTGAAATCTACCGCTTCAAGATGCAGGCTTATGACAAGCTTGAGGAGACGAATAAAGCCATCGACGCCGGTTTGGACTGGTTTGACAAAGATGATGATGCCAATACGGAGTCTATCCTGCAGGTTCTGAAAAAGCGGCCGAACTACGCTGAGGCCAGCCTGAAATCCCGCGCCAAGAAGAGCGAGAGCCCCTTCCAGTGGAAGGCATTCCTGTGCCAGTTCTACGAGACGACGCATCAGTATGCAGAGGCCGTGAGGGCGTATGATGACCTGGAAGCCGAGTTTGGCCATTATGACCAGATTAATTTCTACAGGAGTGACTGCTACAGTGAGTTGGGGCTCAATGAGCTCGCCATCGCCGACATCTCCAAAGCAATGGAGAAAGACCCGAGTTGGCGCAGTCTCTGCCAGCGTGGTGACTATTACCGGCTCTCCGGTGATATCGATGCTGCTATCGCGGACTTCACCGCCGCCATTGAGGAGGTCCCTGACGGAGCCTATGCCTACTACAAGCGTGGATGGTGCTATGAGATGAAGGGAGATCGTAAGAAGGCACTTGAGGATTATAACCTGGGCCTTGAGATGACCGAGGACTATCCATACCTCTATCTTATGCGTGGCAAGCTCCTGCTGTTGGATGGTAATATAGTCGAAGCGGATGCTGATTTTGAGGTGGTCATCCAGAAGGATACCATTGCCGAGGATGGGAGCTGCCGCCAGTATGCCCTGCACTTCCTGGGCCGTGACAAAGAAGCAGAGGAGTGGATGGAGAAGATCATTGCTTCCGATCAGGAGGATGCAGGCCACTATTATGACCAAGCCTGCCTCTACTCCAGGATGGGTCGTCTGGAGGAGTCCATTGCAGCTCTCCGCAAGTCTTTCGAGAAAGGCTACCGCAGCTTCTCTCACATCCGTCTGGATGATGATATGGATGCCGTACGCGAATTGCCAAAGTTCAAGGCCCTGATGGAGGAGTATGAGGCCAAACACGCTGAGTATCTGAAGCAGTTTGAACTGTCGATGCCAGAGAAGGAGGAGACAGTTACCGAAATTGCCGTCAAGCGCAATCCCGGCGGCACCTTCGAGATTCCTTGCGACATCAACGGCCTTGCCCTGCAGATGATTTTTGACACTGGGGCCTCTGATGTCACCATATCATCTGTGGAAGCCAACTTCATGTTCAAAAATGGCTATCTTTCTGACAAAGACATAAAGGGAAAGCGCTATTATCAGGTGGCCAACGGCCAGATCAATGAGGGCACCGTTATCACCCTGCGCGAGGTCAAGATTGGCGACGCAGTGCTTCATAACGTGGATGCCTCGGTGGTGAAGAGCCAGAAGGCACCGCTTCTCCTGGGGCAAAGTGCAATGGAGCGTTTTGGGACTATCACGATTGACAACCAGAACAACAGGCTCATCATCAAACACTAGATCATTATGTTGGGATTTACCATTTTTCTTGGAGTTATCAATGCGATATTCATCCTAGCCCTGCACTTCCTAGGCAATAAAAACATGAAACTCACTGTCGAAAGCAGCCTAATGAAAGACCGTATGGAGGCGTTGCTGCAAAGAATTGCCGAGAAGGAGGCCGTCGCGCCTCAAGATCCCCTTACGGTAGACGGGATAGAAGAAGCCATCAGGCACGCAGGCTATGTGCCTGAGCGGGAGGAAAACTGGATTCGATTTATGGTTGCCGGAGAGCCATTTTATGTGGAGGCGGGAAGGCTTCCTTCCGTCTTCGTTTTTCGTCATTACCGTGTCGATACAAAGGAATGGGAAATGGACCTGCTTAGACAGGCAGCCCACCTTATGTCCGATGAACTGATTATGATCAAGGCGACTTTCGATGAGGACAAAGACGATACGGGCCTCAATTTCTTCATTGCGGCGCTTGATGCCAATAATGCCAGTTTCCGGGAGAATCTGTGCAGATACATCGGGATTATTGAGGATGGTAGTCAGAGGATGAATGAGATTTACGATCAGTTGGTGAAGGAGAAGCGCGATGCGGCATTGGCGCTCAATCCATTTATCCCTGAAAATCCAAGTGAAAAGAAAGTGCTGTCGTAAATGACTTATAATGGTAACGAAAATGAAAACGACTAAGAAAATTCTGATTGGACTCTTTGTCCTCTTTGTGGTTGTCTTTGTAAACGGACTAATCTATACGTTTCACGGACAGGAAAAATCGTGGGACAAAGTGTGTAAGGGACAAGCGCTGAACGTCTATGAGTGTGCATCGATTTACACGATGCACACTGCTCTCTGGATGTTTTGCTGGCCGGCCTCCCCTGCCGCCGCCAACAAAGTGTTTCTGATGCAGTTCACGGGCCCCCGGGTGGATACCGTCAGGCACAGGTGCCGCTTCATAAGAAACAGCGTGTTGAGCGAAAGGGTGGTCAAAA
>CACYHC010000017.1 GCA_902774145.1 uncultured Bacteroidia bacterium
ACAATTAGAATACGAAGAAAAGATGTTTAACTGGCTTGATGTAAACGGAATCAAGGAGTACGCCAGGGAAGAGGGCCTGGCGGAAGGCCGAGCGGAAGGGAGAGCGGAAGGGGCCTCTGCCAGAACTGCCGAGATTGCCCGGAACTTCAGGGAAATGGGAATCCCCATCGACCAGATTGCCCAGGCAACCGGCCTGACTCCCGCCCAGATCCAGGCGCTATGAGTGTGCGTTGAGGTAGTCTTTGGGCAGCACCCCGAATTGCTTCTTGAAGCAGGCGGAGAAGTAGGAGGGCTTGTTGAATCCTATGGCATAACAGACCTCGTTCACCCGATAATCGCCGCTGGCAAGCAGTTCCGCTGCCTTGTTGAGTTTGACGGTGCGGATAAATTCGATGGGAGAGAGGCCCGTAAGCCCCTTTATCTTGCGCTGGAGACTCGAGTGGCTGACGTTCATCCTTTCTGCCAATTCTTCGACCGATATCCAGGATTCGCCCATCCGTTCGAGAATGATTCCGCTGATTTTTTCAAGGAATTTGCTGTCCTGTGACTGGCCTTCGGACTGTGCAGGCGGCATAGGGAGTCCGTTGCGGAAAGATTTGCGCATAATTTCCCTGTCTTTGAGGATATTCTTGATTGTAGCGAGCAACTGCTCTACGGAGAACGGCTTCTCGATATAGGCGTTGGCGCCGTATTCCAGCCCCTTGATTTTTGCATCGAGCGAGCTTTCCGCGGTCAGCAGAATCAGGGGAATATGGCAAAGCATTTCGTCTCCGCGCACCTCGCGCAGGAGGGTAAATCCGTCGGCCCCGGGCATATAGATGTCGCTGATGATGATATCCACGTCTCTGTCCCTGAGAATCGAGAGCGCCTCTTCCCCGTTAGCCGCTTCCATCACGGCATACTCTTTCTGCAGGGTAGAACTCAGAAATTCCATCATCTCCCGGTTGTCTTCTACCACGAGTACCTTGGTTCCGGAGGCTCCTGTCTTTCCTGTAGCGGATTCTGCCGGCTGAGCTTTGCCGGGAAGGTAGGGGATATCCACGCATACGCAACAACCGCCCGTGTAGGAGGTATCTACATAGGCTTTTCCGTTGTGTTTTTCCGCCAGCAGTTTCACAAGGGAGAGCCCCAGTCCTATACCGGGCATACGAGGCTCCCGGGCGGTGCGGACCTGATAAAAGGAATTGAACACGTTCCGCGCTTCTTCCAAGGGGATTCCGTCTCCGTTGTCCTTGACAGCGAGATGAAGGTATTCCTGGCCCTCACTGCCCAGTCGCGACAACTCGACCTGTATCTTGTTTCGTGTATGCTTTAAGGCATTGCTGATGAGGTTGCTGGCAATCTTAGTAAAGGCTTCCGGATCCATGCTGCAGGTTTCCACATCGTTGCCGGCGTCGAAACTGATTTCCACCGGTTCGCGGACCGCACACTCGAAACGGCCCACCACGTCGCCCAGGGTTTGTACGGGATTGACGTTCTTCAAATGGAGCGCATAGCCCTCGGAATTGATTTTCTTGAAGTCCAGCAACTGCCCCGTAAGTTCCTTCAGCCGGTCCGCGTTCTTCTTGATAATCTCCAGGTGGTATTGTTCATCTTCAGGATGCGGTTCGCGCAGAATCACGTCCAGCGGTCCTTTGATCAAGGTTACGGGCGTCTTGATCTCGTGCGCGATCTGCGTAAAGAAATTCAGTTTTGCCTGGTAGGCTTCTTTTTCGGCTTTTTCCTGTTTACTCCGCTCCATCCAGATAATCACTCCCATGACGAGCAATACAAGAAGGATAACATAAACCGCCTTGGCGCCAGTGCTAAGAAGCAGGGGAGGGCGGTTGTCGATGATGATATGGACGATGTTTGCGCTTTGCGTGCCTCTGCTGGTGACGGCGCTGGCCGTGATTTCGTGTCTGCCATAGGGGAAATCGGCGAACGTGACCGAACCTTTGTTGGTAACCGAGCAGATCCTTCCATTGTCAATGCTGTAGGTGAACCGGGTGTTTTCCGGCGCAATGTAACTCAGGCACTCGAAATTCACGTTAAAGTGATTGATGTTTCGAGGGATGACGACGGTTTGATTGTCGGAAGAATAATCGCAGACCGGCGAAAATTCTCGCTTGCCTTCGTTCCAGGAAACGGAGGCAAAGAGCAGCGGCTGCGGAATTTCGGCGGGGACGGCGTCGGGGTCGATGACATTGAAACCGTTGATTCCGCCGAAAAACAGTTTCCCCCTCGACGAACGGAAGGCCGCTCCATAATTGAACTGGTTGCTCTGGAGCCCGTCCGCCCCGGTATAGTGCTTCCCGTTGCCGTCCTTGTCGCAGCACCAGATGCCGTTGTTGGAAGAAATCCAGAGATTTCCCTTCTTGTCGTTGAGACAGGCATAGACCACGGAAATCCGGCGGGTTTCGGCGCCTTCCCTGATAACGAAGGGGATGAATCCGTCCGTTTCCCTGTCATAGCGGCACAGGCCGCCACCGTCGGAACTGATCCAAAGTTCCCCGTTGTCGTCGGCCTGAATGTTTATCAACCGGTCGCAGGGGAGGGATGCCGGGTTTCCGTCCTGATGCTCATAATGTTTGTAGGCGCCGCCCAGGCCTTCGAGTTTATGGAGGCCGTTGTAATAGTCGACAAACCATAGACAGCCCTTTGCATCCTCGCAAATGCCATAAATGAACGCATCCTCAAGCTGTGGAATCTTATTGAAACTGCCGGTAGCGGGGTTGAAAACGGCGCAGCCGCGGCGCGTGCCTACCAGCAGCCGGCCATCACCCAGCTTCAAGAGGGAAAACACGTGATTGTCGGGAATAGACCCCGGACCTCCGTTTACATATACCTTTTTAGTCCCGCGTGCGAGGTCCATTTGTATCAAACCCTGCGTGAAGGTTCCTATATACAACTTATCGGAAGCGATGCACAAGGCGTGGAGATTGTTGGCCGGGTTCTTGAACGGCAGGGGACGGAAGGTCCTTTCGGCGGGAAGGTAGAGGCTCAAGCCTCCGTTTTCCGCGCCGGCCCAAATCTGGCCGCTCGCATCTTCACAGAAGGAACTTACGGCCGAGCCGTGGAAAAATTCGGGCGTGTTCTCGGGGGTATAGGCTTCGATGGCTCCATCGCTGGGCATAAAATAATAAAGCCCGTTGAAGTAAGTGCCAATCCAGATGCCGCCTTCGCGGTCCTTGAAACAAGAATAGACATTGTCCGTTGCCCGTTGCGAGGTCAGGATAATCTTTCTCAGTTTCCCGGTGGTACGCGAAAACCGGAACAGTCCACGGTTGGTGCAGATAAGAATGTTCCCCGGCGTTTCTTCGAGCATATTGCGTACGCGCAGGATTTCCAAGGTCCCGCCGTCTTCGCTCGTGCGCTGCAGAAGGTCAATTTTGTTGGTTTCGGCATTGTACCTGGCAAATCCGTCGTACCATAGTCCCACCCAGATGCCGCCGGCACTGTCCTCAAGCACGGACAAAGCGTTCCTGTCGGAAATATGCTCGAAGCGCTGGGTAAACGGCAGGTACCGGAAAAACCCTTCCTCTCCACATACCCAGACGATTCCCCTGGAGTCCCGCAGGATGGCGTTGATGTTCCTGTAGGAATCCTCCCCGTCGGACATCTGGAGTTTTGTGGCAACGGCTTCGGTCTCTCGATAGGTATACAATCCCTTTTCCGTGCCGATCCACAGACATCCGTCCTGCGCATAGGCGGCGCAGGTGGGTACCACTTTTTCTGGGAAAGCGATATCCCTGTAACTGTGGGTGGCAGGGTCAAAAAGGGTTACCCCGCTGCGGCACACCAGCCAGATTCGTTTCCCGTCCGGATGAAGCAATATGGACAAGATGTTCAAAGAGCCTTCATCCCGTCCTGCCCTGTCGTGGTAGGAGCATCCGAAAGAGCTGAAATCCCGCCCGTCAAACGAATTCAGCCCGTCCTGCGTGCCGAACCACATATATCCGCAAGCATCCTGGATGATCCCCTTCACCGTATTCTCGGACAAACCGGACGAGACGTCGTAATGTCGGATATTTCGCGCAAAACTGCTTGTAAATAAGGCAGTTGTAAATGCGAGGATGAGAATGAGCCTTTTCTGCATATCGCAAAATTATTCAAAAGGATTGAGGGGAAAAAGTCCGGGGATACGATTGACCGATTTAGGGTATAAAATGCATAAATCGGGTACGTTATGCGAAATATCTCCCTCCTAACTTTGCATCGGATGAAAACGACCATGAAAAATTCGCTTATAAAAATTTTCCTTCTTCTGCTTGCGTCTCTCGTTTCAGGCTGCAAGGCAGAGGAGAGTATGGAACAGGTGACAAAGCGGGTGTTTGACCTGGCGGCCGTCCAGTGTGAGATGATGGCACAGAGCCTGGACAGCCTCTCGACCCCCCGCTCTTTCAACGGGACATCCCTGGTTACGGCTCCTGCAAAGTGGTGGTGCTCCGGTTTCTTCCCCGGAACGCTCTGGTTGGTCTACGAATATACCGGCGACGAGAAGTTACGCGCGCTGGCAGAACGGGAGACGGCCAAGGTGGAGCCCATCAAATGGGTGACCGACGACCACGATGTGGGCTTCCAGATCAATTGCAGCTTCGGGCAGCAGTATCGCCTCACCGGCGATTCTCACGCAAGGGATGTGATGCATACGGCAGCCCGTTCGCTTGCGGTGGGCTTCAACCCCACGGTGGGCTGCATCCGCAGTTGGAGTTTCCAGCTTGACGGTACCAATTGGCAGTTCCCTGTCATCATCGACAATATGATGAACCTGGAGTTGCTGCTCAGCGTTGCAAAAACGGAGTCTGAATCCGCGCTTGAAGAAGTGGCGGTTTCCCACGCTCGGACAACGATGAAGAACCATTACCGCCCGGATTTCACCACTTATCATCTGGTGGATTACAATCCGGCGGACGGGTCGGTCATCCGGAAGCAGACCGTCCAGGGCTATGCGGATGAAAGTGCATGGTCGCGCGGCCAGGCCTGGTCGCTCTATGGTTTCACGATGATGTATCGGTTTACCCGCGAAGCCGACTTCCTCGAGCGTGCGACGGTGATTGCAGAGATGTTGCTGTCCCGACTTCCCGAGGACGGTATTCCTTATTGGGATTTCGATTCCCCGAACATTCCCAACGAATACAGGGATGCTTCTGCCGCCGCCGTGATGGCCTCCGCCTTCACGGAATTGGCTTCTTATGTGGAAGACGGCTCCCGCTACCTTGCCATGGCGGAAAAACAATTGCGTACGCTCGCTTCTCCCGAGTATCTGGCGGAACCGGGTACGAACGGCGGATTTATTCTGAAACACAGTGTAGGACATTTCCCTGCCGGGAATGAAATCGATGTTCCGCTCAGTTATGCCGACTATTACTTCCTGGAAGCTTTGGAAAAATTTGCAAACAAACACTAAAACTCACTATATGAAGAGATTGGTAATTTTTGCACTCGCAGTGCTCACTGCCTGTACCGCGAAGGTCGGGGAAGGGTTCCAGTTGTATTATCCTTCCTTGACCGAAATATGCCCCGGTACGGCTATCTCCCTGACCCCTTCCTGGGTTGGAGGAACGCCCGGAGATTTTTCCCTGGCGGGCATCCGACATGAAGGAGGTGCCTATGAAACCGACTGCTTTTCGGTACACCCGGAAACCGGCGTTTTCTCCATCGAAGGCTCCGATAACCTGCCTCTGGGCAGCTATTCTATCAGTATCAGTTGCTCGGCGGAAGGGAAGCGTTATACTTTCAACGATGCCGTCGGCATCACGATGATGCGGAGCGTTCCTGAGGGAATCAAGGTTACCCCGTCTGAGTTGGAAATCAAAGTCTCGGACATTCATGCGGGCGTGGCAGGCCTTCCCGGTGCGGTCATCGAGCCTGACGGCGAGGGATATGTGCAGATCAAGCGTTTCCTTATTCAGAATGTTTATAAGGACGGCGAGCTTGCCAACCAGCACAAGATTTGGTTCTCGCTGGACGAGAATACCGGAGAATTTCGTGTGAAGACGGGCAATACGGATTTCACCCCCGGTACCTATACCTTCGATTTCAAATTGACCACTTACAAGGTGGGCGCGAGCGACGAGGCCGGCATATACGCCAATGCGCTTACGCTCAAGGCGGTTTCTGCGCCTTACAACCTTGTGTATGATCCGGCGGAACGCAAGGTGGAGGTAGGGGCTCCCGCCTCGTCTCCGGTACCTTCTTACCTGGGCACGCCCCAGGAAACCGTTTTCTCCATCCTTTCCGTCAGTCCGGAAGGCGGCCCTGCCGTCACGATGGAGTCTTCAACCGGTGTGCTGAATATCCAGGCTCCCTCTGAGGCGCAGATTGGAACAGATTATGTCGTTTCTGTGCGGGTGGCCAATGTCTGGGGTGCTGCGGACTTCGAGAACGCCTTTACCTTCCGTGTCATCAGCTACATCCATCCCATTACCAAACTCAGCTATGCCAATGTGGGCGGAATCGTTTCCGGACGGGGTTTCAGCAATGCCCCTGTGGATTTTGACGGTGACGACCTCACTTTCTCGTTGGTAGACCTTCCTGCGGAGCTTTCCAAACTGACCATTGATGTTTCCACCGGAACCGTTTCCAACGCCGAGGGCGTGGAAATCACGCCCGGTACCTATACCGTTACGGTGCAGGCCCAGAACAACAAGAGTTCGGTCAGGGCTTCCTTCACCCTTGAAATCGTCCCCAACCCCAATCACTTTACCTATGTGCGCTGGGGCAACAACCTCGGGTTGGAACCCATTGCCGACTACGGCAACCAGTTCCGGGTGTACCACGGTTCGGGAAGAAGTATCTTCCCCATCGTCGAAAGTGACATTCCTGAGGGACGTCCTGTGAAATATTCCCTTGTCCGCAAGACCAATTCCGGCAGCTGGGGCGCCCAGATACGTCCCAACGGAGAAATCTGGATCAATGCTCAGTCCGTCGGCGGAACCATTTTGGTGCATTTTGCCCATATCGTCGTGCAGGTGGGTGCGGATGATGACGAGAACAAGGTCATCCGGACTTTCCCGCTGTTCATCGACCAGAGCGGTTTCCAGAAGAACGGCTACAGGATTGAGTACACGCCGTTTGCGTTCCACATCAATCCCCGCAAGGGCGGCAGAGGCCCTGCGCCGACCATTGTGAACGCCGAGGGTGTCCCGGCCAACCAGCCTACGCTGGATATGCGGACCAACCCCTGGTGGTACAACCTCTATGGCCCGGCGGAGCACAAGGAAGGCCGAATCAATACCGATCCGACCACTTTCCTGAAGTGTGTCTGGGACAAGTATTACACCGCCCTGGGGACCCTGCCCAACTATGGTGCCTGCAACCCCATCTCCTGGTGGTACAACTATGAAAAGAGCAACCTTTCCATTACCGGCGCCTATGTTGACGGCGAGACCCTGCAGGTCGTGGTCAATCCGGACCGTTTCGTCGACGATTACGGTTACGCCGACGGCGCGATGGGCGTCATCTGCCGTTTCTCTACGGACGGCAAGAATCCCCAGACCGGTACTTCGGGCGTGGACTCCTTCGAGGTCAGTCCCTTCTTCATCTGGCTTGATCCTAACTATAACCAATAATTTGACGGGTATATGAAAAAAACTATAGCATTGCTTATCGCCCTGGTATGCTCGCTCTCCGCTATGGCACAGAGCGTTACGGTTTCCGGAACCGTTTATGACGAGAATTCGGAACCGATGCCCGGCGTTACCGTTGTCGTGGAAGGAACGACCCAGGGGACTGTCTCCGCAGCCGACGGTACCTTCCAGCTCAAAGCCGCCAAAGATGCGGTGATTTCCTTCATGCTGCTCGGCTACCAGACCAAGTCCGTGCGGGCCATCGGCTCGAAGATCAATGTCTCCCTTGAGCCCGAGCGCCAGCGCCTGGATGAAGCAGTCGTCATCGGTTACGGTACGATGAAACGAAGCGACCTGACCGGTTCCATTGCTTCCGTAGGTTCGCGCGAGTTGCAGAACTACAAGACGGCCAATGCCCTTGAAGCGATGGCCGGTATGGTTTCCGGTGTCAATATCACCACCGTGGACGGTGCTCCCGGTGCGGAGATGGACGTGAAGATTCGTGGTGTCGGCACCGTCAACGGCGACGCGTCTCCTATATATATAGTAGACGGCTTTGAGGTCTCCAACATCAACCATATCTCCAACGCGGACATTGCTTCCATCGAGGTCCTGAAGGACGCTTCCGCCACGGCCATCTACGGTTCCCGCGGCGCGAACGGCGTCATCCTGGTGACCACCAAGTCCGGCCGCATCGGCCGTCCGGAGATTTCCTACAACGGCTCGGTCACTTACAAGGCCCTGGCGAGGAAGATCGACGTGCTCTCTCCCTACGAGTTCGTCGCCCTGCAGATGGAGCAGAACCCCGTCAAGTTCGAAAACTACTACTACAGACAGGGGACGGATGCAGAAGGGAACCCTTACAAATACCAGACGCTGGAAGATTACCGCGGCGTCAAGGGTGTAGACTGGCAGGCTGAGGCTTTCCGCCCCACCTGGTCGCAATCCCACGATATCAGCATCCGCGGCGGTAACAAGGACACCCAGTATTCCGCCTCGTTCAGCCATTTCGACGATCAGGGTATCTTCAAGAGCAATACCTTCGCCAAGAATTCTGCGCGCGTCAAATTCCAGCAGAAGATCTTCAACTGGCTGACCTTCACTGCGAATATCAGCTATTCCAACATCCGCAACACCGGTGTGGGAACCGGCGGCGGTACTCTCAGCAACATCCTTCAGTATCGCCCCACCGGCGGTTTGAGGATTTCCGATGAGTTCCTGCGCTATAATGCCGTTGACCCTATCCTGGATGATTACCAGGTCACCAACAATTCGAGTTACAACCCGATCATCAATGCCGAGAATACGGATATCAACAAGCGCAATGATATCTGGGATGCCAACGGAGCCTTGATCTTCAGGCTCACCAAATATCTGCAGTTGAAGGTGATGGGATATTATTCCAACAATTTCTACCGCTACGACCTCTTCTATCGCAACGGCAGTGCGCTGGCCGACCGCGGTTCCGGTCCTTACGGCCAGTCCACGACCCGCCGGACGATGCGCTGGTCCAATACCAACCAGCTCAATTACATCCGCACTTTCAACAAAGTGCATAAGGTGAACCTTATGCTCGGTCACGAGACCTCCTACCAGGTTGCGGAAGAGATCGTTACGGAGGCCAAGGTCTTCCCGCTCGACAATATCGGGGTGGACAACCTCGGACTTGGTGCGGTACCCAGCACCACGGGTTCCAGCAAGGCGGACAACCGGAGGCTTTCCTTCTTTGCCCGCGGCTTCTACAGCTATGCGGACCGTTATATGCTGACGGCCACCGTCCGCGCCGATGCTTCCAGTGTCTTCGCGGAAAAACACAAGTGGGGCGTATTCCCGTCCTTCTCGGCGGCCTGGAACATCTCCAACGAGAAATTCCTTAAGAATGTGCCCTGGCTTTCCAACCTCAAGCTCCGCGCCGGCTGGGGTATGGTCGGTAACGACCGCATCTCCAGTTATCTTTCCCTGGACCTTTACGATGCCATTCGTTACGGTGTAGGTTCGCAGCAGGTCATCGCCCTGCAGCCTTCCCACCTGGCCAATCCGGAGTTGCGCTGGGAGTCTTCCGCCACCACGAACGTGGGTATCGATGCCAGCTTCTTCAAAGAAAGGCTCAATATCACCCTGGATGGATTCATAAAGGATTCCCACGACCTGCTCCTGCTTCAGGACCTGGCCCTGGCCAGCGGTTTCGCGTCGCAGTGGCAGAACATCGGTCAGATACGGAACAAGGGTATCGAACTGACCATCAATTCCATCAATATCAGCAAGCGGAATTTCTCCTGGACGACGGATTTCAACATTTCGTTCATTAAGAATACGCTTGTCGCCCTCAACAGCGGCAAGGACTATCTGCTTTCCCGTTCTGGAATCAATTCCAGCTTCAGCAGCTACGACTACATCGCCAGGGTCGGAGAGCCCATCGGCAGTATTTACGGATATGTCTTTGACGGCATCTACCAACAGTCCGACTTCGATATGTGGGGAGACGGCTCTCTGCACCTGAAAAAGGGCGTGGTGGACATGACCGAACACGCGGGCGAGTCCCTCTATCCCGGCTATGTCAAATACAAGGACCTTGACGGAGACGGCATCATCACCACGGAAGACAGGACGGTCATCGGAAACGGCCAGCCCCTTTTCTACGGCGGTTTGAACAACGTATTCCATTTCTATGGCTTTGACCTGGGGATTATGTTCCAGTTCGTCTATGGCAATGATGTGTACAACGCACAACGGATGTACAGCACCCAGACGCGCCTGCAGATGATGAACTTCCTCGGCGAAGTGCGCGACCGCTGGACCCGTACCAACGCTTCCAACAGTGTTCCGGCCGCCAATGGTTATGTCGCCTACGACGTCTATTCACGTTTTGTGGAGGACGGTTCTTTCCTGCGCTTGAAGAACATTACCCTGGGTTATACCCTTCCGGCCCGGATTACCCAGCGCTTCTGGGTTTCCACCCTCCGCTTTTACGTTACTGCGCAGAATCTTTTCTGTCTGACTTCCTACAGCGGTTCCGATCCTGAGGTGAGCATGCGCTCGAGCGCACTGATGCCGAGTTTTGACTTTGGCGCCTATCCCAAGAGCCGGATGTATACCGCAGGCGTACTGATTAATTTCTAAATCCTGGAAAGTATGAAAAAGTATATTTGCATCATAGCGCTGGCGCTCATCGCGGCTTCCTGCTCTCTTAAGGAAAAGTCCTATTCGCAGGTGGACGATTCCTATATCACAGACGCTTCCCTTGCAGAGAATGTGCTCCTGGGGGTGTACCGGAATATGAATACCGACGGTGTTTACCGGCTCAACCTGACAATGTTGTTCGATGCCCCCAACGACCAAATCAGAGGTGAGGGGAACTCCCTTGTCAGCCAGCGTGCAGAGGCGGCCAATGCCTTTTCCACCACTTCCTCTTACGTACAGGATACCTGGGCGGCGCTTTACAAGGGCGTTTATAATTCCAATTACTTCCTTGAGCTGATGGAGAAAAAATTGCCCGAGTTCCCGGACGATGACAAGGCGCTCGGTGGCGTTTATATCGCAGAGGCGCGTGCCTTGCGTGCGCTCTACTACTTTGAGCTGGTCCGCTGGTTCGGCCACGTTCCCCTGCTCAAGACGACGGCGGAATCCTATTTGCCCTATGACAAGTTCGTGCAGGCGGATCCCGTGGAAGTCTATCAATTCATCGAAGCGGATTTGAAATACGCTATCGAGAACCTGCCCTGGGCGGACACCGACAATATCCGAAAGGACAACAGTTTCCGTTTCTCCAAAGGCGCGGCAATGGGCCTCCTGACCAAGGTCTACTGTACCTGGGCAGGTTATCCGCTCCAGGACCGCAGCAAGTGGGCGGAAGCCGTTGGCGTTGCTTCTGAACTGGTGCATTCCGGTCATCACGCCCTTCTGAGCGATTTTGACCAGCTTTGGTACAATTCCGGCAACAATGTCTGGGATTGCCGGGAGAGCCTGATCGAGCAGACCTATTATTCGCCGCTCGGCACGACGGCTTCCTGCGGACGCGTGGGGAACTTCAACGGCGTGGCCGCCGTGCAGGGGACCATCCGCGGCAACTACCACTTTTCTTTTATGCGCGTGATGCCCACGTTCATCGCCGGATGGAAGGATTATGATAACGACAAGCGCTGGGCGATTTCCTTTGCCGATTATGAGTATCGCAAGGAAGGCCGTGTCCAGATTGTCAACATGAACGTCGGCGGTGTCCCCAATACCCCCGTCAGCTTCAAGATGGCGATGGAAGAGGATACGCCTTACTGGCAGATTGGTTGGCGTGCCACCTACAACTACCGGCTCTTTTGCCGCAAATGGGACACCGAGGTGTATGTCAAGGATGACAACCAGATTTCAGACCAGAACTATACCAACGTGAACTGGTATGTGTTGCGTTATGCGGACGTGCTGTTGCTGTACGCGGAGGCGCTGAACGAAATGAGCGGCGGTCCGACGGCCGAAGCCTTCGAGGCGGTCAATCAGGTGCGCAGGCGCGGCTACGGGCTGGATATCCAAACGCCTTCCGCCGCTTCCGACCTGCCTTCGGAGCTCGGATATGAAGAATTCCGCAAGGCTATCCAGGATGAGCGGGCGTATGAACTTGCGTTCGAAGGCCATCGCCGTCAGGACCTCGTACGCTGGGGAATCTATGTCAAAACTGTTCAGCAGGCGTATGTGGATATGGGTGTCTGGCACTACATGGCCCCCCAATATTACATCGGTGCCCTCTATACCAAGGAAGGCAAGCACGAGCTGCTCCCGATCCCGCAGCGCGAAAAAGACCTTTGTATCCAGTTCAAACAGAATCCCGGTTGGGACGGTGATAATTGAACCTTATGAAACGAGCCATCATCCTGTTAGCTTTTTCGGCGCTCCTGCTGCTTCCGTCTGCAGGGCTTAAGGCTTTGACGGCCTTGCCGGAGAAAGACTACTCCTGGGAAGCTTCCATCAGGAAAGACCATCCCCGCCTGTTTCTCAACAAACAGGATATCCCGCGCATCAAAAAAAACGCCGTGGGCTCGGAGAAGTTTTTCTTCGATGCGATGGTGAAGCGGATTGATCCGCTGCTGAACGAGCCCATTGTCTTCAAGGACCTGCTGATTGCCTCCGGCGAATCCAGCAAGGACCACGAATGGGGCACCCGGGCGTCCGAGTCCGCGATGCTGTGGCTCATCACGGGAGACCGTAAATACCTGGACTATACCAAGAACCTGCTGACCGAACTGGCCGGTTATTACCAGTTCCGTTGCGACCATAACCTGAACATCACCTGGTACGCTTTCTCTCAGATTTGTGCCATCTGCGCCTACGACTGGGTGTACAACAACCTGGACAAAAATGAGCGGGCGGATATCGGCCGCGCCCTCTTCAAGGCCTTGGATGATATCGCCTGGCACACGCCTGGCCGGAGAAAGCCCCGTCAGCGGGAAAACGTCAGCGACCATATGTCCGGTTGTTACGGCCCTCCCATCCTGCCCTGGTATCTTGGCCTGGCTTTCCTGGGTGACGGGATAGATGATGATGAGTGCCGGAAGATGCTGCACGAGGGTTACGACCTTTTCCAGAAAATGTCGGTCTTCCGTGCGGAAATGGCCGGGGAAAAGGGCGGCGGGGCAACCGCCTGCGGCACCTATGCCTTCGGTTACTATCCGTATGCGGATTTCAACTTCATTTACTCGATGAAGGCGGCCACCGGGATTGACGTTTCCGAGAAGATGACCTATGTGCTCGGTTACCTCAGCTATCTGGACTGGATTCGCCTGCCCTACAACAGGGAATACGGATTCGGGGACGTGCATCACTACAACTGCATGCTGCCGGAAAGGGACATCAACGCGCATATCTTCCATATTAATAATATCTATGGTGTCGCGCATCCTGAAATCCTTCCGGTCGCCGATCGTCTGTTGAAGAAGTTCTCCCTTTACCGGGACATCGAACCTTTCCCTTTCCTCCGCTTGCTGAAGAATGCGCCGCCCAAGACGGCCAAGATAGATGCAGTGGCGGTCGAATCGGCAAAATCCATTTACTTCGATACGATGGGGCAGGTTTATATGCGCTCCGGTACCGGCGATGACGACACGTACGTCCTCTTCGTCAGCGGAGGCGTCACGCTCCAGCACAAGCACTACGACAACAACAACTTTATCATCTACAAGAAAGGCTGGCGCACCGTGGACAGCGGAACGCGCCCCGAACCGGGTATCCACCTTTCGCACTACTACTGCCGTACCGTTGCGCACAACTGCGTTACCGTAAGGATGCCGGGCGAAGTCATGCCCGCCTACTGGGGTGGTCCGGCTCTCTGTGAAGAGCAGGATATACCCATTCCCAACGACGGTGGCCAGTGCGAGAAAATCGGTTCCAAACTGTTGGAACTGACCGAGACGCCGGATTGGGTTTACCTCGCCTCCGATGCGACTCCGTGCTATCACCCGGCAAAGGTCTCCAAGGTGGTGCGTGAGTTCATCTGGTTCTGCCCGGATTTGTTCGTGGTAATGGATAGGGTAGCGTCCAAGGATGCTTCTTACCCCAAGACCTGGCTCTGGCACACCATTGAGGAACCCAAGGCGCTGGGGCCCAAGGAGTGGAAGGAAGCCTCCGAAGGCGGGGCCATGATTTGCCGCACCCTCCTTCCCGAAGACGCTGCGCAGGAATTGATTGGAGGCCCCGGCAGGGACTTCTGGTCCGACGGCCGCAACTGGCCCCTCCCCGTGCTCTGTCCGGACGACTGGGGATACGGCAAGCGGCATATCGTACCTCCGGAAACCCATCCGCAACTCGGTCACTGGCGTCTTGAAGTAGCTCCCGGCAAACCGGCGGAGGAGGATATTTTCCTGCATATGATGCTGGTGGGGGACAGGGACCTTTCATCCATGCCGTCTTCCACTTTGAAGCGGGACGGAAAAACCCTCATCCTTTCTTTCCAATACGGTGGCAAGTCCTTCACCCTGAACTTTGACACCGAAGCTTTGTATGGCTGTAAGATAGACGCAAAATGAAACGCTTTTTGACGCTTCTGACACTGCTGGTCCCGGCTGCATTCTCTTGTACGGTGGTACAGGAGGAGGAAATGCCCGCCGAGAGCCATCTGTACAAGGACTGCATCCCTGTACTGGCCCGCGCCTCCGAGGAGTCGCGTGTTAGCTTGAACATAGAGGAGAATGCCGGTGTCCGTGAGAGCCGTATGGGTTGGGAAGCTGGAGACCGGCTGGTCATCGTCTGTGGCGGAAAAGCTTATATTTATGAGACGGAAACCCCAGGCAGAGAATCCCTTTTCTACGCGATTGACGAGGACAACGCCCTGAAAGGACTGACGGAAGGCACGCGTGTCACTGCCTGGTACAATGTCTCCACCGTAAAGCCGGCCGGTCAGGGTGTTTTCTCTATCGTAGCGAATCAGACGGAGGGTGAAAATACCAATGCCGTCACCTTGTATGCCGACTACACTGTGGACGCTGCTTACAGCGGCACCCTGCCGCTGGTGTTCAAACCGGCGGTATCGGTACTGGAATTCCGCCTGTCCGCCCCTATCGACTATGTGGTGGACAAGGTGGTCCTTACTCCTTGCGATGGGGCGCAGGGCTATACGGTGATGAACAAGGGTACGGTCAACCCGGATGACGGAAGTGTCAGCCCCCGGTCCAGCTCCGTATCGCCCCTGACCCTTACGCTCCGAGGGGCGAAGAACATTTCGGGAGGCCGCGAAATCCGTTTCATCACTGGCAAGGTGCTGATGGACAAAACGGGCGCCCTGATGGAATGGTATCGCGGGGACGAAAAGATCTTCTCCAAGACCATCTGGAAATCCAAGACCGTTGACCTTACTTCTTCCAATCTGCACTGTTACCAGCCGATTAGCGAAATCAAGGTGGATACGGTGGTGCGGATGTCCCATCCGCGCATGTTTTTCAATGAAAAGGATATTCCGGCCATCAAGGCGCTTGCGGCGGGAAGACTCAAGAATTATGAATACAGATGGATGGTGAACAGGGTCAATCCGCTCCTGGACCAACCCATCGTATTCCCGGATTCTTTGGCCGTGGACGGTTCCGAGAATGAAAACCACGAGTACGGCACCCGGCTGCACGATGCGGCACTTCTCTGGATTATTACCGGGGAACAGAAATATCTGGACTTCTCCAAACGGCTGATGCGGCGTCTTACGCAATACTATGAATTGCGCAACAGCAACAACCTGAACGTCGACTGGTATATGTATTCGCAGGCCTGCGCCGCCTGCGCCTGGGACTGGCTATACAATGACCTTACTCCCGCCGAAAGGGCGGAACTCGGGCCTCCTTTCTTCCAGGCGCTCTGCGGTGTGGGGAATATGCCTGGCCAGCGGCCCAAACGCAAAGAACGTGAGAATGTCAGCGACTACACCAGCGGATGCTACGGCACGCGGATGCTGCCCTGGTACATTGCCCTGGCCTTCTACGGAGACGGCATCGACGATGCTCTCTGCCAGAAGATGTTTGATTACGGATACGATCTGAACCGCCAGATGGTGAATTTCCGGAGGGAGACCATCGGCGACGCTCCCGGGGCCTCCACCCCTTGCGTCGTGTATTCCCTGGGCTACTATCCCGTTGCGGATTTCAATTTCATCCGCCTGGTCAAGAGCGCTACGGGGCTGGACTTTTCAGAAGACCTTCAATATGTGCTCCGTTACCTGGATTACATCGACTGGGTCAGGTTGCCGGGTAACCAATCCTATGGCTTCGGGGACGAACACCATACCTCCTGTAAACTTCCGGAGAAAGATATTGATTATAGCGTCCGGGAAATTGCCGAAATCTATGGTGCCCGTCATCCGGAAATTCTTCCAAAGGCCTCACGGATTCTACAGGAGATGACGCTTTCCTATATGGCCGCTTCGTTCCCGGTCGTCCCCTTCCTGCAGTTCCACGACCTTCCTGCCCCGGAAGTCCCTGCCGAATCCAAGGCGGGAGCCCTCTACTGTGAAAATATGGGCGAGGTATTCATGCGTTCCGGTGTGGAAGAGGGAGATACCTACTGCCTATTCGTGACCGGCGGAACGGTGGACAACCACAAGCATTACGACAACAACCACTTCACCATCTACAAGCGGGGCTTCCGTGCCATCGACTCCGGCACCCGTCCCGAGCCCGGACTCCACCTGCCCTGCTATTTCTGCCGCACCGTAGCCCATAACTGCGTGACGGTGGAGATGCCCGGCGAGAGCATGCCGATTTACTGGGGCTATTCAAGCCTCAAAGGCTTCCTTGCCCCGGGCGAGGAGCTCCCGGCCGCGATGCCCAATGACGGTGGCCAGTGCCAAATCCTGGGTTCCGAATTGAAATCAATGAAAGAGACGGAGACTTATGTCGCACTCTCCTCGGACGCCACCGCCAGTTACAACAGCAACAAGGTCTCGCTGGTAGAGCGGGATTTCATCTGGCTGAAACCGGACATCTTCGTGGTGTTTGACCGGGTACAGTCCAAGAAAAAGAGTTACGCGAAGAAGTGGCTGCTGCATACGGAGCAGGAGCCGCAGATGAACGGGTCGCTGGAATTCTCCGAAACCTCCCAGGGCGGCAAGATGATTTGCCGTACGCTCTGGCCTGCCAATGCGGTGCTCACCAAGATTGGCGGTCCCGGCAAGTATTTCTGGTCTGACGGTCGCAACTGGCCGCTTCCGAACGACCTGCCGGGGAACATACCGGACAGGGATGCCCCGAGTTTCGGACACTGGCGGGTCGAAGTGAGCCCGGGCAGCTCCGCCTTGCGGGATTATTTCCTTAATATAATTATGGTAGGAGACGAGACCCTTTCCGCCCTGCCGGAAACGGAGGTCTGGGAGAGTAATGGTAAGATTCACCTGCGCTTCTTCTACCAGGGCAACCGCTTTACCCTTTCCTTCGATGAAGCCGCCTCCAGCGGAGTGGAAATCGAGCAGAACGTACAGCCGCACGGCACTTTCAACGACTTTACAACCCTAGAATTCACGGAACAATAATCAGATGATGAAACGATTACTTGCCTTTTTACTTCCGATGGCGCTGGCTTGCTCCTGCGCCCGTACCCCGCAGTGGACCTTCCATCTGCCGGAGGGTTATCTCGATGAACCGGATACTATCCCGGTCTTTTGGAAGACGACCACGTCCGAAATTGCGGATTTCCTCATGAATGAGGTAAAGATAGGAAAGGTGGAACTGCTCGGCAAGTCCGCTGGCGGGCGTCCCGTATGGGGCGTCGGTTACGGGACACCCCGGCAGGGCAGCGGCACCACCACCTGGTCCGGCGCCTCTACCATCGGAGACATCGCCAAGTTCCGCGGGCCGGACAGTGACAAGAAAGTGATGATGATCATTGCCGGCGTCCACGGCTTTGAATTGGAACCGATTGTGGGGACGATGAACCTGCTTGCCGTATTCGAGACCGGTTGCGACCTTGCGGGAAACCCCAGGCCGGAACTCGTCCGCCTGCGTGATTCCCTGGACCGGGTGTACATTGTTCCGCTGGCCAATCCGGACGGGCGGGACCGGGTGCCCATCCGTATGGAGAAATTCCGCGGGAGCGATCCGGACGCCTATCACGTACACGAGTACCTGAATACGGGCGGCATCAAGGACGGTGAACTTATCGGCTGGCCCGCCTGCAAGGAATACATTCCTATGGATTTCTCCAAGGTGGAATTTCCCGGCAGCTATCCCAATGACAACGGCGTAAATATCATGCACGACGATTTCTTCGGCCACATGCAGCCGGAGACACGCATCCTCTGCGACCTTGTCATCCGGGAAAAACCGGACCTGATTCTCAACCTCCATACGGGCGTCTCCCGGAACAATTACTTCACCGAGGTGAACCGGCCCTGTGTGGGGGCCTACAACCCCAAACTCCTGGCGGCCTGGGAAGACCTATATAAGTATGTGCATACGGCGCTTACCCTCAAGGGGCTGAAGAAAACAAGGGACCTTGAAGTGGAAACGAAAGTTCCCGCCATCCATGTCGGCTCCGGCGACATCAACCTCACCTCCGTGCTTTCCTACTGCTGCGGCGGTATCTGCACCACCGTAGAGGACGGCAGCCACGGCTACACCGGGGTTTATGACGACGGCACGCCCGTCGACCACGGCCCGGCCGTCATCCTGGAATCCCAACTTACCGTATATGAGGCGTCCATGCGCTTCCTGCTGCACAGCAACGGCTCCGCCGGCTGGCTGTAACGATAGTAACCATAAAAAATATTCACATCTATGAAAAAGAAGAACCTTTACCTTCCCCCGCAAGCAATTTTTGCGGATGACCTGCTTCCGGAGAACGTCTTGTGTGCGTCTCTTGGCGAAGCCGATGCCTCCTTTGAGGATTATTCCCTTATCGAGTTTGACGAAGAATAAAACCGAGGCCATGAAAAAGTATTTGTATATTCTCAGCATTGTTGCTGCCGCTTTCGTCTCCTGTACCAAGGAAAAGACGGAGGATACCCTTGCTAACCTGACCTATTTTGAAAGGGGGATCCGTATTGTTGCCAGTGCGGAACAATCCAGGGTTTCCGTAGACCTTGTCGGTGAACCGGGTTCTCTTCTGAGCCAGATGAGCTGGCAGAACGGAGACCGCATCATCCTGTTCCACAACGGGAAAACCTACAACTTCGTGACTTACATGTCCGGTCCTATGGCTACTTTCTATCCCGTGGAGGAGAGCGATAACATCTATTACGTCGATTTGAACGAACCCATCGCCGCCTATTATAACGTGAGTTCCGTTGCCGCGGACGGAAAGGCCACTTTCACGATTCCTGCGGAGCAGACGGAAAAGGAACTCTCCAACAAGGTGCCCCTTTATACCTATGCTTCTACGGCAGACATCTATGACGACTGCCTGGAACTTAGCTTCAAACCGCTGGCATCCGTACTGGAGTTCAAGGTTTCTGCAAGTCTCTCGCCCGTTACGGCAACCCTGCCTTCTTCGGACGAGTTCAGTTATGAGTTGACCAAAGTGGTCCTGACTCCCAAGGATGGCGCTTCTGGATATACCGTTTTCAATTCCGCGACCATCGATCCGGCGACGGGCACCATCACCCCTTCGGGAGCATCCCTTTCCCCGGTTACGCTGAACTTCCCCACGCCTGCAAACATTGCGGTCGAGGAAGGAAGGCATTTCCAGATGATTGTGGGCAAGTGCGAAATGAACAACACCGGTGCCGTGATGGACTGGTACAAAGGGGATATCTTGAACTACACCAAGACCATCTGGATGAGCCAGGATGTCGACCTCATCTCCGAGCCCGCCCACGTGTACCAGCCGATCAAGGACAAGGTCGTAGGACTTTCCAACTACACCGATTACTATTCCAAGTTCTATGGGAACCGCAACACACAGGATAATTTCATCAACATCTGCGACGACGAGCGCACGATTATCCTCGGCGGGGACATCCTGATGTCCGGTAGTGCCGGCAGTCGTGCCTGCTGTTTCCCGAACCTGACCTGGAACTTCGATGGGAAGGGCCACTACTTTTACGATTTTGATATTACGGAGGATTCCAACAACAAGGTCTTTGGTTTCTTCTCGGGCGTGCAGGCCGACATCAAAAACCTGAATTTCGGTGGAAAGAACCGCGCCGCGTCCATCAATCGCAGCGACGTCAACGACGCCAGGGGAATCCGGGGCTATGGGCCGATTACGGACCTGGTTTCCGGCACGATTGAAAATGTCACCTCTTATATTGATTATACGCTTGCCATCAATAAGACTGACAGGGAATACAACATCGGCGGAATCGTCGGTATGGTTCAGCCTGGGAATGACGTAAGCATCATAGGGTGCAAGAATATGGGAAGTATAACGGTCACTCAGGGCTCCACGGCACAGAAGACTTACGTCGGAGGTATTGTCGGCTATTCTCCCAATCTTTCCCTTATTGTTGCCGATTCCGAGAATCAGGCAGATATTGTCATCACTAAAGACGGCAGCGGGAATCTGCTGGCCGGCGGTATCGCCGGAATGTTCAAGGGCCTTTCTATGACCACATCCATCAACACGGCGACCTCGCTGGACGTGGAGACCAACGTGACGGGGGATATCTATGTGGCCGGCATTGTTGGCAATGGTTCTTCGGAAAATGCGCAGGAATACACCGGACTGGTGAATGAAGCCGCGATTTCCATCACCAAGACGAATGCAGGCCATGCCTATACTGCCGGCATCATCGGACACATCTGGGGTGCCGCTACCCTGGATGGCTGTGTAAACAACGGTGATATCAGCTTCGAGTGCACCCACGCACAGACGTATGATACCCAGTTCAAGATGGGTGGCATCTTCGGCCGTATCGGTTCCAACCAGGGAGCCACGATCAAAGACTGCACCAACACCGGAAGTATCACCAGCGATATCACCCTAATGCCTACTACGGCTTCCCGCTATATGGTGGGTGGCCTTGCCGGAGACTTCCAGACGGGTAGCACGATGGTGAACTGCGCCCACAAGGGCAGTGTCATCTATGCGAAGGCTGCCGGTGAATACGTCACACAACGCTGCTGCTGGCTGGCCGCATGGACCGTCCCCGCGAATGTTACAGCAACGCCCTCCGCGAAAGTGCTGAAAGGCGTAGAGGTCAACGGTGTCGTCATTGACGAGACCAACTACAACAAACGGAATATCTGGACGGTCGCCAATCCGCCGGCAGAAGGTGTTCTGGAACTTATCAATGAATAAATTCTTACGATAATGAAAGAATATATACCTCCGAAGATGAATTGTGCGGTCTTGAGGCAGATGAAATTTATCTGCCTCTCCGCTGATTCCGATTTCAACAATATGAATTTTGAAGAACTCGACGAAGAATAAGACGCTATGAAAAAGATTGTATTTTTTATTCCGCTTATGTTCGCGGTTCTTGCCTCCTGCAACAAGGAGACAGCGGATGGCTCCGCCCAGGCGGTGACATACATTGAAGATGGGCTAAGCATCGTCGCCGGTGCCGAAATGTCCAAGGTAACGGTCAACATTGACGACGAGCGGGTAAATCCCAGCTACATGAGTTGGGAAGCCGGCGATCACATTTCCGTCTTCCACAACGGCCGGAGCTATGATTTCGTTACGGCTACCTCCGGAGAGACGGCGCTCTTCTATCCCGTCGATGCGAACAATGCCATCACGACGATTGTGCCCGAACAGCCGCTCATCGCCTATTACAATGTGACATCGGTGGCGGCCAACGGTACGGCCACATTCTCCATCCCTGCGGAGCAGACGGAAGGGGAACTCTCCAACAAGGTCCCGCTCTATGCCTATTCCGCCACGACGGAGCCCGTAAACAATCGAGTGCAACTGAGTTTTAACCCCATGGCCTCCGTGCTGGAGTTCAAGCTTTCCGCCGCACCTGCCCCCCTCAATGCGACGACGCCCTCCAAGGATCCTCTCAGCTATGAGCTGACCAAGGTGGTGCTGACGCCTGCCAGCGGCGCTTCCGGCTATACCGTGATGAGCTCCGGTACCGTGAATCCCGCGACCGGCGCCATTACGCCCTCCTCCTCATCCCTTTCCGCGATGACTTACCATTTCGCCGCTTCTACGGATATTGCGGGAGAGGACGGACAGCATTTCCAGCTGGTGATTGGAAAGTGTCAGATGACCAATACCGGCGCCGTGATGGACTGGTACAAGGGCGATATTCTCAACTACACCAAGTCCATCTGGGCCAGCAAGGATATTGATTTCAGCTCTGCATACAAGCACGTGTACCAGCCAATCGCGCAGAAAGTGGTTGGACTTGGCAACTTTTCGGACTATTATTCCAAGTTCTATGCGAACCGGAACAGCCAGGGCAATTATATCAATTACTGCGACGACGAGCGCAATCTCATCCTGACGGGCGACATCAGCATGCTTGGTGGTACTACGCCGGAAACATTCCGTAGTGTAACCATTACCGGCCTGACCTGGAATCTGGACGGCAAAGGACACAAGATTTTCAACTTCCTTGCTACGGATGCAAAAAGGATTTCTTGTCTTTTCAGCAATCTTCAGGCCGATATTCGCAACGTTACCTTCGGCGCTACCGGAACGAGCCCCAGGAATTCCATCGATGTGAGCGACACCAATGGCAAGGGCGCATATGTCGGCGGTTCATTCGGTATCGTTTCTGATTTGGTATCCGGTACCCTGGAGAACATCACTACCTACCTTGACTGGACGGTTACCGTTCATGCCGAGGCCTCCGCATGCTATTTGGGAGGATTGGTGGGCAATATGAAGGGTGGCACCCTCCGTAACTGCTATAACCGAGGCAGCGTGAGCCTTGTCCTTTACGATGGATTGACGACCAGTGCCAACCTCATTGCCGGCGGGTTGGTCGGCAATTCCGGAACGACGCCCTGTACCCTTGAAAATTGTGAAAACCATGCCGCTGTTTCCGTCTCTTCCTGTTCTACCGGCGCAATCTTTGCGGCGGGGATCATCGGGGCAAATTTCCAGGGCTTTTCCGCCAGCGGATGCAAGAACTATGGAAACATAACGGTGACCAATACAAACACCACCGACCAGTCTTCCGTCAGTACGGCCCAGTGTCGTGCGGCAGGAATCATCAGTAATGTGTCTTCTTCGCCGACGAACAGTATTATTGGTTGTGCCAACTATGGCGATATTACCGGAGTCCTTGCTGCCAAGGTGAAGGGGTATCAGATTGGCGGTATTGCCGGGAACTTTTATTCCAATGCAGGAAGCATAGCCGGAACCGATACGGAGACGGGGCGGATCCAGCAGAGGGGCAATGTGTATGCTTACGTAGCCGGAGAGTTTGACAGCACGGCGGCCTGCTGGTTTGCGCAGTTCTGCACCAACGGTATGTCTGTGTATGCAGATGTGCTTAAAGGAACGAAAGTCAATACTACGACGATAAGTGCGTCCAACTACTACCAAAGAAATATTTGGTCCAGGGCGGATAATCCCGGTACGCTGGGCATGCTGACGGAATAACAAAGAATGAAAATACAATTGTATCAGAGAGCGATTTACCTTCCCCCGCAGATGAAATGGAAAAACATTGCGGGGGAGGTACTCTGCTCTTCTTTCCTGACAACGGATTTTGAGGATTTTACTGGAAGTGATTTCCAGGACTTGGGCTGGGAATAAAATAATGAGACGATGAAAAAGATTTTGTTTTTTGTTCCGCTGGTCCTTGCGGTCCTTGCCGGCTGTGAGAAGGAGGTTGTGGAGGACGACCCCATCCGGATGGACCCTGACCACCTGACCTATGTCGAGGAGGGCGTCCGCCTGATTGCGGGCGCCGAGCAGTCCAGGGTTACTTTTAATCTGGATGGAGACGGCACGACCTACACGGCCAGCCATATGGCCTGGGAAAAAGGAGACATCATCAAAGTATGGTATAACGGCAAAATCCGCAGGTTCGTGACGAATACCGCCGGTGCGCAGGGGAATTTTAACCCCATGACCAAGGATGATATCATCACCCGGGAGGAATTTGATGGCAGCAAGAAGCTGATTGCCTATTATAATGTCACTTCGATTGCTGAGGAAACTGGCAACGCAAGTTTTACCATTGCTGCCAATCAGACGGAAGGCGATGCCACCAACAAGATTCCGTTGTATGCGTACCTTGAAAATGCGGCATTGGTGTATGACGAGGTGCATATTCAATTTAAGCCGATGGCTTCTGTGGTGGATTTCAGCGTGTCCGCAGCTGCGAGGCTCAAGGACGGTGAGGGGGAGCAGGTGCTGAGTTATGACCACGAAGGATTCAGTTACAAGTTGAAGAAAGTGGTTCTGGAACCCAATGACGTGGCCGGAGCCTCCGGCTGGACCGTCGGGACCTGTACCTTCGATCCTTCTACCGGTGAGGTGACGCCGGCCGATGACAACGACCGTTCCGCAATCACCTTCAATTTTGCGGACACCACAGAGATTGCAATTGAAGGAGGACGGCATTTCCAGATGGTAGTTGGCCAGTGCCGCCTGAACGAGAGCGGAGCCGAGATGAGATGGTACAAGAAGGGCGATGACCCCAACTATGTCAAGTCCCTCTGGGCCAGCCGTGACATTGATCTCACATCCGGCCATAAATATCTGTTCCAGGGTATAAATCCCAAGGCGGTAGGACTGTATGATTATGACGATTATGTGAATAAATTCTACAACGTACGCGCTACACAGGATGCCAACTACATCAATATCTGCGACGACGAGCGTAATGTCATTCTGACTGGAGACATTGATATGGGGGATGGTGTCAAGTATTTTAACCGTACCCTGAGCTGGGGCTTTGACGGAAGGAATCACTGCTTTTATAACTTCAATGTAACAGATGCTACCATACCCGGTTTTATTGAAAATGTCGGAGCAGGTATCAAGAACCTCAGGTTGGGAGATGGCATAAATCCGGCGGTTTTCAACATTAGCGATGCCAGTGGAGCCACCCTATATGGCCCTTTGATAAATTGTGGCGGAGGAACTGTCAGCAACGTTACTTCCAACGTTAATTATACCCTTAACGTGACCCATGCTTCCTATTCACGCTTCATGGGCGGAATTGTGGGAAGATTGCAGAACTGCGATATGATTGGATGTAATTTCAACGGTAGCCTGCTTATGACGACCGATGCTTCTGCACATTCAAATACCCTGCACATGGGTGGTATAGCCGGCAGGTTATCTGCAAGTCTTTTATCGGATCAAACCAGGGTTGCAAGGTGCTATACCTCATCTTCTGCTACGATAGAGATGACGGTCGAGACCGAAGGTCATGTATATTGTGCGGGAATTTCTCCTGTGATTCAAAATTGCGTCACGATAAGCGGATGCTGCAATGCAGCTGCTGTTTTCTGCAGCAATGCTCCCGCCAACCCACCCGAGACGGGGAAAACCTTTAAAATGGTGGTCGCAGGAGTTGTATCCAATGTGTCCAATGATGCCTACAGTATCATCAGGAATACCATCAATCTGGGTGCGATAACAAGCACGGGGACGGTCAATGTGACGACCTCGGAGGTCGGGGGAATTTCCTCTGAGTTGAATCGTAGCAATACTCTGGAAAATTGCGGAAACGGAGGGGACCTTTCAGCCACCGGGGCAGCGACCAATAATATTGCAAACTGGTATGCGAACTGGCCCAGTTCTGGCATTGTGGTCTCCGGCAAGGTGTTGCTGGGCTGCACTATCAACGGCGTTGCGATAACCACCAGTAACTACGCGGACAGATATCTGTGGGCTCAGACTAGTGTCATGGGTACACTTAGTTATGTAACCACTGTTGCTGATCTTGAAGCAATCTTAAACGAATAATACTCCTTTATGAAGATAAATCGCATATTCTTCCTTTTTGCCCTGCTGGGCATCGCCTTTCCCTTCCGCGCAGCGGGGGAGACCCTGCCCGCACTGTCCGTCACTTCCGCCCTTCCCGGCAGCAGTCTTGCCGCCTGGAGAGCCGGAGACCGGCTGCAGGTGTTCCATAACGGGACGGTCTATGCCTACGTAACCGCGCAGGGCGGGGATGAAGCGCTGTTCCTGCCTTCCCGGGAAGGACAGGCGACGGAGGTTTTCGACCCGTCTAAACCGCTGAACGTCTATTTCAACGTGGATGCGGTGACGGGCAGGGGAGAAGCGGTTTTCTCCGTCAAGGCGGAGCAGAAGCCCGGTGAACTTTCCGGGCGGCTGCCGCAGTGGGGCCGCGTAGAGCCAGGTAACCAGACGGCGGAGGCTCTGAAGGCCGGACGTCCTGTCCCGGTCCGGATGTCATCCCTGGTGACGGTCCTGGAGCTATCCGCTTCCTGTGCAGTGCCTTTCCGGGTAGACCGGCTGGTGCTGGTGCCCCAGGCGACGGCCTCCGGCTTCACTTCCGTCACCGGGGCAAGGGTCAATCCCGTTACCGGAAAGATCACCCTTCCGCGCCAGACCGCAAGGCCCGGCTCCGTGGGGGTCTCTACCTCCGGTACCGACCTTGCCGCGCATCCGGTCTTCTCCGTGATGGTAGCCGGCGTGAATCCCGGGAATTCCGGTCTGGTGGCGGACTTTTTCAAGGGCCGCAACAACAATATGCGAGCAGTCCTTCTTTCCGGAAAGGATGCCGGAAAGGAGGGAGGACCGACCTGCCTGAAAACAGATCTGGGAGAAAAGAAGGTGGGGATTTCCACCCCGCAGGATTTTGCCGACTTTGCCTTGGCCGTGGCCAAGGGAGACCGCCACGCCTTGAAATACTGCGACGAGGACGCCGTCGTCTGCCTCAATGCGGACGTGGACATTTCTTCCATCGCCGGAGAGGGGAAGAACTGGGCCGGCATCAACAACCTTTGCGCGGATTTTGACGGCAAGGGTCACGCGATTTACGGCTACCGGATTTCCCGCGCAGCCAATGCCGCGATTTTCGTAAATACTTTGGCATCGGTGCGCAATGTGGTGTTCGGCCGCAAGGGAGACTATCTGGAAACCACCAAAGACAACTATGCGAATGCCGCGCCGATTGCGATGACCAGCAATCCGAATGCGGTCATCGAGGGCTGCGTGAACCGGGGCGAGGTGCGCTCTACCGCCGCCTGTGTCGGGGCCGTCTTTCTGGGCGGTATCGTCGGACGCTCGGTGAGTTCGATCCGCAACTGCAGCAATTTCGGCCGGATCAACTTGGATTCCCCTTCGTCGAATGCCGTGAAATATGCGGGCGGCATCGTCGGCAATGTGGTGGGTGATATGGGCACTGCGCACAATGACATCAGCGCCTGCGTGAATGCCGGGGAGGTGGTTTGCACCTGCTCGGACAGGGCCTGGATCGGCGGGCTTATCGGGCGTATTTCCGAAAATGCCAAGGCGTGGACGGTCAGCCAGTGTACCAACAAGGGAAAGGTGGCTCTGCTCGATACCGAGGAACGCATTGCGCTGCTGGGTTATGTGGGCGGGATTGCCGCCGAGATGGCGTTCCCCGCTACGGCTTGTCACGGGGACACCCACGAGATGAAAGGCTGCCGTAACGAGGGCCTTGTCCTGTCCAATGCCGACGGCCGGCTTTCGATGGGCGGTATCGTAGGAAGTGCGAAAAACACCCTGCTGGACCATTGCGTCAATGCCGCGCCGCTGAGCCACGGCCGGGCGCTGGAGTCAGACGCTTCGGCGGAGCGCAATTTCGTGAATATGGGCGGAATTGTCGGCATCCTTGCGCTGGGCAGTACAGTCGACCACTGTGAGAACACGAGCGCCGGGGCTGTGGTATCGGATTATTCCGTTGCGCACCGCATGGGCGGCATTGCCGGCGTGTCCAACAAATCCTTTATCCGGAATTGCAGCAATGCCGCGCCCGTGCGTTTCACCATGATGAGAAGGGCGATGGCCGCCTGCGCCACCGGAGGCATCTGCGGAATTCAGGAGGGTTCTGCCGCTGACCTGATTGCCGGTTGTACCAACTCCGGCGAGGTATCCGTGACGGCGAGTGCCACCGGCCTTAATGTCGTTGCCGGCGGCATCATCGCCATGCTCGTGCGGGGCGGTGTAGAGCGTTGCAAGAACAGTGGCAGCGTTTCCGCCCGCAATGAACTGGCCCTGCCCGATATGAATGCGCTTGCAGGCGGTATCGCCGGGCGTGTGTACCGGAATGACGTTTCCGGGGTGGCGGGTTGCTCGAATACCGGTAAAATCAGCGCGGATGCCCCGTATTCCCCTTCGAAGGGCATCATCGCCTCAGGAGAAATCACGGGACACAATGATTAAGCGCATCGGACTGCTGTTGTCGTTATTTGCGGTGGCTTTGCCGCTTTTTGCCGGGCCGGGAATTCCCGATCCGCCGGCAGAGCATCCGCGGCTGTACCTGCGGAAGGCCGATATCCCGGCGTTCCGCGAAAGGGTAGCGAGCCCGGACGGACAGCGGATTCTGCGCAATCTGGCCAAGTTGGGGGTGGACCGTACGCCGGAGGAAGAGGCGCGCGAGGATAGGAGCGGATTCCGCTATTATTTCCGTATGCGCGGACTGACTTCCCGCGCCCAGGTGGATGCCGTGGAGTATCTGGTGAACGGAGACCAGGTTGCCGCGCGACGGGCCATTACCGGGATGCTGGATTCGCTCAAGCGCACCAACTACGGCTTCAAGGGCGATATGTCCCGCGCCAGCGGGGTGATGCTGATGGTGAGCGCCATCGTCTATGACTGGTGCTACGACCAGCTTACCCCGGAAGAAAAGGACGCGTATGTCAAGGAGATGGTACGCGTGGCCGGGACGATGTCCTGCCGCTATCCGCCGCGCCGCAATGAAGCGGTAGCCGGACACGGGTCCGAGTGGATGATACTCAGGGATATGCTTTCCGCCGCAGTGGCCATCTATGACGAATTTCCGGAGATGTTCAATTATGTACGGGAAATGCTCCTGGAAGATTATATCCCCCTGCGCAATTATACCTACAAGGGGCTGAACTATCACCAGGGAACGTCTTACGCGAACCTGCGGCTTTCCGGAGACTTCGTGTCGCTCTGGATCCTGGACAAGATAGGCGCAAAGAATCTGTATGTACCCGAGATGCGCCAGGTACTGTATGATTTTATATACCGGCGCAGGCCGGACGGCAAGGTGCTGCCCGCCGGGGACACTAACCATACCCGGGCGTATCCGGATGTCTATCCGCTTCCGATGATGCTGGCTTCTTCTTATTGGCAGGACCCCTATCTTGCCCTGGAATGGGAAATCAAGCCCTCCCTGGAGCCGCATTGTATGATTTTCGAGCTGTTGTGGCGGGATTTCTCCCTGCACGGGAAGGGACCGCAGATGCTCCCGCTTTCCCGCTACAGCCCTACGCCCTTCGGCTGGATGATAGCCCGGACGGGCTGGGGCCCGGACAGCGTGATTGCCGAGATGAAGGTGAACGAGCAATTCTACGGCAATCACCAGCATCTGGACGGAGGCGCGTTCCAGATTTATTACAAGGGACCGCTGGCCATCGATTCCGGCCTCTACGAGAGTGTGCAGGGCGGGTACTCCAACCCCAACAACGTCTGCTATACCAAGCGTACCATCGCCCACAACTCCCTGCTGGTCTATGACCCCGGCGAGGTGTTCGAGTGCTTCAAGTATATGCGCGACCGGCAGACTGCGGACAACGACGGCGGTCAGCGTATGCCCGGAATCGGATGGGATACCTGCCGCTCGCTCGAGCAGTTGCAGAGTGAGGAATATACGGTAGGAAAAGTGCTGGGCCACGCTTTCGGACCTTCCGAGAAGCAGCCGGATTACACCTATCTCAAAGGGGATATCACCAGGGCCTACAGCGCCAAGGTCAAGGAAGTGAAGCGTTCCTTCGTGTTCCTGAATCTCGGAAACCGGAAGGTTCCCGCCGCGATGGTGATTTTTGACCGCGTCGTTTCTTCGGACTCTGGCTTCAAAAAGACCTGGCTGCTGCACAGCATAGAGGAGCCGGATGTCTATGACGGCGGCTTTGAAGTGCGCCGTACCCTGAACGGGGATTCCGGAATGCTGCACTGTGAGTCGCTGCTTCCCGCCGGCGCCGTCATAGAAACCGTCGGCGGTCCCGGAAAGGAATTCTGGGTGAACGGCGTCAATTATCCCGCCGATCCGCAGAAGAACCGTCCGGACGAGGCGGGGGAGCGCGGGGCCTGGCGCGTTGAAATCTCTCCCGCCACTGCATCGGCGGAAGATTCCTTCCTGAATGTGATCCAGATTGCGGACAATGACTGCAATGCGTTTTCGGCGTCCGTCGCCATCGAGGGGGACGGCATTACCGGCGTCATCGTAGCCGGGCGCGGTGTGGTCTTCAACGCTACACTTTCCCAGACGGAAAAGAACTTTGCGATGACGCTTCCCAGAGCTTGTAAATTGTTGGTGACCGACCTTGCCGCGGGCAAATGGAAGGTGGCCTGCGACGGGAAGGTCTTGTTGAAAGCCCAGCCGGTGAGTGCGGAGGAGGGCGTCCTGTATCTTGACGCCCCCGCGGGAAAATATACGTTTACGTATGGAAAATAACAGGTATCAGTCTCCGGAAGCTGAACGGATTCTTTTAGAGAGTCCCGTTCTGCTCGCGTCCAGTTGGAATGCGGCGGAGATTTCCGACGATTTTACGCAGCTGTATGATTTGTAGAGAATTGCGCATACTTTTCGCTTTTGCGTGCATCCTCGTCTCCTGTACGCAGGAACTTCCCCTTGATCTGGAGGAGGGCAGGCAGATACAACTGCGCGTCAACGATACCGAATGGATGGCAGACGAAGCGGCCCGGACAGCCTATACGGAAGGTTCTGGGGTGGCCATCAGCGGCACGGAGATGATTTCGCTGCTGTATGAAAAAGACCGGCTGTACAAGCCGGACATCAAGGCAGTCCCCACGGCCCAGCGGGGCATCTACAGCTTTACGATGCCCACCGGTGCGGAAGACGCGTCGCGTTGGTACGGCATCATGCCCTATTCCAAGTGGCTCACCGGAGTAACTTCCACGGGTAATTCGGTGACGCTGCGGCTCGGGCCGGTGCAGTTCCCGGAGGAGAACTCCTTCGACCCGCACTGTGATTACCTGATTTCTCAGCCGTTCGCCGTGAACGGCTCAACCGCTGAAATCAGGGCGTTCAAAAGGTTGTTCGCGCCTTTGTGCCTCTCCATCAACGGCCTGCCGGAAGGCTCGAAGATCTGTACCCTTACGATGTCCCTGTCCCAGGCACCGACCAAATATGTGTCGCTGACGGGGCTCTATTATCTTTCTCCGTCGGAAAAGTATGACGATACCGTGATTACCAATGTGGACCAGAAGTCGATGGGGAATGCCGTTTCCGCCGAATACGGCGAGGGACTGCCGGAAAAAGACGGCAGCTGGCCCGTCTGGCTGATGGTCAATCCCATTACACTGAAGGCCGGCTGGAGCCTCACGGTAAGCCTTTCCACCCAGGACAGGACCTATACCCGGACGGTGGTGCTGCCCTCGTCGCAGACCCTGGAGACGGACCGGCTGAATAAAATCAGTTTCAATATCAAGGGTTCCGGCTACAATAGCCGCCTTTCGCTCACGCAGGATTTTGCGAACCAGACCCTGGGCGGGACGAAGGTGCTGACCGCCTCCAACGGCAGCGAACTGGAGTGGGTGACCACCACCACGCGGGAATACCGATCCGCGGATGACGGTGGCAGTGGCATCAAGGGGGCCTTGATGCTGAACGGAACTTCCTTCACTTTTCCTGAAATTGAGGGGTTCGATATCGTCGGAGCGCGGGTTTTTACGCATCCCTCTTCCCGCTCCCGCGCGGATCTGGATGTGGCGTTGACCGTGGACGGAACGGATGTCTATCCCTTCAATCTGGCCAGCGATACTTCCTCCGAGAGCCTGGCCTGGAAGGGTGGTATTGTGAATATCGGCCTCCCGGCAGGGAAGACTTCGCTTTCCGGCCTGGTGGTTACTACGCCTGCCAACCAGCACCTGATTTCGGCAATCACCCTTTTCCTGGCCTACGAAAAATATGACCCCACGCCGGAAGACCTGAAGGTGGACCGTACGCTCTTCGAACTGCTGGACCTGGATTATCCGTCCCTGGCCACGGTGCGTTATCTTTATGAATCCGGCCGGTACAAGTTGGCGGCGGACGAGCTGCTCGCGTATTTCAAGAACCGTCCCGGTATCGTGAATCCTGCGGTGACCCTGCCCGTTTCGACCCTTTCTTCACCCGAGCAGAAGATTGCGCGGGACGCGCTGCCGGAGAACGGTTACCGTTTTGCCGTGCATGCGGGGCTGTATTACGAGAGCTATTCCGGCGGAGAATATACCTATTACAGTTTCAGTGACGGTCACGGTGGTATCAACTGGGAATACGAGATGCCGCTCTCCGGCACCCAGTGCTACCAGAAACACTGGCACGCCTGGTTCCAGCAGCTGGCCCTGATGTACAGCTATACCGGGGAAGAGAAGTGGTTCGAGGCCTGGAAGGCGCAGTATTCCGACTGGATGGCGCGTTACCCCGTTCCGTCCTCCCCCAACCAATATACCCGCCAGTTCGGCTATAATTCCTGGCACGCGCTCTCTATGGCGACCCGCCTGGAGAACCAGGCCAAACTTTTCGAGTATTTCAAGAGTGCCTCCGGCTTTGACTTTACCTGGCTGACCACTTTCCTCAAGGCCTACCGCGAATGTATGGAATACAGCCGGGCCAATCTGTATTACAGCGAGACAAGCAACATCCGCTTTGCACAGTACAAGAGCTACTGCCTTGCGGGTATCCTGTTCCCGGAATTCAAGGAAGCGGCGTCCTGGCTGGCCACTGCATCGGCGCAGGTCAGCAATTATTTCGACGTCGCCTTCAATGACGACGGCTGCCTGATCGAGCTGGATGCCAATTACCATTCGGGCGAGGTGATGAATTTCGTCACCGTCTATGAGGCGGCGCTGAGGAACGACAGGCTGCAGCATTTCAATCCGGATTTTCTGGAGAAACTGCGCAAGGCCTGTACCTTCCTGGCTGATTACTGTTACCCCGACGGGAGCTGGGAAACTTTCAACGATTCCCGCCTGCAGACCGCGAGCGTGACCCGGCGCTGGATGGGGACCCTTTCTTCCCTGTATCCCGACGATGGCAAGTACCTCTACCTGGCGTCCGGCGGGACAAGCGGCACGAAGCCGAAAGACTATCTGTGCGAATACAGGACTTCGGGGTACTATATGTTCCGTTCAGACTGGATGCCGTCCGGGATGATGCTCATCTACAAGAACAATTACAATCCGGACAATATGTGGCACGCCCACCGGGACAACGGAACGGTAGGCTTCTACAAGAACAACCGGCGTTTCCTTCCTGCGTCGGGCGCATACACCTACGGCGATGGCGAGGGCGGAAGTCTGGACCAGGCGAGGGCGGAACACCAGGCGGCCCGCAACCACAACACCCTGACCTGCGAATTGGCCGACATCTCCACCACCAACAGCCTCGGGCATTTTCTGAAATCCTTCAGCTCGTCCGGAAACTATTGCGTGGTAGCGGAGAATCCTTCCTATGACAATCTTACCCATCGCCGGACGGTCTGGATGGTAAAGCGGAATTTCTTTGTCATTGCAGACGCCGCCTACGGCAGCTGCGCCGGCAAGACGCTGAACCTGAGCTGGCATTTCTGCCGGGATGCCGGTTCTGCCGGAGTCGACGTTGTGCAGTATGACGATGATGCTGCGAACCTTTCCTATGGTGCGCACACGGAATTTTCCGACGGAAACAACCTGCTGGTGCGGACCTTCTCGGAAACGGGCAGTGGTTTTTCTGCGCAGACCGGCCTTTCCTGGTGTTCCGAAAAATTTGGTGAGCGCTATCAGCGGAAGTTCTACCGGGTGAACGTGAAGAAGTCGTCCGCGTCTTCCGCCGTCCGCTTCATTACAGTCCTGTTCCCCTGCAAGACCCCTTCTTCCGCAAGCGTCAGCGCTGCTTACAACGGGGCTTTCTCTGAATCCGGGGAATCCCTGTCCGTGACCGTAAACGGAATAACCTATAACTTGTCCTATTCTTTGTAATGATGATGAAGAAAGTCGTTTTTGCGCTTATTGCCCTGATGATTGCCGTGCCGGTCCTGGCGCAGCAGCAACAGAACTTTGTCTATACCGATGCGACCACGCTGCCGGTTTTTGGAAAGTTGACGCCGGATACTTACGGGCCTTTTTCCCGTCTTCCGGAGTCCTTGAAAGGCGTGACGCGGGATCCGGTATGGACGCTTGGCCTGGCGAGCGCCGGGATTTTTGTCCGTTTCTCTTCGAACGCGGGCGTTTTCCGCTTCCGCTGGACTTCCACCTTCAAGAAACTGATGGATAACATGGCTCCCTGCGGGACCCGTGGCTTGGCCTTGTATATCTATGAAAAGGGCGAATGGTTCTATGGTGGAACCGCGCGGCCGAATCTGGAGTCCAAGACCTCCGAATTCAATATTTCCTGCGCCGGAACTAATGGGGCGTTCCGGGATTATATGCTCTATCTCAGCTTATACGACGGCGTGGATAGCCTGTCGATCGGCGTGCCGCAGGGCAAGGTGCTTACGACCCCCATTGCCAATTCCCCCCGGGCGGACAAACCCGTCATTATCTACGGCAGCAGCATTCTGCAGGGCGCGAGCGCTTCTCATCCGGGAATGGCTTCCACCAACCAGATTGCGCGTCGTTTGAACCGGGTCGTCATCAATCTGGGCTTCAGCGGCAACGGAAAACTGGATTATGAGATTGCCGAGTACATCGCCTCCCATCCGGACCCCGGGGTCGTCGTCCTGGACAATGTGCCCAACTGTACGCCCGATATGATCCGGGAGCGGCAGATTCCTTTCTATGAGATTATCCGGAAGGCGCACCCTACCGTCCCCATCGTGTTTGTCGACGGTCCGGTGTATCCCGGCGTGCGTTTTGATGCCGGGAAGGCCCGGGTGGGGCAGTTTAAGTCCGAGGCCTTTCAGGAAGTGTTTGCCAAAATCAAGGCGACCGGAGACAAGAATGTCTATTTCGTCTCCTCGGAGAAAATCCTCGAAGCGGACAATGTCGGGACCATCGAAGGTACGCATTTTACTGATATCGGTTTCCTGAAATATGCGGATGTGTTGACCCCTGTCCTTCAGAAGTTGTTGAAATGAGACCTGGCCGCCGCATTCTCAGTATCGTTGCCTTGCTGCTGACTGCCTTGCCCGCGGCACTGGCGGCGGATTTGTGGTCGAGGCTGGACCTTTCGCGTCCCGGGCTGGAGAAGGTGGAGGCTTGCTGTGCCGCCGGGGATTACGATGCGGCCGCATCGGCGCTGCTCGATTATTACCGGAGCCGGAAGTGTATTGCTACCCCGGAAATTCCGTCTCCTTCGAAGGTGTCGATATCGGCGTCGCAGCAAAAGATGGCCGATGATGCGCTGGAACATCGTTTCTTTGTGACGGATGGTTATGAGGTGTATTTTTACGGAGACGACATCAACTGGAGATACTGGCCGGTGCACGACAATGAGCTCCGCTGGCAGTTGCATCGCCAAAAGTGGTTTACCCCGATGGGCATGGCTTTCCGGACCAGCGGCGATGAAAAATATGCCGAGGAATGGAAGCGTCAGTATCTGGACTGGATCGCCAAGAATCCCCTGGTGGATATCGATGCCAGCGAGTTTGAGATTACCGGAAATATGAGCCTGAGTGATGCGCAGGAGAACATGCGTTTTGCCTGGCGTCCCCTTGAGGTGAGCCACCGGGTGCAGGATCAGGTGTTCCAGTTCCAGCTTTTTGTGGATGCGAAGGCGTTTACACCGGTGTTCCTGGTGGCTTTTCTGGAGAACTATTACCGCCATACGGAGTTCCTGCGCCATCATTTTTCCAAGAAGGGCAACCATCTTCTTTTCCAGGCGCAGCGAATGATTTATGCCGGGGCTTTCTTCCCGGAATTCAAGGAAACGGCCCAGTGGCGTCGGACGGGAATCGATATCCTCAACCGCGAGATGCTCAAGCAGGTGTATCCTGACGGCGGCCAGTGGGAGCTTGATCCGCACTATCACCTTGCCTGTATCAATATCTTCTGCAAGGCCCTGGATATGGCCTCCCTTTGCGGTATGGACCATGATTTTCCTACAGAGTTCCTGGACCGGCTGGAGAAGATGATGACCTTCTACGGCAATATCTGTTATCCGGATTACCAGACCCCCTGCTTCAGCGACGCACGCCTTACGGAAAAGCGCGTCACCCTGCGGGACTGGAAGCGCTGGTCGCGCCTGTTTCCCTACAATCATTATTTCCGCTGGATGGCCAGCGAAGGCAAGGAGGGCGCGGAACCGGATTACCAGTCGGTAGGCTATCTGGATTCGGGCTTTTTCGTGTTCCGGACGTCCCGGAATGCGGATGCCGTGCAGATGGTGGTGAAGGCGGGCCCTCCGGGCGAGTGGCATTGCCAGCCGGACAATGGCACCTTCGAGCTTTGGTGCCGGGGGCGGCAGTTGTTCCCGGATTCCGGCTCGTATGTCTATGGCGGCGACGAGGAAGTGATGCGCTGGCGGCGGCTTTTCCGCAGCACCGCGTTCCATAATACCGTCACCCTCGACGGGAAGGATTTGGAGAAAACCTGTTCGCGCACGCTATTGTGGCAGCCAGAGGGCAAGGTACAGCAGCTCGTGACCGAAAACCCTTCTTATGAGGGCCTGACGCATCGCCGTACGATTGAGTTTTATGAGGGTAAGCGTATTGTCATTAAGGACGAACTGTACGGGGATGCGACCGGCAAGGTCGCGCTGCATCTGCATCCCGGCCCGGATGCGTTGCCGTATTTCAGGCTGAAGGTCAAGGGACCTGCCGGAACCGTCCGCCGCGAGGAACAGGGCTGGGTGTCCTATCATTATCGCGAGAAAGTCCCGCGTCCGCATCTGATTTGGGAAGTTGAAAAAAAGAACCATAAACCGGTAGTGTTTACTACCACCATTACTTTGTAAAATGATGTCCAGAGTATTTCTGTCTTTAGGGTTTTTGCTGCTCTCCTTTGCCTTGCAGGCACAGAATGTTTACGAGCAGGTGATGTTGAGTCTGAACAGCGCGGACGGCGTTTACCAGGCCGGAGATACGGTGAGGGTAACTGCCCGCAGTACGGCTGAGGGCAGTGAAAGGGTGCTGATGCAGGTACTGAGTTACGACAAGGTCCTGTACAAGAAGGAGATGTCCCTCAAGAGCGGTGAAAACCTGGTTTATACCAAGGTAATCTCCGAGCCAGTTTCCATGATGGTGAAGGTCAATCCCGTGAGTGATCCGAAAGTCTCCACTACCGTGGGATTTCTGGTCGCTCCCCAGGAATTCGTGCCCGGCTTTGCAATTCCCGCCGACCTGAAGTCGTTCTGGGACGGGGAACTCGCGCGGATGCGGGCGCTCAGGCCTGAGATAAGGATAACTCCGGCAGTCGGGGTCAAAGATGAACTCAAGGATAAGATAGAGTGTTATCATATAGAGATAAATATGCCCGAGGGCAATCCCTGCCGGGGCTATGTAGCATACCCGAAGAATGCCGCCACGAGGTCTCTGCCTATCTATCTGTTCGTCCATTCTGCAGGTGTAAACCGGCCTGCGAACCTTAGCACCGCAAGTTTTGTCACCAGCCGCGCCCTCCAGGGCTATCTGGTTATTGACATCAATGCGCACGGTTATCTGGATGACCAGCCGCAGGAGTATTATGATGCACTTAACAATGGAGAACTCAAGAATTACCAGTCCAGGGAGTTTTTCGGCATCTCCGATTACTATTTCCACAATATGTACCTGAGGGATGTGCGTGGGCTGGACTATGCCGTAACCTTGCCTGTATGGGACGGGAAGCGTATCCTCATTCACGGTGAGAGCCAGGGTGGGGGACAGGCGCTGGCCCTTGCCGGTATCGACGACAGGATTACCCATTGCGTGGCCATCGTCCCCGCCATCACCGATACGGGCGCTTGCCTGGACGGACGCAAGTGCGGCTGGCCCGCCCGCTCGAATGCCTATTACGCGATGAGCCGGCTTGGGCCTGACGTGATGGCCTACCACGACGGGGCCATACTGGTTTCCCTTTTTGAGGGAAAACTTTATGTGGAATCCGGGAACATCGACACTACCTGCGATCCTGCGGCCGTCTGTGCAGGTTATAATAATGCCAAATCGGTAAAATCCAAGGAGATTCATTATTACCCCTGGCGCCCCCACGTCTGGGGATATATCGAGGACCGTTACAAGGATGACTGGGCTGAAAAGGTTTATTCCCATCGCGATGCCTTCTTCAAAGCTTATTTGAAAGGGGAGTAATCAGCTATGAAGAGAACACTGCTATTTCCGCTGCTGATGGTGCTGGCGTCTTGTGCCAAGGCGGCGATTCCGGCATCAGAATCTGCGCAAAAATCCGCCGCAGTCATTTCCGTGCGCTCCGGTGACCTGTCCCGTACGGCGGGGGCTTTCGCAAATCGTATGGTTGCCCTCGGACAGCCTGACGGTATTCGATTCCGGCTTTGGGAACAATGTGTTCCGCAGGGAAGGGACGGACGAAGAGAGTACGGCTTCCTTTGCCGGAGAAATCGGCTCTGGAAGCGCGATGACCTATGCTCTTTATCCTTATGATGAGGCTGCGAGTGCGACTTCCGCCGTGTTGATTACGGCCACGGTCCCTTCCGAGGTGACGTTTGTGCGCAGCGGCTCCATCGCTCCCGGGGCGAACCTGTCCGCCGGCATCGTTACCGGTGAAGGAGAGGTGTTGATGCGGAACCTGTACGGTTAAAGCCATCGCGGTATGTTCAGGCCTCGAAACAAGTGCAGTCTCTTCCAAGGAGGTCTCGGTCGTTTCCGTTTCAGCGCCAGTCGTTTCTCTCAATGCGGAAGGAAAACTTGTTGCATCCCGTGAAACGGAAGGTGTTGTCCTGTACTATTCTTACAGTACTTCTGAAATGCCGGGTGATCCAGATACTGTGCTTCCCGCAGAGGGTGCCGATCTTGCCAATGGTACATTCTATATCCGCGTCAGAGCCTCAAAGGGAAGTAAGTATGCGGATACGAATGCCTTCCTGAGGCATTACCACATCGTATCGACAGAGAACAGTAAGACGATTGCTGCAGGAGCGACGGTCTCGCTGGGCAACGGAGACTTCACGGTTTACAATCCCACGGATGAGGAAGTCAATCTGCATTGTGCGGGGCATACAAAATGGGGAATCAGCGATACCTATTATCCGGGCTCCCTCAGCCTGAGGTTCGGCTGTTTGACCAAGTATTCCGCCTACGGAAGCCTCTACATCCTCGTGGAGGTCAAGAAAGGCATCGATTTCCACTATGGCGATACCACCGTGGTCCTCAAGAATACGGTTACGACGAACAATGAGTACGCCAATGCCTACTCACTGGACGTCACTCCTGGCATTCCCGTGTCGTTCAATTTCAATGTCAACAGCGTGAACTTTATCGGCTGCGCCTGGCTGGAACAGGGTTTCGATACTTCTGTGATAGACGCCGGAGCGTCAGTCGGCAACGAGGGCTTCGACGGTACCACACCGTTTATCTACTGATCCTTGGGCGCACAGC
>CACYHC010000018.1 GCA_902774145.1 uncultured Bacteroidia bacterium
TTTGTTTAATTCCGCGGAAATCGCTACCTTTACGACCGACGAACGCAATAAGTACAAGCACGATATGACTACGCAACGTGACATACGCAACCAGATTGCTTACGCGCGCAGAGAGGGCGTTGCGGAAGGAAGAGCGGAAGGGAAAATCGAAGTGGCGAAGAATCTCTTAAAACTGGGCGTAACTTCCGAACAGATTTGCTTGGCGACGGGCTTGAGCGAAGAACAAATTCAACAATTATAACTGGTTTGATAAAGCTTCTGGTTGTCGTCAAGTGAAGCGATAAGCACCAGGGGGCTATTTGTAGTACTTGGGCCAGCAGGCCTTGAGGTAGGCCTTGAGGTTTTCTTCGTGCTTGTTGGGCGCGGGCTCGTAGAAGACTTTGCCGGAAAGCCCTTCCGGCAGAAATTCCAGGTCGGTGAAGTGCCCGGGATAGTCGTGGGCATATTTGTAGCCGTCTGAATAGCCCAGGTCCTTCATCAGCGAGGTCGGGGCGTTGCGCAGATACAGGGGAACGGCAGGGGAGGAATCGGCATGCGCCGCCGCCAGGGCCGCATCGATGGCCAGATAGGCGGAATTGCTCTTGGGCGAGGAAGCCAGATAAATCGCACACTCGGAGAGGGGAATCCGCGCCTCCGGCATCCCGATGGAATGTACGATACGGAAGCAGGCGTCCGCCATCAACAGGGCGTTGGGGTTGGCCAGGCCGATGTCCTCGGCGGCCAGGATACAGAGCCGGCGGGCGATGAACAGCGGGTCCTCGCCGCCCGCCAGCATCCGCGCCATCCAATAGACGGCGGCGTTCGGGTCGGAACCGCGGACACTCTTGATAAAGGCGGAAATGATGTCGTAATGCATCTCCCCGTCCTTGTCGTACACGGCGGTATTCTGCTGCAGACAGGTAGAAACCGCTTTGTTGTCGATGACGACCGGCCCGCCGGAAGCCTTTAGGTAATCGACGACAATCTCCAGTATATTAAGGAGTTTGCGGGCGTCTCCGCCACTCTGGCGCAGGAGCGCTTCGTCCTCGCGCAACTGGATGCCCAGGGGGGCGAGCACGGCGTCCTTTTCCAGGGCACGGTGCAAGAGGATACGCAGGTCGTCGGCTTCCAGGCTCTTGAGGACAAAGACCTGACAGCGCGAAAGCAGGGGAGTAATCACCTCGAAGGAGGGGTTCTCCGTCGTCGCGCCGATCAGGATGACCGTCCCCGCCTCCACGGCACCCAGCAGGGCATCCTGCTGCGCCTTGTTGAAGCGGTGAATCTCGTCGATAAAGAGAATGGGCGCGCCGCCCGCATTGAACAGAGAGGCCTTCCCGGCGGATTCGATGACCTTGCGGACATCACCCACCCCAGCGCTCACGGCGGAAAGGGTATGGAATTCCCGGCCCAGGTTCCCGGCGATGATGCGCGCCAGCGTCGTCTTGCCTACCCCCGGAGGCCCCCAGAGGATAAAGGAGGACAGCGACCCGCTGTCGATCATATTCCGGAGGATACAGCCTTTCCCTACAAGATGCGCCTGCCCGACATAGTCATCCAGACTCGTCGGCCGCATCCGTTCCGGCAACGGGGGTATGACGCCACCCGGTAACAAAATTAAAGTTTATTAACCGCCTTGATGATCTCCTCCGCCGGGGCGTCCGGCGCGAAGATGAGGTCGGGCTCACGCAGCACATAGCCTTTCTCCTTGGCCAGCAGCATCCCGCCGCCGGTGCAGTTCAGCATCACCACGTCCTCTTTGCCCACCTTTCCTTCCTCCACGGCCTTGGAAAGCGCCACCACGGCGGCGGATGCTGCCGGAAGTAGGTCGTAGCCTTCCAGATTGCGGAAGCGGAGCAGCCACTGCACAATGTCGTCGTTGGAGGCGAGGAAGCAGTCTCCGTCGCTGTCCTTCAGGGTATCATAGAGCCCGCCGGCCAGGGCGTAAGGCGGTTTGCGGTTGCTCAGCACTTTGGCCACGATGACCTCCGCCGCGCGGCGTCCTTCCTCGGCGCTCATATCGATAATCTGGCGGCTGCCTGCCTTCCAGGAATCGTGAATCAGCGTGAAAGGGGAGTTCTGCGCGACATATACTTTCATATTGTTTTTGCCGAAGCGGCCGTCTTCTTCCAGGCGGCAGGCATTCTCCCAGGCGGCGATGGCGCCGGTCCCGGAGCCGACAGCCTGGAAATAGGCGTCGGGAATGCGGCCGATGACCTCTACGGCGCTGAGCAGCGTGGTGCCCATTCCGTCGCGGCGGGCGACATTCTTGGCCCCGCCTTCGGCAAAATAGTCCGGGCTCTGGCAAAGTTTCTCACCCAGGCTGATGGCGTCATAATAATCGCATCCGTGGGGGACGGCGATGACCTTTACGCAGTCGTCCAGCTTCTTGCGGAACCACATGTCGTGCAGGCTGTCCGCAGGAATGCAGATGACGATGGGAATGCCGTTGTCCGAGCAGACCTGGGCAAAGGCGCGGGCCGTGTTGCCGGCGCTCTGGACCACCAGCGTCCTCTTTTCGTTCTTCGCCAGGCGGGCGCAGACGCTGTAGGCTTCCGTCTCCTTGAAGGAGCAGGTGGGCATTCCCGCACCGATCTTCGGGTTGTAGCCGGAGAAAGTGATGTACAGGTTGTCCAGGCCGAGATATTTGCCCAGCCCCTTGCTGTGGTAGGTGACGGGCGCGTGGGAACGGCGCAGGGTGCGTTTGATGGGCATCCAGTCCGCATAGCGGTAGAGTCCGTCCAGGTCCTCGCGCGGTGTAAAGTTCTTGTTGGCGTAGACCGCCCGTACCAGGGAAGGCGCACCGCCTTCGGGATCCGCCAGGGTCCAGCCCTGGTCGTCGAAGATGCGGCCGGTGGCCACATTCTTTAATTTATATTCTGTTCCTTTAAAACGCATAACCAAAATCTATTAAAAACGACCGGAGGCGCCGCCGCCGCCGAAGGAGCCGCCGCCGAAACCGCCGAATCCTCCACCGGAGGAACTTCCGCCGCTGCTCCAGCCGCCCCCTGACGAACTGCCGCTGCTCCAACCACCGCCGAAGAAACCACCTCCGCCGGAGGAACTTCCGCCGCTGGAGCCGCCGCCATAGCGGTTATTGAAATTCTTGAAGCTTTTGACAATACGATAAATGACAAAAGCAAAAATCAGGAATGTGAGAATGGCGGCAATGGCGTTGGCGACGTCGTCTTCATCTTCATCTACGCCGTCCCGCGGCTCGGAAATCTCGCCGGAAGCGAGTTTCATCAGTTCTTCGCAGGCTGCGGTCGTGGCGCGCCAGTAGTCGTCGCGCCGGTCCCGCAGGTGCGGTCCCATGATGTTGCGGATGATTCGGGAGGCATAGACGTCCGGAATGGCGCCTTCCAGCCCTTTACCCACCTGGATGTTGACGTCGATCCAGTCTTCTTCACCGGTGCGGGTCTTGAAGAGGACCAGCAGTCCGTTGTTGCGGTGGGAGCCGATGCCCCACTTGTTGCCCAGCCGGACGGCGTAGTCGGAAACATCCCGCCCGTCCAGGCTCGTGACGGTCACGACGCAAATCTGGTTGGAGGTGGAATCGTCAAAAGCCACCAGGACCGTCTCCAGACTGTCGCGCTGCGCTGGCGTAAACACCCCCGCGAAGTCATTGACCAGCCGGGGCGGCGACGGGGGATCGGGAATCTCCGCCCAAAGTCCCGCAAGGGGCGTCAGGAGGAGAACAAGGAGCGGAAACAGGCGCTTCACAGGCGGAAAAGGCGAAAATTAGAACGCGACGACAGGAGCGGTCGCAGCCGCTTCGTCAGCCTTGAAATAGCCTTTCTTCTCGAAGCCGAAGATGCCGGCGATGATGTTCGCAGGGAAGCTGCGCACCTGGGTGTTCCAGGCCTTGGCGGCATCGTTGTAGTTGTTGCGGGCCACGGCGATGCGGTTCTCCGTGCCTTCCAACTGGGCCTGCAGGTCCTTGAAGTTCTCGTTGGCCTTGAGGTCGGGATAGGCTTCCACCACCATAAGCAGACGGCTCAGGGCGGAGGAAATCGCGCTTTCCTGCTGCTGGATGGCGGCAACGTTGTCCTCAGTCGGTTCGGTGGAGTTGCCGTATCCGCGGGCGCGGACCACGTTCTCGAGGGTTTCACTTTCGTGGGCGGCATAGCCCTTGACGGTGGCGACCAGGTTGGGAATCAGGTCGGCACGGCGCTGATAGGCGGTTTCCACCTGTGCCCAGGCGTTGTTGACGGTTTCCTCGCCGCGGACGAGTTTGTTGTAAGCACTGATCATCCAGATCGCGAGCACCGCGACGATGGCGAGAACAATAACGAGAGATTTTTTCATGGTATGAATGTTTTTGAATTATTCGGCGTTTTTGATGCAGCGTACCGGCGCGCAGAAGGAAGATTTGTCTGCCAGTCCGCGGTACAGGACGGGATGTTTTTCGTTGATATAGCGGTAAACGCCGCGTCCGTTCTCCTCGCTGCCCGTCCAGAACATCGCGTAGGAGCCGTAGCCGTGGAAGGAGTAGATGCCCGGCACGGTATTGATGGCGTATCCGGTGGGAAGCACGCTCAGGGCGGAGGCGTCCGTGATGTTCACGTCCCGCCAGTACTGCCAGAACTGCTTCCCGTTGAATTTGACGGCTTTGGCCATCAGGCCGCCGGCAACCCCGTCGATGTCGACGCCTTCGTCCGGGATGACGACATTGGCCACAGCACTGATCATATCCACCCAGTCCTGCGCGCCGGGGAGCGTCCAGCCCTCCGGACAGGCGTTCTTCGCTTCTTCCCAGCTGTAGTAGCGGCCGAGAATCGTCGAGATAGCGGAGGTGCCGCCGTTGGCGTATTCCCTGAGCGACGAGAGATAGGCGCGTCCGGCCCCTTCCCAGCCCAGGTTCTGCCGCATCCACCATTTGCCGCCGATACGGGTGGCCAGGTAGTTGCGCCCGTCGCGCGCGTCAGTGAAGGCGAGGTCCCCGTCGTGGTATTCGAAGTCCGTGAGGCTGCGGCCCGGCCTGGGGTCCACCAGCGTCAGGCTGGCCACATCGGTGACGGTGTAGTATTTCTGGGCAAAGGCGCCGCAGGTGAGCGTGAAGGTGCCGATGGTGTCCTTGAAGGCAAGGTGGTATTCCACCGGGTCCGTCAGCGGCTGGCTCTCGTAGCGGACGGTGTCCCGGTCGTAGAGCACGGAATTGTAGAAGTAGTAGCCGATACCGCCCTCTTCGTTGCGGTGGACGGTCGATTTGAGGTACTGCCCGCCGAGCTTGACGTCATAGGTTTCATCGGCCGTGACATAGGCCGGCAGCATCAGGGTAATGTCCCCGTTCAGGGTAGGCAGCGTTTTGTCTTCGTTCTTCTTGCAGGCAAAGAGCGACACCGCCAGCAGGGCGGCCGCAATATATAAGGTATAATGGCGTTTCATCATCTCGGCAAAGTTGCAAAAAAATGCGGAAAATTCCTATAGGGCCGGGGAAGATGCGGCGCTCCTTCCCGCAAGCGCGCCCGTCGAGAACGCCGTCTGGATGTTGTAACCGCCTGTAGTACAGTCGATATCCAACAGTTCGCCGCAAAGGAACAAACCTTTTTGCAGCCGCGATTCCATCGTTTTGGGGCTGACTTCCGCGGTAGGGACGCCGCCGGCGGTAACGACCGCGCGTTCGTAGCCCACGAATCCGGCGATGGGGAAGCGCCAGCCGCGCAGCGCCGCCGCCAGGGTTCCCGGCCCTTTCACGCTGTTCCCGTGTGCGGCGATGAAGGCGGGCACCAGTTCCCTCGGCAGCAGGGCGCCGAGTACGGCACGCAGCCGTCCGCCCTGCGCTTTCCACAGGCCCGTCACGCGTGCGGCGAATTCATCGGCGGGGACGCCGCTCTTGAGGTCCAGTTCCACGCAGGCCTTGTTGCCGTTAAGCAGCGCCTTGACGCATTTCCGGCTCATCGCAAAGCCCAGCGGTCCCTCGAGCCCGCCGTCGGTAAAATCCACGTCGCCGAAGTGTTCTTCTACGCAATTGCCGCCGATAAAAAGCCTTGCGCCGATATTTTTGAGCTGCACGCCGCAGAGTTTCCCGCCGAGGGCGGAAAGGGGCGTTTCACGCGGAATATGCCCTTTCAGCGCTTTCCCGCCGCCGTCTTTGTAGCCCTCCGGTACCAGCGCGGTCAGCGAAGGGAAGGTCGGGGTAAGCGTATGTCCGAAGGCCGCGGCGAAGCGGTAGCCGTCGCCGGTAGAGCCCGTTCCGGGGTAGGAAAGGCCGCCTGTCGCGAGAATCAGCTTTTGCGCGCGGTATTCACTGCCGTCGGCGCAGCGGGCCAGGAAACGGCCTTTGGCATCGAGGGAAACTTCTGCTACCGTGCAGTCGGTGACGATTTTTACGCCTTCGCTCAGGCAGGAGCGAACGAGCGTATCGACGACATCCGAAGCGTGGTGCGAAGCGGGAAAGGCGCGGTCGCCGCGTTCGACGACGGTCTTCATTCCTTCCCGTTCGAAAAAGGCGATGGCGGCGGCGCTGTCGAAGCCGTAGAAGGCGTTCTTGACGAAGCGGCTGCCCTCCTCGATGTGCGTGGAGAAGTCGTTCCAGGCCTTGGCGTTGGTGAAGTTGCAGCGTCCTTTGCCGCTAATCATCAGTTTCCGGGCCGGGCGCGGCATCTTTTCCAGCAGGGTTACCTGCAGCGGGCTGCCGTCGGCACGCGCCTGTGCCGCCGCACTCCGGGCTGCCATCAAGCCGGAAGCCCCGCCGCCAATGACAAGAATATCGGTCTGCATAATCCTTGCAAATATAGGGAAAAATGAGTAGATTCGCAGACTATGAATATGGCTTTGTTTTCCCTTCTGTTTGCGATATTGACGGCTTTTCCCGGCGCCGGGCCGGATTCGTCGGCGCGCATCCGTCCCCCGTTTTTGAAACGGGGGGACAAGGTGGCGGTGATTTCCCCTTCCTATGCCCCTTCGGCGGAGAAGGATACGACCGTCGCCAGCGCCTGCCGCCTGATCAAGGAATGGGGACTGGAGCCCGTATTCGGTGCCGGGGTCTTTCATCCGGACAGCCTCCAGGACAATCTGGGGATGAAGGGGATGCCGCTGCCCGTCCGCCTGTCGGACCTGCGCTGGGCGTTGCGGGATAGCTCTATCAAGGCCATCATCCCCTCGCGCGGGGGCTATGGGGCCATCCACCTGGTAGATTCGCTGGACCTGGCAGAATTCCGCGCGCATCCCAAATGGCTCACCGGCTACAGTGACATTACCAACCTCCACCTGGCCTCCGTGGCCGCCGGCGTGATGAGCATTCACGGCAATATGTGCTATGATTTCTGGAAGCGCGGCGCCGACAATCCCGGCAACCAGACCCTGCACAGCCTGCTCTTCGGCACCCCGCCGTCCTATCACCTGCCGCCGCATCCGGACAATGTTCCCGGCAAGGCGGAAGGCGTTCTGGTGGGCGGAAACATGATTACCCTGGAGGCGCTGATGGGCACGGCTTGGGATTTCCCACGCGACGAGCCGGTGATTCTCTTTATCGAGGAAATCGATGAGACGATGCACGCGGTGGACCGCCTGATGAACCAGCTTGTCAAGCAGGGGAGGTTCGCCAATGTCAGCGGCATCGTCTTTGGCGGATTCACTTCCTGCAAGCCGGATTTGAAGTTTGCGTCGATGGAGGCAATGCTGCGCCCCTATGTGCAGGACCTGGGGATTCCGGTCTGTTTCGGTTTCCCCGCCGGGCATGTGGAAATCAACCTGCCGCTCATCGAGGGCGCCGTGGCGGCACTCACCGTGAGCGCCGAAGGAACGACGCTTGAATTCCTGTTGTGATGAACGCTGTCCTGAAAAATTACGCTTCTACGCTGGCGATGCTCGCCGGTGTGCTGGCTGGCGGCCTGATTGGCGCCTTCTGGCCCGCTGCCGCCCCGTACCTCAAGCCCTTCGGCGATATTTTCCTGAACCTGCTCTTTTCCCTGGTTATCCCGCTGGTGTTCTGCAGCATCGCGCTTTCCTTCTGCCGCCTGCGTTCGGGCGGGCGCCTGGGGTCCCTGCTGCTGCGTTCCGGCATCGTTTTCCTGGGGATTTGGCTGCTGTACGGTTTGGCCGGCTACCTTTGCGTGCTGTGCTCCGGACCGCTCGCCGCAGCGGGGCTTTCCTTCTCCGATGCCGTCCTACCTGCCCAGAGCCGGGCGGATGCGCTGGTGTCGGCGTTTTCCGTGCCGGATTTTCCGCAGCTCTTTTCGAAATACAGCATCCTGCCGCTGATGATTTTTTCCGCGCTGCTCGGCGCCGGCATTTCCGCGGCGGGAGAGAAGGGGGCGCCGATGGCCCGGGCGCTCGACGCCTGCAATGAGGCGGTGATGCGGGCGATGGATTACCTGATGGTGCTGGCGCCCGTCGGTCTGGGCTGCTACTTCGCCGCTTCCGTGGCGGAAATCGGTGCGAGCGTGCTGGGCGGCTACCTGAAAGTGTTCGGGCTTTACGCGCTGCTGGCGTTCCTGCTGTTCGCCGTGGTGAATCCTGCGCTGGTGCTGCTGACGCGCGGAAAAGCGGGTTTTGCGGCGTTCTGGCGCCATATCGTGCCGCCTTCGCTGACGGCGCTGGCGACGGCCTCGAGTTCCGTGGCGATGCCCGGCAATATCGAAGCGGCCCGGCGGATGGGCGTCGACGAGAGCGTTTCCGGTGCCGTCGTTCCGCTGGCGACGAATCTGCTCAAGGCCGGGTCTGTCGCCGGGGCGGTGCTGAAGGTGGCGTTCCTGATGGCGTTCTGCGGGATGGGGACACCTTCTCCCGCGTGCATCGGTATCGCCGTGCTGGCGGCCGTGGTCTCCGGTGCGGTGGCGAACGGGGGCGTGACGGGCGACCTGCTGATTTGCGCGCTGGTGGGCGTAGACCCTTCGCTGGTGGGTGTGGTGATGATTATCGGCACCATTATTGACATTCCGGCGACGCTGCTCAATTCCCAGACGAATGTGGTGGCGGCGCTCCTGACTGACCGTTCCTTGCAGAAATGAAACGCTGGATTCTCTTTTTCGTGTTCTTGCTTGCGCTGCAGCCCTGTTTTGCGCTGAAGCATCCGCTGCTGTCGATGTACCGGGACAGTTATATTACCTTCGGAATGCCGCTGGACCGCGCGCTGACCAAGGATAACGCCGATATCAAGTTCCAGCTGAGCGTGAAGCTGCATCCCATCGACATCAACCCCAAGTGGCAATTCTACGTGGCCTATACCCAGCTGACGGTGTGGAATGCGTTCGGGAAATCTTCTCCGTTCAAGGACAATATGTATATGCCTGGCTTCTATTTCGAGGGGGACCTGGGCAAGGGGAACCGCCTGATTACGGGCTATGAGCACCGTTCCAACGGGCGGCCGTATTTCGGGAATCCGCGCTCGACGCCGGAGAAGGACGATTACAGCCGGGGCATGAATTACCTGAAACTGGTCTGGGACAAGAACTGGGGGAATTCGGACCTGGTGGTGAGTGCCCGGGCGGGCTTCAGTGCGGGGGTCGGGGACCACGCCCGGCGGCAGAAGATGTTTACGCAAGACCTGTTCCTCTATTATCTGGGCTATGTGACCGTGGGCTATTGTTATGACAACGGGAAACTGGGGGCCGACGTGTTTGTGACGCCGATCGGCAACAAGTCCATCGCCAATGTGACGGCGGAGGGTTCCTGGCAGTTTCATCCGAAGTTGCCGCGGCTCTTCCTGCAGTTTCATTACGGCTTTGACGAGGCGCTGTGCGACTGCGTGGCCGGGGGCGTGCCGCCCGTCAGCCTGCGCATCGGCTTCCTCTTCAACGCCCCTGCGCATTACAAATCGTATTATTAGGGGTAACGAAGTTAAGAATGTGCGATGAAAGAATTTGAGATAAGTTGTCCTTTGGGGCGGGAGCCGAGGCTGAAGGAGATTGAGGCGAAGGCCGGGGGAATGAAGTGGGTGCTGCGGCGCCGGTCCATCGACGCGCGACGGGAACCCTGCTGGCGCTATCGCTACGAGGCGTATGGCCCCGGAGAGGAGCCGGAGGCGTTCGTGTTGCCGGAACTCAAAGATGTGCACGGGGCGCCTGCGGTGGCGGTTGTCGGCGCGGGTCCTGCGGGCCTGTTTGCGGCGCTGCGCCTCTTGTCGCTGGGGCTTAAGCCGGTGATTTTGGAGCGGGGCAAGGATGTGCACGCGCGCAAGGCCGATATGGCGGCGCTTTCCGTTTCCGGCGTCCTCCATCCGGATTCCAATTATTGCTACGGCGAGGGCGGCGCCGGCGCCTTTTCCGACGGAAAACTTTATACGCGTTCCACCAAGCGCGGCGATATCCGCGAGGTCCTGTATGCGCTGGTGGAGTTCGGCGCATCGCCGGACATTTTGATCGACGCGCACCCGCATATCGGTTCCGACAAGTTGCCTGCGATTGTGGAGAATATCCGTCGGCGCATTGTAGAGAAAGGCGGGGAATATCATTTTAACAGCCGTGTGACGGAGATTTCCGGTGCGGACGGGGATTTTACGCTGACCTGTGCGGATGGCGCGTCCTATCGGGCCTGGAAGGTGATTCTTGCCTGCGGCCATTCGGCGCGGGATATCTACGAACTGCTGCTTTCGAAGGGCTGGGCGCTGGAGGCGAAAGGCTTTGCGCTCGGCGTACGGGTGGAGCATCCGCAGGAGAAAATCAACTGGCATCAGTATCACGGGCAGTGGAAGCCGGGCGTGCCGGCCGCCGAATATTCCTTCGTGGAGCAGGTGGACGGACGCGGCGTGTTTTCCTTCTGTATGTGCCCCGGCGGGATTCTGGTGCCATCTTCGACCGAAGAGGGGACTGTCGTGCTGAACGGGATGTCGAATTCCGCGCGCAACGGGAAATTCGCCAATGCCGGCGTGGTGGTGAGCATTGAGCCGGAGGATGTGCCGGGAGATTCGCCGCTGCGGCTGGCCGATTTCCAGCGGGGCGTCGAGCGGGATATGTACCGCTGGTGCACCGCAAACCGGGGGAAGGGCGACCCGCAGCATCCCTTTGCAGCCCCTGCGCAGCGGATGGAGGATTTCTGCCTGGGGAAGGTGTCGAAGGCGATGCCGCCCACTTCCTATCATCCCGGGGTCATCTCGGCGCCGCTGCATTCCCTTTTGCCGCCGATGGTGGCGCAGCGCCTGCAGAAGGTGTTCCCGCGGGTGAAACTGCGCGGCTATTATACCAACGCGGCGCTGCTGTTGGGGGTGGAGTCGCGGACTTCGTCGCCGGTACGCATTCCCCGCGACCCCGAGTCGCTGGAATATTTGTCCGTTCCGGGGCTTTATCCTTGCGGCGAGGGCGCCGGCTATTCCGGCGGAATCGTTTCCAGCGCCCTCGACGGCATCCGCTGTGCCGAGGCCTGCGGGGCTACTTCCCGCTGGGAATCATATGCACATCCCGCTGCGGGAACGGAATCGTAATGTCGTTCTCCTTGAGGACGCGGTAGATAATCTCCTTGCACTGGTAGACATATTCGATTTGCTCCGGTACCAGGACGTACTGGCGCACGGCTACGTTGACGGAGCTCTCGCCAAAGTCGTCGAAGCGGATATAGATGCCGTAATTGGGCTCGACGATGTCCCGGCCGTAGGCGTCTTTTTTCCGTAGGACTTCCAGACCTTTTTCCAGCGCATCCCTTACTTTCTGGAAGTCGGTTCCATAGGCTACGCCCACCTTGACGATGGTCATTTCGTAGGAATTGTTGCGCGTCAAGTTGGTGAAACTCTTTCCGAAGAGATCCGAGTTCAGGAAGGCCACCTGGGTGCCGTTGAGTGTCTCCACCAGGGTGGTCAGGTAATTGATGTCCGTCACCTTGCCGCGCACGCCGTCGCAGTCGATCCAGTCGCCTACCCGCAGGCGTCCGCCCATCAGCTGGAGGCCATAGATGAAGTTGTTGATGATGTCCTTGAGGGCAAGACCGATACCGGCAGACAGACCGCCGGCGATGAGTCCGAGCGAGCCGGTGGGGATGTTCAGGGTAATGATGACGAAGTCCGCGTAGACAAACCAGACGAAGACGCTGATGAGGCTGTTGCCCAGCGACAGGTTGATTTCATTGCTGCGCACGCTCTTGCGATTGTATTTGCGGAGGAAACGATGGTATTTATAGCTCTGCCAAAGGGTGTGGATGGCTTTGTTGACGTAGCGGAACACGACGAATACCGCGGCTATGAGCAGCAGGCTGTAGAGGGAAATCCGGAATCCGTCCGGGCCGCCCTGACGGAAGAAAGGCTCGTCGAAAATCTGGTTGTACAAGTCGTTAAATTCAAAGATATGCAACGCCCAGTAAATGCAGAGGGGGAGGGAGTACATCACTAGGACGGGGATGAGCACTTCCCGGATCAGGTCGTAGAACCAGGTGGCGCCGAACATCAGTTTTTCCTTGGCCGGTCCTGTCACGTAGGTGATTTTGGCCTTATATTCCGCCAACCTCTTCTCCAGACGCATTTCCTTGTAGAGTTGGGTCAGGTCCCACACGGAGGCGATGGCGAGGATGAGTGCCAGCTGGAAGTACCACCATACCAGGATGATGAGGGCCAGGAAAATGTAGCCGGACCAGCTGAACAGCATGGCAATGGCGGTAATGCCGAAGGAAACCCAGCCGATGATTACATCGGTCTTCTCCGCCTTTCGGCTCCGCCGCAAATTGGTCGTCAGCTGCCACAGGGCCAAGCACAGGAGCAACGGCGGGAAGAAGAAGTTCAGGAAGGCATTGGGCACGAACAGGACCCGGCAGCTGATGACGAACATCGCCGAGAAAATGGTGGGGATGTAAATCAGTATGCTGCTGCGGAGTTTTGCCGGCTCCAGCCGGATGAGCAGGGCCGTATTGATGGCCATCAGCAGTCCGATGAAGGTTTGCATAATGCTGATGGCTTTGCGCACGATGTCGTCATCGACGCTCTCGTAACTGAGGATCACAAACAGGACGCAGCCCAGCAGCAGGGCCAGATAGGGCTTTTGTTCCCGGGCAATCCGTTTGCCAATCGGCTTTACGAAGCGATAGACCGGCAGCAACAGAAGGGCGCTGATGCCCCAGATCACGAAGAAGGATACCAGGTACATGAGCAACCAGTAGACCTTCATCGAGTTGGCGAGCTGGTTGTCATTGACAAGCTCTTCCTCGGTGTAGCCGATGTGCTGGTCCCGGAAGGCTTCCTGGAGGGCGGAGATATTGTATTTGTCCGCCAGGGCGCTGCGGGTCTCCTCCCAGTATTCGCCGGGATTTTTCAGAATGGTCCGCCAGGGCGTCTGCCCCTCTATGAATACCTTCTTTTCCAGGATGCCGTAGTAGTCCCTTGCGTACTTGTAGGATTCCTCCATACGCAAGTTGGCTTCGCGGTAATGGATACTGTCGGTGATGGCCATGTCGCGGGAGTCCGCGAACAGTTTCAGCAGTTCGGAGGCATAGAAAAGACAGGTGTCCCGGTCTGCCTGACCGGGGGCGCTCAGGATGAACGCCGGATTGGTCAGCACCACCGCTACCTGCTCGTCCAGTGCATGTTGCAGCAGACTTTCGTTGTGCTGCAGGTGGGCATCGAGGGTATCATTGTGATAGGCCAGGCTGTCCGGTACGACTTCTACGTCCTGCAACTCCGGGGGCAGGCGGCGCAGCGACTCGATCAGGCGGGCGTAGCGGTTGATTTCTATATCCAGGCGGGCGACAATCCGGTCGTAGGGCGTGCGGTTCTTGTTGAAATCCGCGTATTCCTCGCAGACCTTTTCCAGCGCGTAACTGATGTCGAAGGTGTAGTCCTGCTTTTGGGAGTACAGCATCAGCGACAGGTCGTTGCACTTCTTGACGATATCCACCATCTGCCGGTGCTGGGCTTCGTATTTGCCCTGCAATTGCGCCTGTGTCAGGGATTTATGCCTGTAATCATGGGCGAGTTCCCGGCGCAGGTTGGACAGGGTTACGTCCAAGTCCATTCCCGTAAAAACGGCCAGGGCCGGCACGGCTGCGACAAAGAGCGCCGCGATGATACTCAAGAGTTTGCGTTTTTTCATAGGGTTTCCGCTGTTTGGTATAGCGGGTTTCGCTTCCTAGAGCGGGTATATCCCGGCGCCGGTAAAGCGGATGAGTGCTTCCGGGTTGATTTTCAACTGGAGGCCCCGGACGCCTGCGCTGACGAAGATGTCGTCGTAGAGCAACGCCGATTCGTGGATGAACGTGGGCAGGGCCTTTTTCATGCCGATGGGGGAGCAGCCGCCGCGGATGTAGCCGGTTTCCGGAAACAGTTCCTTGAGGTGAATCATTGCGCAGGATTTGTTGCCGGAGATTTTGGCGGCGACCTTCAGGTCCACTTCCATATTGCCGGGCACGACGCAGACAAAGAGCCCTGTGCGGTCTCCGCGGAGCACCAGCGTCTTGAATACCTGTTCGATGGGCTCGCCGAGCTGTTCCGCCACGTGCTCCGCTGCGAGGTTGTTTTCATCCACCTCGTAGGGCAGGAGTTCAAACGGAATTCCGGCCGTTTCCAACAGCCGTGCCGCATTGGTCTTCTGAATCGCTTTCATCGTTTCCCGTGTTTGCGGGACGCCCCGCTTCCGAAGGGCGAGCCGCTTCCGTAGCGCGAAAATATCAAATGTAATCGAAAAATAAAAGGGGAAGTGGGCGCAGACGGATTCGAACCGCCGACCCCCTGCTTGTAAGGCAGGTGCTCTAAAGCGCCCGGGATTCGGGACTGCAAAGGTAAGAAGATTTTTCGGACTTGCAAATACCCGGTTAAATGCCTGCGCCGTCGGAAAAACTCTCGCGGGAACGGCTCTGCAGCACGCGGGCGTGCTCCGGCACGGAGTGCGTGAGCCAGATGTTGCCGCCGATAATCGCCCCGGAGCCGATGGTCACGCGCCCGAGAATCGAGGTGTTCGAGTAGACGGTGACGTCGTCGCCGAGTACGGGATGCCGCGGGACATTGACCGGACGGCCGCTCTCGTCGTAGCGGAAATTCTTTGCGCCGAGCGTCACGCCCTGGTAGAGTGTCACGCGCTTGCCGATAATCGCCGTTTCGCCGATGACGATGCCCGTTCCGTGGTCGATGGCAAAGGATTCGCCGATGGTAGCGGCCGGGTGGATGTCGATGCCGGTGACGCTGTGCGCGTATTCCGTCAGCATCCGCGGCAGCACTTTTACGCCGAGCGTATAAAGCACGTGTGCGGTGCGGTAGTAGAGCATCGCCGTGACGGCAGGGTAGCAGTAGACGATTTCTTCGCGGCTGGAAGCGGCTGGGTCGTTCGCGGCGATGGCTTCGACGTCCGTCGCGAGCAGCAGTTTGATTTTCGGCAGTTCTTTCAGGAACGCCGCGGAAACGGCGGGATCGGTGACGGCCATCAGTTCCGCGCCGATGCGCGAGGCGGCCACTTCGGGTTTGGTATCGCTGTAATCGGGGAAGACGGCGTCCTTGACGCTGTCCATCATCGTCCGCAGATGGTCTTTCGTGCTATTGATCGATGTTTGCATTACAGAGGATATTCTTCAAAAGCGAAAAGCAGGGTGGAGAGGTAGCGCTCGCCGCCGTCGGGCAGCAGGGCGACGATGGTCTTGCCGGCGTATGCGTCCTGCCGGGCGAGGCGGAGTGCCGCGCTGAAGGCCGCGCCGGAGGAAATGCCCACGAGCAGGCCTGCACAGGCGGAAAGCATCCGGGCGCCGCGAATGGCGTCGTCGTCCGCAACGGTCAGGACGGCATCGACAACCGCCGGGCTGTAGGTGTCCGGAACGAAGCCGGCGCCGATGCCCTGGATGCCGTGTTTTCCGGCTTTTCCGGTGGACAGGACAGGGGACCCCTCCGGCTCGACGGCGACGATTTCCACGGCGGGATTGTGCTTTTTCAGCGCTTTGCCCACGCCGCTGACGGTGCCGCCGGTGCCTACGCCGGCCACGAAGACATCGACGCGGCCCTGCGTGTCGGTCCAGATTTCCTCGCCGGTCGTCTTTTCGTGAATGGCGGGATTGGCGGGGTTGGTGAACTGGCCGAGAATGACGGCGCCGGGGGTGCTGTCCCGAATCGCTTCGGCGCGCGCGATGGCGCCTTTCATCCCCTCGCCGCCCGGGGTGAGGTCAATTTGTGCGCCGAGTGCCTTGAGCAGGCTCCTGCGTTCACGGCTCATTGTTTCCGGCATCGTCAGGATGACCTTGTAGCCGAGGCTGCGGCCCACCCAGGCGAGTCCGATGCCCGTGTTTCCGCTCGTCGGCTCGATGATCGTTGCGCCGGCCTTCAGGATGCCTTTTTGCTCGGCGTCCCGGATCATGGCCAGGGCGATGCGGTCCTTGGCGCTGCCACCGGGATTGAAATATTCCAGTTTGACCAGGATATCGGCCTTCAGGCCCTCCAGACCGGAAATGCGCAGCAGGGGAGTTCCGCCCACCAGTTCCGTCAGTGAGTTGTAAATCTTTTGTTCTTTCATTTGAGGGCGAAATTTACGCAACTTCCCCTATTTTTCAAAATAATCCCGTAAATTTGCCCCTATGAATATCGGATTAATCGTAGCGATGACCTCTGAGTACGAGGCGTTGCAGCGGGCGGGCATCAAAGGAGTAAGGCGTTCCGGCATCGGGAAGGTGTCGGCGGCAAGGCTGGCGACAGAAATGATTCTGACGGAGCGGCCGGACTGTATCATCAATTCCGGCTGTGCCGGTGCCCTCGCGCCCGGAATGGAGGTTTTCGACGTGGTGATCGGGGCGCAGACCGCGCATCACGACGTGTGGTGCGGCGAGGGAAACCTCCCCGGTCAGGTACAGGGTCTTCCGCAGCGCTTTGATGCCGATCCCCATCTGCTTTCCGTGGCCCGCAACCTTGAATACGATCACGGGATGCATGTGGGACTGGTTTGTACCGGAGAGCGCTTTTTCGTCAGTCCCGAAGAGGATGCGGCCGTACTTGCGAATTTCCCGGATGCGCTCGCCGTAGATATGGAATCGGCCGCCATTGCGCAGGTCTGCCTGCATTACGGCGTCCCGTTCCTGAGCATTCGCCTCATCAGCGACGTGCATACGGACGCCGCCACCCAGAAAACCAGTTACGCTTCTTTCTGGAAGGATCTCGGGGACAGTTCCTACGCGATTGTTCGGGAGTTGCTGGAGCGGCTTTAGCGCTTGCCGAATACCTGGTCGATCAGCGCTTCGAATTCCTTGAAGGCAAAGGTGTCGGAGAGTTCGCGCAGGGAGTCCGCCAAGCCGCGGTAATGCCATTCGTGGTCCTTCGGGTCCTTCGCGTGGAAGATTTTCCACAGTTCGTCGCCCTTGACGGCATAGTCGCGGGCAATCGCGCGCATATTCGAGAGTTTGTCGCCCAGCGCGACGATTTTGGCATCGTGCGACGCCGCCGCCAGCCGGTCGATGGCCGCTTTTTTGCGCGTGTGCCAGCTGTCTTCTTCGCTGACCCCCGCCATTACGACATCGCTTTCGGAGGCCACCAGGGCGGCGATGCGGTCGCCGAATTCGGCGCGAAGCTGATCGACGGTCACGTCCGTATCCTCGACGGTGTCGTGCAGCGCGGCTGCTGCCAGCAGTTCCTGGTCCGCGGTAATCGTCGCGACGATTTCTACCGCTTCCATCGGGTGAACGATATAGGGGAAGCCTTTTCCGCGGCGCTCGGTGCCCGCGTGTGCACGGACCGCAAAAATAATCGCGCGGTCCAGCAGTTCGGTATTCATCGGTTTGTTTGCCATAGAAGGTTAGTTGCCAAGTAGTTGTCGTACCAAATTGAAATCATATGCAACGGAAGCCCTGTCGATTTCGTGCAGGCGTTCCCAGGAGCAGATGTCCAGGTGGGCCATTTTTTCCCGCTTGAGTTCCGCCTTGCGGTCGGCGAAGGATTCTTCCCGCTCCAGGACATAGGCCTGTTCTTCCCGGCTCAGAGGCCGGAATCCCAGCAGCAATTGTTCCGCGTTCCAGCGGGCGTGTTCCGTGCGGGCGAGCACTTCTTCCAAGTCTCCCTGCCAGGCGAGGGCGGCATCGGCGCTCCTCTTTTTCGTATAGCTGTGCGCCATACTGAAGAGATTGGACCAAAGTTTTGCAGCTTCGGATTTGGAAGGGATTTCCCAGCCGCTTCCAGGGGACTTTTCCAGTAAGGAGGCAAGCGCAATGAGGGATTGGATGAAGGGCAGGTCACAGGCCACGGATTCCATGCCGAAAGCCTTGAGATTCTTGAACTTGCGTTGATTGACCGTTTGGCCCGACGAAATCAGGTTGACCGTGGCGTCCCCGCGTTTTTGGAGGACCGGAATCTGCAGGGCGGATGCCAGTACGGAATCCGGCAGGTTGACCGCCGTTTCCAGTGACAGGGCGTCATCCGGCAGGCAGACGGCCACCGTCAGGCGGCAATGGGCATCCGTGGCGCATTCTTCCAGGTACTGCCGGATGTTCCGGTCGCAGGCCGAACCTTCGATGAATTCCCATTCAAGGTCCATAAATTCTTCGCCCAAATGGGCTTGCGAAGGCACTTCCCACGCGGCTTCCCGCACGGGCATATCGCCGGGAACAAAGCGTCTGTGGCACAGGGAGAACAGGCCTTTCGTTTCGCATTCCAGCCGTTTCATCCCTTCTGCAACAGCCGGGTCGATGAAGGAAATGCGGGTGCGTAGCTCCGAAGAAAGTACGGCGTTGGGGTAATGGGCGAGGTGACCGGCTTCCCGGGCGAGCGCCAACGCGTAGTCGTTCATCCCGATCAGGATGATGTGCACGTGGTCGGGGGAGTCGGGGCCGATTCCCGCGGTTCCCTCCAGCGGCGTAGCCTCTTTCCCCAGGAAGAGTTTGTGAGCCCACATCCCGGACTGACTCATCGGGAACATGGCCAGGGAGGCAGGAACGGTATCCATTACCTGCAGTGCGGGCAGCATCGCACTGCCCTCCAGCAGCAGGAAGCAGGGGAGCCCATTCCGGCCCGCCGCCGCTTTCCCGGCATGTTCCAGGCAGCGGATGCATTTTTCATCCCGTGCATCGGCAGGGTCGCACATATCCGCTGCGATATGCAGTTCGGATGCCCGGGCAATGCGCATCCGTTTTATGTCTTCCGTCGATGCGATATCGCCGTTCAGGAGCAGTACGCTCCGCATCCGCTTTTTGCCGAGCGCCGATTGCAAGGCGTTCCGCGCCGCTTGCACATCGCCCGTCAAAACGAGAAAATATCCCTCCCGTCCCTCTTTCATCAACCGGAGAATTAGTTCGGGGACCGCAGGGTTGAAGCCCATAATGGCGGTATGCCCGTCAACCCGGTAGTCGGAGCGCCCTTCCAGGTAGTCGCTGGCGAGTTTTCCAAAAAAATTGGTGAAGACGGAAGTGACCGCCGCTACGAGCAGGGCGCCGATAATGACGACGAGCCAGCCCGGGCCGACCGTCATCTGGTCGATGTCGCCGCTGCTGAACAAATGGAAGAAAGCAATTTCAAAAATGTCATAATCCTCCAGATTGTCACGCAGCGCCTGAAGTTGCTGCATCGTGGTGGCGCCGGCGTTGAGCATTAGCTGCAGCGTAGCGACAAAGAGCAGCCAGGTGAGTACCGCCATCCCGAACGGTACGAGGAACTGGGAAAGGCCGCCCTTGGAGAGTGCCCGCTGGATCAGCAGTTTCAGTTTTGAACAGGGGGAGATTCCTTTCATCATCGTTTAAAAGATTCGCAGTAGGTTTTGTCCGCGGGTCTTGTGCGTCCCGAGGGTGAAGCCGGCGGATATGACGAAACAGAATTTTTGGACGGGAACGGTATAGGCCTGCTGGATATCGATTTTGTAAGTCCCCGGACGCAGGATATTCCCCTGACCGTAGAACGCCTGCAATCCCGCCTTGAGGTGAAGGTTGAAGATGGGAACGCGCGAATTGAGTTCCAGTCCGAAGAAAATATCGTGTCCGGACATATGTGAGAACTGCAGGATGCTGCTCAGATTGGGATACCAGGCGTAGGAAGCGAGCAGATTGACGTCCATATACTGGAAGATGGCGCCGCCCATTCGGAAGTCGCCGTTAAGGAAGAGAATCGTCAGGGCGGGAATCACCTTGGGGCTGGCGGGGTCGGTTTCCGCACGGGTCGCTCCCCAGTCTTCCCAGAACAGGCTTCCCTTGGCGAGGGTGGTAGAAAGACCGCGGAGCACGGGAATGGTCCCTACATTGATATCCGCCAGCCGGTTGTAATTGAAGGCCGTGGGGGCGTCAGGGGCGGTCTTGTCATCGGTGTATGAAAACATCGGCGGCCGCAGCAGGTACCAGTCCGCACTCAGCAGGGTAACGCCGGGCGTCCAGGCCAGCAGGTTGAGCTCGTTTTTCTTCGGGTCGTCGAAGCGGAATTTTCCGCGGTACATACAGCGCTTTCCGTAGCGCATCAGTTTGACGTTGTAGCGCTCTTTGCTTAGGGGAAGCTGCACGGTGACCGGTGTGGAAAGCGTGTCGTAGTACACCTTCTTGTTATTCCCCTTCCCTTTGGCAATGATCAGGTCATACGATTCTTTTGCGGAGCGGACGTTCAGCGGATAGGTTTTTTCCAGGGTCACCTCGACGGGGTGGGAATGTTGGGAAAGATCCGTACTAATCGTCCGGGTCTCAGGGAAATAACCGTCTTTTGAGATGGTCAGGACATGCTCTCCTTCCTTCATCGGGAGAGAGACGGGGGTCGTTCCCGCCGCAACGCCGTCCACGAACACCTTGCAATAGGCCGGTTCCGAGGTGATGTAATACGAACTGAAGGGGAACATGCTGATTCTCAGAGCCGTTTCCTGGTCGCGGTCGATCGTAATGTTGAATTCGTCTTCCGCCGTCCTGTATCCCGGCTTGACCACCCTCACCTTGTAATCGCCGCACTGCAGCACCTTCCCCGTGAACGGGATGCTTCCGGCTTTCTGGTCATTAATGAAGACCAGGGCGCCCGTCGCGTTTTCTTCATCGGCCAGGGAAAGGGTGCCGCAAAGGGGCGCCAGTTCGAACGACAGGACCATATGGTTGTTTTCCCGGTCCAGGACAATGGAGCGAGTCTGGGTGTGGAACCCGTCGGCGGACACTTTTACGATGTAGTCATCGGAATAGCGTAGCGGGATTTCGTTGCCTTTGTACAAGGAGTACCAGGCAATCGGCTGGTCCTTGTCGAAGTCATTCAGGTCCCTGGGATGCAGGTCCACGTTGTTACCGTTGATTTCCAGTACGGGCAGGTTCGTGAATTCGTAGCCAGGCACCGCTGTGATATTGACGGAAAGGGTGGCGAATTCCCGCGTCAGGGTAAAATGGTAGGTCGTATCCGACGGGGACGACGGGCAGATGGTCACGACGGTGTCCTTACGCATATAACCGTCCTTTTCCAGCCGGATGATATGCCGGCCTTCCGACAGCGTACATTTGTTTTTCAGCGTAGCCTGTTCATCGTCGACCCGGATGAGGGCCTTCTCCGGCACGGTACGGATGACAATGTTCGTGGACACCAGCGGACGCTCTTCCTGTTCGACTTCCAGCGTCGCCGTGATTTTGCCCATCGAGACGACAATCAAGCCACTGCGCGGCGTGCGTTCTGGATTGGGCTCCACCGTAACGAGCAGGGCTTCGGATTCCGCCGAGGCAACGCACCATTGCGGGCACTGGCTGACCGTCCACCGCTGACCGGCGGTCACCCCGATCCGCTGCGCCGCCCCTGCAGCCTCCGCGACCATCTTGGTCTCCGCGAGCCGCAATTCCTTGGATTTATACATTTCATTTCTGTACTGACGGATGCGGCGGTCGGCTTCATCGATCTGCGACGGAGTGATGCCGGCTACTTTTTTGGCGGATTGCAACACCTCAATCGCCTTGGTCCAGTTTTTCTGGGCACGCAGCTCTTCGGCCCGTTTGCAGCGGTCTTCAAAGATGCCGGCCAGGCAAATCCCCTGTACAAGGAAGAAAGTAATCAGTGTAAGGACGAATCGCTTTGTCATATTTTGTCCAGTTTGTTTTTCATTTCGCGCAATTCGCTGCTTTCCTTAATGGAAAGGGCATATTCGGCGCACATCAGCGCATATTCCGCTTCTGCGGGACTATCCTGCCAGAAGCCGTAAGCGTCGCGGGCTTGATTAAGCCAAACCGTGTACATCGAATCCAGCCGGGTTTTGACCGTCCGGTGTCGTCCCGCCGTCGATTCACTGAAACGGTAGGCGTCCGGCGTCCCGTGGTAGCAGGCGGCGATGCTGTCGGAAACATCGAGGCAGGCATCCGCTTCCTTGAGCGATGCAATCTGCAGCGGAGTGGTTTCTACGGTATTGGGCTGGTTTTTAAGGACGGCGGAATGCCGGATTAGGGAGTCTGCCCGGGCAATGCGCCCCTGAAAGGCGCTGACATCCGCGGCCACGGCACTTTCCGCGCGTTTCTTCTGCAGCTGGGTATAGACGCCGATGCCGCCCAGAATGAGGGGAATAGCAAGGAGAAACAGCCATTTCTGCCAACCTCTATCCTTTTTCCATTTCCCCACGCCCATCGAGGGATTGGTGATGGCCTGCCGGATGGCTTCTACTAGTTCGTCCAGCGTGTTGGTGCGGCTGTCCAGCCAGTTGACATTCCCGAGGAGGAATTCAATGTCGGCGGGCATGGGTTCTTCGTCAAGCAGCCAGGGGATGATGCAACCGGTGCGTTTATGGTTGAACGCATAGAGCACCTCGGACATCGTGAATTTGGAAGCGTATGAATTCTTGCCCGCCAGCAGAAGAAAGACGGAGGAAGCGTCGATGGATTTGGCCAGCACATCAGGAAAATTCGCGCCTCCGCTGATGCCTTCAAGGTCGATGAAGTAGCTGAGCCCAGCATTCGACAGGGCGTCGCAGATCGCCTTGGCGGCCTTGCCGTCCTTGCGAGAATAGCTAATAAAAACGTCGTAATGCACGGATAATCAAATTAACCGCGAAATTTAGCAAAAATATTCCGTATTCGCAAAGAAGGGCGCCGCCGGGGCCTAGGGCTCGTAATCGAAGAGCCGCTGCTCGGCGAGTTTTTCGTACTTGGTGCCGGGGCGGCCATAATTGGCATAGGGGTGGATGCTGATGCCGCCGCGGGGGGAGAAGAAGCCTGTGACCTCGATGTATTTGGGCTGCATCAGGGCGATGAGGTCCTTCATGATCATATTGACGCAGTCCTCGTGGAATGCGCCGTGGTTGCGGTAGCTCAGCAGATAGAGTTTCAGGCTCTTGCTTTCCACCATTCTCTGGGCCGGGATGTAGCTGATGCGGATTTCCGCGAAGTCCGGTTGTCCGGTGACGGGGCAGACGCTGGTGAATTCCGGGCAGTTGAAGCGGACCCAGTAGTCGTTTTCCGGGTGCAGGTTCTCGAAGGCTTCGAGCACCTCAGGGTTATAGCCTGCTTTGTATTGAATTTTTTTTCCCAGGGCCTTCAAGCCCTCTTCGGCGCGCGTTTTCATGATAAATTGAACGGATTATAGGAAATGTTGGTATCAAAGGTGTCGGTATTTTCATATTGTTTGAGGCGGCGGACGATGACGGCGGTGAGGGGCAGGATGACAATTTCGTATGCTACCTTGAAACTGACCTGCGCCAACATCATGGGCAGCAGGGAGGCGATGGGGGTGCCGATGAAGGCGATGGGCATGAAAACCAGCGAATCCGCACTTTCTCCGACGATAGAGGAGAGGATGGCGCGGATGCCGAAGCGTTTCCCCTTGTCTGCCACTTTCATCTTGCTGAGCACCAGGGAATTGAGCGTAGAACCCACCCAGAAGGCCAGCAGTGAAGCCGCGGCGATCCTCGGGGCCAGGTTGAACAGATAGTCGAAGTGTTCTCCACCGTCCCAGAAGGTGGCAGCCGGTAGATGCACGATGAGCCGTCCGAAAAGAACGACGAGCAGGTTCATCGCAAAGGCCGTCCAGATGACCAGCTGGGCCTTTTTGTAGCCCCAGACTTCCGTGAGGCAGTCGCCGATGATGTAGGACAGGGGAAAAACAATGACTGCGCCGGGCAGGTTTACGCCCAGGATACAGACAATCTTACTCGCAAAAAGGTTGGAGGATACGAAGCATACTACGAAGAGTATGGCCAGCAGTAGGAATGCCGTCGAATGAGTTTGTTTCATCTTTGCAGTTTTTAGAGTGGTACCTGTTACACTTGACGCCCCGTTTGGGGAATCGCACCGCAAAGATAGTTAAATTTTTCGAATTGGATCTTCCGGCCAGGGGTGTTTGGGGTAGCGGCGGCGGAGTTCCGCGCGGACTTCGAAATAGGTGCCGCTCCAGAAACTGCGCAGGTCGGAGGTCAGCTGGACGGGTTTGTAGCCCGGCGAGAGCAGTTCCATCAGGACCTTGCGCTTCCCGCCGTCGACGGTAGGGGTGTCCAGCAGGCCGAAACAGTCCTCCAGGCGGATGCGCAGGATTGGCGCTTCCGCCCCTTGTCGATATTCGAGTTTTGCGCTCTTCCCGCCGGGCAGGCTGATGCGGGTGGGCGCAAATTTTTCAAGTGCCTGTAACTGCTTGTAATCCAGCAAGCCGAGAATGGCCTGGCAAAGGTCGGTTTTCTTGAGGGCCTGCGCGCTGAGCGAAGCGGGTGCGACGGCCGGCAGCCACTGTTCCGCGCTTTCCAGCAGCGTTTCGGTATCGACATTCGGAAGGCCGAGTTCGGGATGCCAGGCGGCGAGCGTGCTCATCCGGCGCTGGAGGGCGGCGACCTCGTCGTTCCAGTCGAAGAGGCTGCGTCCGTCCTTGCGGGCGGCTTCGCAAAGCAGTTCCAGCGCACGCTCGCGGGGAACATCGCTGAGGGGCCGCTCGCAGAGCAGCAATTTGCCGATGCGCCATTCCCGCCGGGCAATCAAGCCGCTCCGTCCCCAACTGATGTTGTCGCGCTGTACGGCGAGTTCACGCAGGTCTTCTTCCGCCACCGGTGCGGCGAGAAATACGCGTCCCGCGCCGCTTTTTACGGCATTGATGCTTGCGGCGACGAGCCAGTCCGCCGAGGACAGCGGATCCGCTCCGTCCACCCGGGCAAGGCCTTCGGACGCAAGCAAGAACTGCCCGTGCGCGCCCTCCTGTCTTTTGCCGATACGTTCAGGATAAGCCGCGCAGAGCAGCATTCCGCATTCGAAAGGATCGACGGGGCCGTTCTCTTCCCTTGCGCCGCAGAGGCGGCGATATTGTTGCGCGCTGCGAAGGGCATTCGCCCATTTCCCGCTCTCGCCCCTTTGCCGCGCGTTCCGCAGGCCCCGGATGCGCAGGTCGATGCCGCATTCGCTGCGTTCGGACAACGGATCCCGGTCCTCGAGAAGGGCGGCGATATCGGTGGCAAGTGCTTTGTTTTCAGGCGTTTGCGCCCGTAAAATCATATTGGCGATGCGAGGGTGGCAGGGGAGTGCGGCCATCGCACTTCCGTGGCGGGTAATGTGCCCCTGCGCGTCGATGGCGCCTAATGCCGCAAGCAAGGTTTTGGCGGCGGCGATGCGCTCCGGCGGGGGCGGGGTCAGCCAGGGCAGCTTTTCTGGCTGCGATTCACCCCAAGCGGCGATTTCCAGCACCGTTCCGCTCAAATCGGCCTCCAAAATTTCCGGCGTGCGGGTGGGGGCCATCCGTTCCTGCGTGGCCTTAGACCAGAGCCGGTAACAAATGCCGCTTTGCGTCCGGCCCGCGCGTCCGCTGCGCTGGTCGGCCATATCGGCGCTGATACGCATCGTTTCCAGGCGGCTCAGGGCGTTTTTTTCGTCGAAAACGGGACGGCGGCAGAAACCGGAATCAATGACGGTCCGCACGCCTTCGATGGTCAGTGAGGTCTCTGCGACGGGGGTGGCGAGTACGATTTTCCTTGTTTCCTGCGTCGACGGGGCTACGGCTGCCTGTTGCTCCTTGAACGGTAGCATCCCGTAGAGCGGCAGGACCTGTGTGTTCCCCGGCAGGCGGCCGAGCTGGTCGGCGCATCGGCGGATGGCGGCTTCTCCGGGCAGAAAAGCCAGAATGTCGCCTTCCGTTGCGGCGTGCGCCTGACGGATGGTCTTGGCCACTTCCTCTTCGACGGCTTCCGGGCGCGGATCGGCGGGGGTGTAGTGCAACTCGACGGGAAAACAGCGTCCTTCACAGGAGACGAGCGGTGCGTCCAGTGCCTGGCAGAGGGCTTCCGCGTCGAGGGTTGCGCTCATCAGCGCGATGCGCAGGTCCGGCCGCAGCAGGGCTTTGGACGCCCGGGTCAGGGCCAGCGCGACATCGGTGGTCAGGCTGCGTTCGTGAATTTCATCAAAAAGGACCGTCGATACCCCTTCCAGCCCCGGGTCTTCAGTGAGCATCCGTGTCAGAATCCCCTCGGTAACGACCTCGATGCGTGTTTTTTGCGATACGCGGCTTTCGAAGCGCATCCGGTAGCCGACGGTATCGCCGGGCTGTTCCCCAAGCAGTTCCGCCATCCGGTGGGCGATTTGCCGTGCGGCGATGCGGCGGGGCTCCAACATCAGGATTTTGGCGCTTGTCGTTTCGGAGGCGAGCAGGGTCAAGGGCAACAGGGTGGATTTTCCGGCCCCGGGCGGCGCACAGACCACCGCCGCACCGCGTTCGCTCAGTGCCTGCTCCAGGGCGCCGGCGATTTGCAGGGCCGGGAGTTGGGGAAGGTCTCTATGAAGGGGGGCCGCCATTTTTTGCAAAATTACCGATTTTTTGCGATATTGGCGGGTCAAAACATTTCATAATTATGAAAAGTAGCTCTAAAATTTGGCTGGCCCTTACGGGAATCCTTCTCGTGGCCCTCGGCGTGCTTTGCATCTGCAAGCCTGCTGCTACCCTCTTCACCACCGCGTGGATAATCGGATGCTTTACGCTGATTTCCGGTTTCTCCAAGATGATTTTCACCTTCCGCACGCAGAAGTTCCTGCCCAACAGCGGCAGCCGTATGCTCAGTGCCCTCCTGCAGATTATCATCGGTTTTGTCTTCCTGGTCAACAATCTGCTCGTGGCGGTGTCCCTCCCGGTGATTTTCGTCCTGTGGGTGCTCGTTGACAGCATTGTGATTGCCATCCAGAGCTTTGACTACAAGAAGATCGGCTTCTCCGGCTGGTGGTGCATCCTGCTGCTCGGTATCGCCGGTATCGTGCTTAGCTACTTTGGCTTGCGCAACCTTGATGCTTCTGCCGTGACGCTGTCCACGCTCATCGGTATTTCCATCTGCCTCCTCGGCCTGGGTCACCTGGTGGCCCTCTGCGGCATCAACCGTTTCGAGAATCAGGTCAAGGGCGTCCTCGGCGCCTAAGATTTTTCAATTTGCTTCTATAGCCGCTCCTCCCTGGGCGGCTTTTTTTTATAAAAAAAGTGTTAATTTTGTGTGTTTTGAAATGATTTACGGATGAGCTTTGGCGACGCGATAGCACAGGGATTTCTCCGCCTGGACGGGGCGATGGGAACGCAGATCCAGATGCTGGGGCTGCGGGGGGAGGACAATGAACTCCTGAACCTCACGCAGCCGGAGGCCATTCTGGGCATTCACCGCGCGTACGTCGATGCGGGCGCCGATATCCTTTCGACCAACAGTTTCGGCGCGAATGCGGTTTCCCAGCGCGAATACGGCCGCTCGGAGGAGGCACCGGCGATGGCGGAAGCCGCGGCGAGACTGGCCAGGAAGGCCGCCGATGCCGCTCCGCGCAAGGTCTGGGTGGCCGGCAGTATGGGACCGACCTCGCAATCGCTCTCGCTGGCCAAGGAACTGGACCGCGGCGACGGTTTTTCCGCGCTGCAGGCGGCCTTCCGCGCACAGGCGAAAGCACTTATCGCCGGGGGAGTGGATGTCCTGCTGCTGGAAACCTGCTTCGACGCGTTGAATGCAAAAGCGGCGCTCAGTGCCATCCGGAGCCTCAGCGCCGATTTTCCGGTGATGGTGTCGGCCTCGGTGAGCGAAGGCGGACGGCTGCTCACGGGACAGTCGCTCGAAGCGTTTTATGCCGCCGTTGCGCCCTTCGGCCTGGCGGCTTTCGGCCTGAACTGTTCCTTCGGCGCGGAAGGTCTGCTGCCGCTGGTGCGCGAAATGGACCAGTGGTGCGAAGTGCCCGTCATCTGCTATCCGAATGCCGGACTGCCGGACGCCTTCGGGAATTATACGCAGACGCCGGCGGTGATGACGGAGCAAATGCGTGCGTTTGACGGCCTGGTGAATATCGCCGGGGGCTGCTGCGGTACGGGACCGGCGCATATCGCCGCGTTGCCGCAGTTGGCGCCGAGAGCATTGCCGAAGCGGAGTAATGCGTTGAAACTGAGTGGACTGGAGCCCTGCGATGCGGGAGAGATGTTGCTGCTGGTCGGCGAACGGACGAATGTCGCCGGGTCGCGGAAATTCGCGCGCCTTGCGGCGGCGGGGGACTGGGATGCAGCGACGCAAATCGCCGTGAAGGAAGTGGCGGACGGGGCTTCGCTCATCGACATCAATTTGGACGATCCGCTGCTGGATGCGCCCGCGTCGATGCGTGCGTTCCTGCGGACGCTGGAGAATGAGCCGTTGGCAGCACGTGTGGCCCTGATGATCGATTCTTCGGACTGGGAGACGGTGCGCGCAGGCCTGCAAAATGCCCAGGGGCGCTGCATCGTGAATTCCATCAGCCTCAAGGAAGGGGAACGGGTTTTTCTGGAGAAGGCGCTGGAAATCAAGCGGATGGGCGCGGCGATGGTGGTGATGGCCTTTGATGAAACGGGCCAGGCGACCTCCTTTGAACGGAAAATTGAAATCTGCGGGCGGGCGTACCGTCTGCTGACGGAAGCGGGCATTCCGGCCTGCGATATTGTCTTTGACGTGAATGTGTTGACGGTGGCGACGGGACTTCCCGAGCACGACCGTTATGCGCTGGATTTCATCGAGGCCGTGCGCTGGATCAAGGCGAACCTGCCGGGTGCACGGACTTCCGCCGGGGTCTCGAACCTTTCCTTTGCCTTCCGGGGCAATGACACCCTGCGCAGTGCGATGCATTCCGTTTTCCTGTATCACGCGGTGCGTGCCGGCCTGGATATGGCGATTGTCAATCCCGCAGCGCTGCCGCCTTATGCTTCGCTCGACGCGCCGTTGCGGGAAACGATTGAAGATGTACTGCTTTGCCGGCGCGCCGATGCGTCCGAGCGGCTTTCGGCGATGGCGACGCAGCTGCAGGCGGAACCTGTCGGGAAGGGACCCGCGCCGACGGGGCCGGTAAGCGAAAAACCGGTGCAAGAGCAACTGGAAGCGGCCTTGCTGCTGGGTCGGACGGAAGGGCTGGAGCCGCTGGTGAAGGCCTGCCTGGATCGGGAAGGTGATGCCGTCAGGGTGATTGAAGGCCCGCTGATGCGGGGAATGGAGGCCGTGGGGGAGCGCTTTGCCGCGGGGAAACTGTTCCTCCCGCAGGTGCTCAAATCCGCCCGGGTGATGAAAGAGGCTGTGGGGATACTGGAGCCGTTCATGCCTGCGGGAGCAGGCGGCGCCGCAGGGCGCCCCGTGGCGGTCTACGCCACGGTGAAGGGCGACGTCCACGACATCGGGAAAAACATCGCGGCCATCGTCCTGCGATGCAACGGATTCGATATCGTGGATCTGGGCGTGATGGTGGATAACGAGACCATCCTGCAGGCGGCACGCGAACACAATGCCGTGATGATTGGCGTGAGCGGGCTGATTACGCCTTCTCTCTATCATATGGAAGAACTCTGCCGGATGATGGCGGAGCGGGGAATGACGCTGCCGCTCTTTGTGGGCGGTGCGGCGACTTCCGACCTGCATACCGCCCTCAAGCTGGCCCCGCTGTATCCACACGTCTTTCACGCGCCGGATGCCTCTTCCGGGGCCGTGATGGCGAAGAAATTCCTGATGGACCCCGACGCCTTCGAGCGGGCTCAGCGGGAGCGGCAGGAGGAAGTGCGGCGCCTCCGGACGGAGGCTGCCGCAGCGCCGCGTCCGCGGCGGCGCGTTCCCGCGCCTTCCTCCTGCCTCCACACCCTGCCCCCGGACATTCCCTTCACGCAAATCCCTGTCGCAGAGCTGCTTCCTCTCTTCAACTGGAATGATTTCCGCGCCGCCTGGGGCGGGAAATGCACCCCGGAAACGGAAGCGGAAGGACGGGCGCTGCTCCGGGAAATCTCCCTCGGCGGGGGAATGGAGGTCCGCTGCGCCTGCCGCTTTCTGACGGTCTCTCGGGAAGGCGATACCCTGCAATGGGATGCGGTCCGCCTGCCGCTGTTGCGGGATGCGGATACCGGCGAAAGCCTCGCCGATTTCCTGCCGACGGAAGGGCAGGGCGTGCTGGGCGTATTCGCCATCGCCGTACACGACCATCAGCCGCATTGCGACTGCCCTTCCTGCCGGGACAGTTATGCCACGATGCTGCGCCGTTCCGTACGCGTTACGCTGGCCGAAGCGGCTTCCTCCTGGCTCGATGCCCGCATCGCCGCTTCCGCTGCCCCGGAGTTCAAAGTCATCAAGCCGGCGGCCGGCTATGCCGCCTGTCCGGACCATTCCCTCAAGCGCGATATCCTGGCGCTCCTGCCCACTGGAATCGGCATCCGCCTGACCGAGACCTGCGCGATGGCCCCGGACGCATCCGTCTGCGGCTTCGTGCTGCTGCATCCGGAAGCCGCCTATCCGCAAGTCCGCCGCATTACGCGCTCCCAATATGACGCATACGCCGCTGCGCGGGGCTTTTCCCCCGACGAAGCGCGGCTCTACCTATCGCATCTGCTATGAAAATCAAAGAGATTCTCAACACCCGCAAACCGTTTCCGTCGCTGGAAATCGTGCCGCCGCAGGCCGGGATGACCAAAGCGTCGCTCCTAGAAAGCATCGCTCCGCTGATGGAGTTCAACCCGCCGTTCATCAATGTCACTACGCATCGCGACGAGTATCGCTACGAGCCGCAGCCGGACGGCAGTTTCGCCCGCAAGGTGGTGCGCAGCCGCGTATCGCCGGTCGCCGTCTGCGCCGCCGTACAGTCGCGTTATGCGGTAGAAGTCGTTCCGCATATGATTTGCGGGGGCTTCAGCCGCTGGGACGCCGAGAGCCAGTTGCAGGATTTCCGCTTTATGGGCATCGACAATGTAATGGCCCTGCGCGGCGATTCGCTGGTGGGGGAGAAGCGCTTTACCGCATCGCCGGACGGGTATGCGCACGCATCGGAACTGGTGGCGGCCCTGCGTGCCCAGGACGCGGAGGTCTGCATCGGCGTAGGAGCCTATCCCGAAAAGCATTTCGAAGCGCCGAACCTGTCGACGGACATCGAACACCTGAAAGCGAAGGTGGATGCCGGCGCCGATTACATCATTACGCAGATGTTCTTCGATAATGCCAAGTACTTGGAATTCGTGGCGTTATGCCGGCAGCAGGGGATTCGTGTCCCGATTCTTCCGGGCATCAAGCCGCTCACGACGCCGCGTCAGCTGGAGCTGCTTCCGGAGGCTTTTTCCATCGATATTCCGCGCGAACTCGAAGCGCAGCTGCGCGATTGCGGCGGCGACAGGGAGGCCTTCGCGAAGGCAGGCACCGACTGGTGTATTCGCCAGTGCCGGGAACTGCTCGCCGCGGGTGTTCCTGCCATTCACTTTTATACCGTCGGCGCGCCGTCGGCCGTGCTCAAAGTGGTGTCGGAGGTGTTCTGAAAGAAGGCCAGAATCAGTTCGGCGGCCTTTTCTTCCGTCAGGAAATCCATATTGAGCGCCAGGTCGTAGTTCCGGGCGTCATAACGGTCGGCGCCGGAATAGCGCTTGATGTAGCCCTCGCGGGCCTTGTCGATTTCTTCGACCAGGCGGGTGGCCTCGTGTTCACTGAGCGCCTGCTTTTTCATTACGCGCTGGATGCGCCTGGGCTTCGACGCCGTGATGAAGACCCGCAGATGATTGGGATGGTTCTTGAGCACGTGGAATCCGGAGCGCCCGGCGATGATGCAGGAACCCTCTTCGGCAAGTGCCTTGAGAATCTCGGTTTCGGCTTTGAAGATGTCCCCGGTGGTGATATCTCTGAGGTTGTCCGTATTGACGCCCAGGGAATGGGCCGTCGGTGCCGGATTGACAAAACTCAGGAAATCGGCCAGCCAATGCCGCTTTTCCAATTTGATCTTTTCGATCTTCTCCGCGGTAAGGTTGAATTTCTTCTCCAGCGCCTTGACAAGGTCCTTGTCGCAATAACGCGTATTCATTTTCTCCGCCAGGATGCGGCCTACGGTATGTCCGCCGGAACCGATTTCGCGGCTGATGGTAATGACAAACGGCTTGTTCGGATTCATGGTTTGGGCAATTATGGGTTCTGCGTACTTCAAATTTCGCTTTCAAAGGTACATAAAATTTTGTATTTTCGCACTTGAAAAAAATGTAAAGCAAAATGAAGTATTCCGTCATTGGCCTTCTGGCCGCATCCATTCTTTTTGTAAGCGCTTGCGCTACAGGCACTAAGGAAGAACAGATTACCGAGGTTCAAACCATCGAACTGCTCCGTACCACGCAGAGTTGGGACGGCGCCGAACTGCCGGACTATCCCGAAGGAAAGCCCGAACTGGTGGTCCTCCGCTATATCTTCCCGGTGGGGCAGAAACTGGCCTGGCATCACCATACCGTGATGAATTACGGCATTGTCCAGCAAGGCGAACTGACCATCATCGCCGCCGACGGGACCGAGAAGACGGTCAAGGCGGGCGAGGCCGTGGCCGAGATGGTCGGCACCGTCCACCACGGCGAGAACCGGGGGAGCGAGCCGGTCATCCTGGATATGTTCTACGTGTCCCGCCCCGGCGAGCCCCTTTCCGTCCCGGAATCACCCGATAATAGTTTTCTTTGCGCGGCTTGACCGTGGGAGGGAAGGAGGCGGGATAGCCGAGGGCGAGGGCGCCGACGCCCATCAGGCCGTCGGGCAGGCCCAGTTCCCGCATCAGGGCGGCGCCTTCCTGGGTGTCGAACATTTCCCGTTCGCGGTTAATCCAGCAGGAGCCCAGGCCGATGGCGTGGGCGGCAAGCATCATGTTTCCGAGCACCAGGGAGCCGTCACAGATGCCGTTGGCCCATTTTTCCGGGCGGGAACAAAAGACCAGCACATAGGTGGGCGCACCGTAGAACGGGTCGGTGTCGGTGCCCCAGACCTTGCGGTTCATTTCTGAAATGCGGTGCAGCAGTTCCGGATTCTGCACGGCCACAATCCACGGATCCTGCATACCTTTGGCCGTAGGGGCCCAGGTGCCGGCTTCCAGCACGGCGGTCAGTTCTTCGTCGGTAATCTGTTCCGCCTTGAAGCGGCGGATGCTCCTGCGTTCCCGGAGCGCTTGCAATACAATGTTATTCATGATGATAAGGTTCTCCTTTTAAAATCGTACAGGCACGGTAGAGTTGCTCGGTGAAAATCACCCGGATCATCTGGTGGGAAAAGGTCATCCGCGACAGCGAAATGAGCGCCGCCGCCCGGTCGTACACTTCTTTGCTGAAGCCATAGGCCCCGCCGACGACAAAGACCAGGTCCTTTCCGCCGCGGCCCAGGGCATCCTGCAGCCAGGCGGCAAATTCCAGCGAGCGGAATTCCTTTCCGCGCTCGTCCAACAGCACCACCCGCGCATCACCCGCCGCCTTCAAAATCAACTTGCCTTCCTTCTCCTTGATTTGCGTCTCGTCGAGCGCCGATACCCCCTTCAGTTCCGGAATCTCCACAATCCCGAACTTGATATAATGGGAAAGGCGGGCGGCGTACAACTCCACCCCCTGCCGCACCCACGGCACATCGGTCTTCCCAACCGTCAGCAACGTCACTTTCATTGCTGCAAATATAATATTTTCCTTAGTATCTTTGTACCCGCTATGACACCCTACGCCATCATCGCCCTCATCTCGGCCTACCTTGCGCTGATGTTCAACATCGCCCGGCTCTCCCGCCGCGGCGGCGACTTCTTCGGCAGCCGGAAAAAGACGCCCTGGCCGCTCGTGGCCGTATCGATGATCGGCGCCGTGATGTCCGGCGTCACCTTCGTCTCCGTACCGGGCATGGTGGGCACGAGTGCAATGGGCTACCTGCAGACTTGTATCGGGTTTATGGCCGGCTACGTGGTCATCGCCTTTGTGCTGATACCTTTATATTATCGTTTGCAGGTGGTGTCCATCTACCAGTACCTGGACCGCCGCTTCGGCATCAACGCCCACCGGACCGGCGCCTGGTTTTTCTTCATTTCCAAGCTTCTGGGAGCGTCGGTGCGCCTGTTCCTTTTCTGCCTCATCCTGCAAATGCTGCTCTTTGACCCGCTGGGTCTGCCTTTTGCGCTGAATGTCCTGCTGAACGTGGCGCTGATTTTCGCCTACACCTTCCGCGGCGGCGTCCGGGCGGTTATCTGGACCGACGTCCTGAACGCCTTCTGTATGGTTGCGGCCGTAATCCTTACACTCGTCTTCGTGGCAAAAGGCCTCGGCCTCAGCCTGCCTGCACTCCGGGGCGCCGTCGCACAGTCGGACATGTCCCGCGTGTTTTTCTTTGACGACATCAACCATCCGCAGTTCTTCTGGAAGCAGTTCCTGGGCGGCCTGTTCATTGTCGTGGGGATGACGGGGATGGACCAGGATATGATGCAGCGCGCGCTCAATTGCAAGAACTTCCGCAGTTCGCAAAAGAACATGCTGCTGTCGACGGTGCTGCAGACGGCGGTCATCGCGCTGTTCCTCTGCCTGGGGGTGGCGCTTACCCTGTACGCCGATGCCAACGGTATCGCCGAGAGGGGAGACCGTCTCTTTCCCGCGGTGGCCACTGCCGAAGGGATGCCCGCCGTCGCCGGACTGTTTTTCGCACTGGGGCTGCTGACTTCGGCTTTCGGCTCCGGCGGATCGGCGCTGACTGCGCTGACCACCTCCTTTACCGTCGATATCCTCGGCGCAGGCAAGAACGAAAGCACGCGCAAAAAGGTGCATGTCGCGATGGCGGCCGCCGTTGCGCTGACCGTCCTGCTTTTCTCCGCGGTCCGGTCGACGAGCGCCATCGACGCGGTATTCAAAATTGCGAGTTATACCTACGGACCGATTCTCGGGCTCTTTGCCTTCGGCATCCTGGGCCGGCGGCAGGTCCGGGACCGCCTGGTGCCTTTTGTCGCCGTGGCTGCGCCCGCCGTCTGCCTCGTGCTGCAGCTGCATTCGCAGGAATGGTTCGGGGGCTATACCTTCAGTTACGAGCTGCTTCCGCTCAATGCGCTGCTGACCTGTTTCGGCCTTTTGTGCATTTCCCGGCGGAAAAATTCCTGAAAAACTATTGCATTTTTGCGGATTTTTTTCAAGATTTGCAAGTTGGTTAATTATTTATTAAAGTTAGTACTTATGGAAGAATTCGTTCAGAAGTATGTCAAGAGTTTCATGGCGGAGCTCGAGGCAAAGAACCCGGGTGAGAAAGAGTTTCACCAGGCGGTAAAGGAAGTCCTTGAAAGTGTGGCTCCTTATCTTGAGCAGTATCCCAACCTCATCGAGCAGAAGATTATGGAGCGGATGGTGGAACCGGAGCGTGTCATCATGTTCCGTGTTCCCTGGATGGATGACAAGGGTGAAATCCACATCAACAAGGGTTATCGCGTTCAGATGAACAGCGCGATCGGCCCCTACAAGGGCGGTATCCGTTTCCACTCCAGCGTGAACCTTTCCATTATGAAGTTCCTCGCCTTCGAGCAGACCTTCAAGAACAGTCTGACCACCCTGCCTATGGGCGGTGCGAAGGGCGGTTCCGATTTCAGCCCGCGCGGCAAGTCCGATGCGGAAGTGATGCGTTTCTGCCAGTCCTTTATGACGGAGCTCCAGCGCCATATCGGTCCCGACACCGACGTTCCTGCTGGCGATATCGGCGTGGGCGGCCGTGAGGTCGGTTTCATGTTCGGCCAGTACAAGCGCCTGCGTGATGAATTCACCGGCACCCTGACCGGCAAGGGTCAGACCTGGGGCGGTTCCCTGATGCGTCCCGAGGCCACCGGCTACGGCGCCTGCTACTTCGCCCAGTCCATGCTGGCTACCCGCGGCGAGTCCTTCGAAGGCAAGACCGTCGCGATTTCCGGTTCCGGCAACGTGGCCCAGTATGCAGCCCAGAAGGCGATGCGCCTGGGTGCGAAGGTCGTCACCTTGTCCGACTCCAACGGATTCGTCTACGATCCCGACGGACTCACCGAAGAGAAACTGAACTATGTCTTCAAACTCAAGAACGTGATCCGCGGCCGTATCAAAGAATATGTAAAGCAATATCCTACCGCCCAGTACTTCGAGGGCAAGCGCCCCTGGAGCATCAAGTGCGATATCGCGATGCCTTGCGCCACCCAGAACGAACTGAACGCCGAGGAGGCGAAGATGCTGCTCGACAACGGTTGCTTCTGCGTGACCGAAGGTGCGAATATGCCCACGACGCCCGAGGCCATCGCCCTCTTCCAGAAGGCGAAGATTCTCTATTCCCCGGGCAAGGCGTCCAACGCCGGCGGCGTGGCGACTTCCGGTCTGGAAATGAGCCAGAACTCCATCCGCCAGAAATGGACGGCCGAGGAGGTGGACAATATGCTGCACCGCATTATGAGCGACATCCACGACGCCTGCCTGAAGTACGGCACCGAGCCCGACGGTTACATCAACTACGTCAAGGGCGCCAATATCGCCGGCTTCATCAAGGTGGCCAACGCCATGATGGACCAGGGCCTCGTGTAATCCTTTTGCAATATCCTTTTTAATGGAGGACTATTCTACATTGATGAACAGGAGAATTCGCCGAATTCTCCTTGTTTGTAATAATTATGACAGTTTCGTCCTGGAGGAGGACGGCAATATGGAGACGCTCATCGCCAATGAATACGCGGAGCTGAACCTGATCAGTACCCCTCCTGCTATCGTAAGGGCGGAAACGACGGTGGATGCGCTGGCCCTGCTGGAAGCGGGACAGCGCTTCGACCTTGTCATTACGATGTACAATGTAGGAGCGTTGGACGTCTTCTCCTTTTCCCACAAGGCAAAGGCGATCGATGCGTCCATGCCCATCGTCCTCCTAACCGCTTTTTCCAGGGAAGTCCGCAGGCAGGTCGCGGACAAGGACCGTTCCTGCATCGATTATGTCTTTTGCTGGAACAACTCCACGGACCTGCTGATTGCCATCATCAAGTTGCTGGAGGATTCGCTCAATGCCGAGCATGACATCCTCGAGTGTGACGTACAGGCCATCCTGCTGGTCGAGGATTCCATCCGTTACTACTCGTCCTATCTGCCTGCGCTCTACACCCTGATCTTCCATCAGAACAATTCCTCCATCAAGGACGCCCTGAACGAACGCCAGCAGGTCGTCCGCAAGCGTTCGCGGCCCAAGGTGCTGATGGCCACCAATTACGATGACGCCATCTCCCTCTACGAGCGCTACAAGGACAATCTGCTGGGGGTGATTTCCGACGTGGGCTTTGTCCTGCACAAGGGGGACCGGCCGGAAGACGAGAAAATCGACGCCGGCGTGGTCCTCTGCAAACGCATCAAGGCGGACAATCCCAAGATGCCGGTGCTGATGCAGTCGTCGCAGGAGAGTATGCGTCCGGTGGCCGAAAAACTCGGCGCGGGCTTTATCCTCAAGTCCTCGAAGCTGCTGATGATGGAACTTTCCGCTTACATCGAGCGGGAGTTCTGCTTCGGCGATTTCGTGGTCTTCGACCGCAAGACCGGCGAGGAGAAGGACCGTGCGTCGAACCTCAACGACCTGGAGCGCATCGTGCGGAGTATGTCCGCGGCGGACCTGCAGGCCATCGCGAAGCACAACTACTTCTCCAAGTGGATGTTTGCGCGCGGCCTCTTCGATCTGGGCCGCGAAATCAGCCAGATGGACATTGGTCCCAGCGGCGATATCGACGCGGCGCGCAAGGCCTGCGCGGACTGCATCCATTCCTACCGTATACGGGAAGGTTCGGGCGCCGTGGCCAGTTTCCATCCGGAAAGTTTCAACGACGCCATCTGGTTCTCCCGGCTCGGCAATGGGTCGATGGGGGGCAAAGGCCGCGGCCTGGCGTTCCTCAACCACATCCTGCAAAAGCACAATCTCTATTCGGAATGGGAAGGCGTGCACGTCCTGGTGCCGCGCACCCTGGTGGTGACGACGGAATACTTTGACAAATTCATCGTCGCGAACGGTCTCCAGTACGTGATTGATTCGGACAGCTCCGACGAGGAGATTCTCTCCGAGTTTGTCGCTTCCACCCTTCCGCTGGATTTGGTGGAATGCCTGCGCACCTTTATCCGGATTGTGCACAAACCGCTGGCCGTGCGTTCTTCGTCCGTGCTGGAAGATTCTTATTATCAGCCATTTGCCGGGGTCTATTCGACCTATATGATTCCCCATACGGAGAACGAAGATCAGGAACTGCGGCTGCTCACCAAGGCCATCAAGAGCGTGTATGCCAGCGTGTTTTTCGCTTCTTCGAAGGGATACATCACCGCCAGCGGCAACGTGATTTCCGAAGAGAAGATGGGCATCATCATCGAGGAGGTCTGCGGCTCCGAAGAAGACGGTCTTTATTTCCCGACCCTCTCCGGCGTGGCCCGATCGCTGAATTTTTATCCAGTGGGCAACGAAAAAGCGGAGGACGGCATCGTGAAGCTGGCCTACGGACTCGGAAAGGCGGTGGTGGAAGGGGAGCAGGTGCTCCGCTTCTCGCCCAATTATCCGAAACACGTCATCCAGACCTCGACGCCGGAGCTCGTGATGACGGAAACGCAGAAGTCGATGTTCGCGCTCAACCTCAGTCCCGAGTGCTTCAAAACTTCCGTCGATGATTCCGTCAATTTCGAGAGCATCCGCATTTCGGACTGCGGCCGCTTCGCTTCCTTCCGCAAGGTCGTTTCCACCTGGGACGAGGCCAACGGACGCATCGTCGATTCGCCCTGGCCCGAAGGTCCGAAATTCGTGACTTTCGCGCCGATGCTCAAGTTTGGTACTTTCCCCATTGCGCAGATTACGCGGCGCCTGCTGGACATTATGCGCGAAGAAACGCGCTGCGATATCGAGATCGAATTCGCTGCGGAAATCCCTGCGGACGGCGGCGTTGCGACCTTCAACGTGCTGCAGGTTAGGCCCATATCGACGGACAGCCGCCGCTCGGACGTGGATTGGAACAGCATTTCCACCGAAGGTGCGCTGCTAACGGCGGAGAGTGCGCTCGGTACGGGCTGGATTCAGGGCGTGAAGGACTTGGTCTATCTGAAGCAGGAGAGTTTCGACCGCTTGAAGACGGTGGAAATGGCGGAAGAGATTTCGAAACTCAACGCGCAGTTCCGTGCGGCGGGGACCGGTTACGTCCTCATCGGCTACGGGCGCTGGGGTTCGGCGATTCCTTCGCTCGGCGTACCGGTGAAATGGAGCGACATTTCCTCGGTCGAGGTGCTGGTGGAGTGCTCGCTGCCGGATTTCCGCGTGGACCCGAGCCAGGGGACGCATTTCTTCCAGAACCTGACTTCCTTCAATGTGGGATACATCAATGTGGATCCCTTTGCGCGGGACGGAGATTCCTTTGACTATGAGACGCTGCAGGCGATGCCCGCTGTCTTCGAAACGAAATATCTGCGGCACGTGCGCTTCGCTCAGCCGCTTTCCATTTGTATCGACGGACGCGAAAACCGTGCGGTGATGCTTAAGTGATTTTTTATGAAACTGATTCTTCCTCAAAAGTATACGAACCTGCTCGGAGGTGTCGAAAATACGGAAAAGGCCATCAAGGCGGTGAAGGATATGTTCCAGAACAATCTTTCCGCCCAGTTGTCCCTGCTCCGCGTCACGGCGCCGATGATGGTGCTCTCCGGCACCGGTATCAACGACGACCTCAACGGCGTCGAACGCCCGGTCCGTTTCCCTGTCAAGGAACTTGGGGACCGCAGCGCCGAAGTCGTCCATTCGCTGGCCAAATGGAAGCGGATGAAACTCGCGGAGATGGGCATTGCGCCCGGCCGGGGTATCTATACGGATATGAACGCCCTGCGGCCCGATGAGGAATTGGACAACATCCACTCCATTTATGTGGACCAGTGGGACTGGGAGCGGGTCATCCGTCCGGAAGACCGCAATATGGCCTTCCTGCAGAAAATGGTGCGCCGGATTTACGAGGCGGTGAAGGTGACGGAGAACAAGCTCTATGTGGAGTTTCCGCAAATAGAGCCGCAACTGCCCGAGGAGATTTTCTTTATCGGCGCGCAGGAGTTGCTGGACCGCTATCCTTCGCTGGACGCAAAGGCGCGCGAGGATGCGATTTGCCGCGAGAAGGGCGCCGTGTTCGTGTCCGGTATCGGCGGGGTGCTTTCGGATGGAAAGGCGCACGACGGCCGTGCCGCGGACTATGACGACTGGACGCTGAACGGAGACCTGTTGGTGTGGAATCCGGTGCTGGGACACGCGTTCGAGCTTTCCAGTATGGGCATCCGCGTCGATAAGGCGGCGCTGTTGCTTCAGTTGGAAATCAAGGGGGAGTTGGACAAGACGCAGCTCCTCTATCACCGTGCGCTGCTTGAGGGCCGTCTGCCGCTGACCATTGGCGGAGGCATCGGGCAGTCGCGGCTTTGTATGTTTTTGTTGCGCAAGGCGCATATCGGCGAGATTCAGAGCAGTATCTGGCCCGATGAAATGCGTGCTGCGTGTCTTTCGGCTGGGATTCAATTGGTATAGATATGAACAAGATCAAAGTGGCCATCGTAGGATATGGCAATATCGGAAAGTTTACGCTGGAGGCGGTGGAAGCGGCTCCGGATATGGAATGTGTGGGTATTGTGCGGAGGAATGCTTCCAAGGAGGGTTTGCCGGAGTTGGCGCCGTATAAGGTGGTGTCCGATATCCGGGAACTCGGCGCCGTGGATGTGGCGATTCTCGCTACGCCGTCGCGAAAGGTCGAGGAGAATGCCCTGAAGTACCTGGCGATGGGAATCAGTACCGTGGACAGTTTTGATATCCACAGTAAGATTTGCGAACTGCGGGCTTCGCTCGGTGCGGCGGCGCAGAAAGGCGGTGCCGTGAGCGTGATTTCCGCCGGTTGGGATCCGGGCAGTGATTCCGTCGTTCGCGCGCTCCTGCAGGCGGTTGCGCCCGCGGGTGTGACCTATACGAATTTCGGCCCCGGCCGTTCGATGGGACATTCCGTGGCGGCCAAGGCCATCGACGGGGTGAAGGATGCGCTCAGTGTGACCATTCCGCTGGGGACGGGCATTCATCGCCGGATGGTGTATGTGGAGTTGGAAGAAGGTGCGGATGCGGCGGCCGTCGAAGCGGCGATTCACGCGGACCCGTACTTTGCCTCCGACGAGACCCACGTGATGCCGGTGGCTTCGATTGCGGAGTTGAACGATGTCGGCCACGGGGTGAACCTGGTGCGCAAGGGTGTTTCCGGGAAGACGCACAATCAGCTCTTCAGTTTTGATATGAAGATCAATAACCCGGCCCTGACCGGCCAGGTGCTGGTTTGTGCCGCCCGTGCCGCCACGCGGCAGAAGGCGGGGTGTTATACGCTCATCGAGATTCCCGTGATTGATTTCCTCTATGGAGACCGCAATGAATTGATCAAACATTTGGTATAATTCTGTGAATTATGCGGCGCGTCGTCATCACCGGTATGGGCATCTGGTCCTGCCTCGGACAGACACTGGATGAGGTCAGGGATTCCCTGTGGAACGGGAAGTCCGGCATTGTGCTGGACCCGCTCCGCAAGGAGATGGGCTTCCGTTCCGGCCTGACGGGCCTGGTGCCGGCGCCGGAGTTGAAAGGGGAACTCCCGCGATCGCAGCGGGTGTTTATGCCCCAGCCGGCGCAGTATGCCTATTGTGCCACCCGCGATGCGTTGCAGATGGCCGGACTGGATGCGGATTTCCTGGCCGCGCACGAGGTGGGGTTGCTCTATGGAAACGATTCCACCGCCGAGGCGGTGCACCGCTCGGTCCAGACCATCATCGAGAAGAAAGATACGATGCTTTGCGGCTCCGGGGCCATTTTCCAGTCGATGAATTCGACGGTGACGATGAACCTGGGGGTCATTTTTCATCTGCGCGGCATCAACCTGACGGTTTCCGGCGCCTGTGCCAGCGGGTCCCACGCCATCGGCCTGGGGGCGTTGCTGATTCGGGACGGACTGCAGGAGATGGTTGTCTGCGGCGGTGCGCAGGAGGTGAATCCTGCGGCGACGGGGTCCTTCGACGGGATTGCCGCATTTTCTACGCGGGAGGATGATCCGGCGGCGGCGAGCCGTCCGTTCGACGCATCCCGGGACGGGCTGGTGCCCGGAGGCGGGGCGGCGACCCTCGTGCTGGAAAGTTATGAGTCTGCCGTCCGCCGCGGCGCGAACATCATCGCCGAGGTCGTAGGATACGGTTTTTCCGGGAACGGCGAGCATATTTCCACGCCGAATGTAAACGGACCGGTACGGGCGCTGCGCGCCGCGCTGCAGAGTGCGGGCCTCCGGCCTTCGGATATCGGCTATGTCAATGCGCACGCCACTTCCACGCCCGTCGGAGACAGCAATGAAGCCAAGGCCTTGTATGCCGTGTTTGGCGAGAAGTCCGTTCCCGTCACGAGTACGAAGAGCCAGACCGGGCACGAGATGTGGATGGCAGGCGCCAGCGAGGTCGTTTATTCCATTCTGATGATGCAGGGTGGTTTTGTGGCGCCGAACCTGAATTTCGAAACGCCGGACGAGGATTCGGCCCGGCTCTGGATTCCTGTGCAGCGCCTGGAACGGCACTTCGATACCTTCCTGTCGAATTCCTTCGGCTTTGGCGGCACCAATTCCGCATTGGTTATAAAGAATGTCTGAGTCGGTCCTTGTCATCGGCGCAGGCTTGGGTGGTCTGGAATGCGGTATTTTGCTGTCGAAGGCGGGATACCGCGTTACGGTATTGGAGAAGAACGCTGCGCCGGGCGGCTGTATTGCCGGCTATTGGCGGGACGGGGCCTATTATGATACCGGATTTCATTATGCCGGAAGTGTCGGCCCGGGCGAAACGCTGGATGTGATTTTCAAGCAGCTGGGGCTCGGGAATCTGCCCTGGCAGCCGCTGGAGGGGGAGGAGGTTTTCGTAGACGGCCGTCGCTTTTTCCTGCCGTTCGGCTTCGAAGCCTATGCCGATGCTTTGTCAGCAGAAGTTCCGCATTGCCGGTCGCAGATCGGCGCGTACGTGGATTTTCTTCGCGAGGTGGTGCAGTCGCCGCTCCGGCATTTTGGCGAGGGGCAAGCGATGCCGCTCTTTTCGCAAAGTGCCCGCAGCTGGCTGGAAGCGATGATTCCGGACCCGTTGCTGCGCAAGGTGCTTTGCGGGGCGTCGACGCGGCTGCCCTATGCCCCGGAACTTCCGCTGTATTCCTTTGCGCAGGTCAATGGCTCCTTTATCCAAAGTGCGGCACGTCTGGAAGGTGGGGGAGAGACATTGGTGAAAGCGCTTGTGCGGGCCTTGGAGGCGACAGGGGGAAGCTTGCGTTGTGTGGCGGGCGTGACGGCCCTGGAAACGGAAGACGGTCGCGTTCGCCGGGCCGTACTGGAAGACGGCAGCGCGCTGGAAGCGGATATTTTCGTGTCGGATCTGCATCCTGCCCTGACGAATGCGTTGTTGCCACTGTCGGCGCTTCGCCCCGCGTATCGCAAAAGAATCGCCGCGCTGCGACAGACGGACGGCTTTACGGGCTTTTCCCTGCGTTTCTGTCCCGGTGCTTTCCCGTATCCGAGGCGCAACTATTTCCTTCCGCCTGCGGGCTTGTTTTTCAGCGTGCCGCCGGAAGAGGAATCAGCTCTGACGGCAGATATCCTGGTGCCCGGCACCCGGCCTGACGAGGCGCAGCGCTGGATTTTCGCGTTCGATGCCCTTCTCCCGGGACTCGCCGCTGCGGTGGAATCCGTCATCGTCAGTACGCCGAAGACCTGGGAAAACTATCTCGGCCTGCCGCAGGGGAGTGCGTACGGCATTGCCAAGGACTACGCGCATCCGCTTTCTACGGTGCTCAGTCCGCGAACGCCGCTGGAAAATTTGTTTTTGACGGGACAGAATCTTAACTTGCACGGTGTTTTGGGTGTTTCGATGACGGCGCTCTATACTTGTAAGGAAATCGTATGAAGTATTTACTTGTTACCGGCGGAAGCCGCGGAATTGGAAGGGCGGTTTGCGTGAAAATGGCCTCGCTGGGCTGGAATGTACTGATCAATTATGCTTCGAATGCGGCCAGGGCGCAGGAAACGCTCGATGCCGTCTGCGCATTCGGCGTGCAGGCGGGACTGCTTCCCTTCGACGTAACGGACGCGGCGGCCGTGAACGCAGCCATTGGCGGCTGGCAGGCGGCCCATCCGGAGGATTACATCGCCGCCCTGGTGAACAACGCCGGGGTGCGGGACGACAACCTGCTCATCTGGATGGAGCCCGATGCCTGGCGGAAAGTGCTTTCCACCACGCTGGACGGCTTCTACAATGTCACTCGTGCCGTGCTGCAGCCGATGGTGCTCTCCAAGTGGGGAAGGATTGTCAATATGGCGTCGCTCTCCGGGCTCAAGGGGCTTCCCGGTCAGGCCAATTACAGTGCGGCGAAGGGCGGGCTGATTGCCGCCACGAAGGCGCTCGCACAGGAAGTCGCGCGCAAGAAAGTGACGGTGAACTCCGTGGCGCCCGGATTTATCCGCACTGATATGGTGGAAGGACTGGACGAGGCGGAACTGCGGAAAACCATTCCCGCCGCCCGCTTCGGCGAGCCGGAAGAAGTGGCCGCGCTGGTGGCCTTCCTGCTCTCGGAGGAAGCCGCCTACATTACCGGCGAGTGTATCGGAATCGACGGAGGTCTATAGTTCCCGGACCGTATAATCCCAGGGAACGACGTGGAGTTCGTAGTCGCCCGGGACACCGACGGGGACGCGTACCCGGACGAAAGCGGGGGTATCGCTGAAGTTGCAGAAAAACAGCACACAACGCTGCGCATCATAGCGCAGGAAGGCAAAATGGCGCCGGGGGTCAAAGCCCTCGGAATCCGTATTGCAATAATTCAAATCCCAATTTTTCCCATAGCGGCAGAGCGGCGATGCGGCAAGTTCCATCAGGGAACGCCAGCGCGTCAGCCGGGCGGCCTCCGCATCCGGAAGGGTGCCGCCGTCCAGGTATTTCCACAGGTCGAGCAGCGACTGTGGATGTACCCAATTGAAAATGGACGTGCGTCCGTCGGCGGCCTCGGAAGCGCTTTCCCCGAGTTCCCCGCCGGCATAAAGCATCAGCGAAGCGTTATTGAACAGGGCGGCCGCTGCGGCAAGGGCCATCGTCTTGCCGGCATCGGCGGTATAGGCACTGCTGCAAAGGCGCTGCTCGTCGTGATTCTCCAGGAAATTCAGCATCCGGTCCTGCAGGTCGTCCAGTTCCTGCCAGTTGCGGGTGATCGCGTCGGTCCCGCACTTGCCTAAGAAAATGTCACGCAGAATATCGTAGATGCCGGATTTGTCGTAAAGCAGGTCGAAGCCCGCTTCCGTAAAAGAGCGGTAATTCTCGCGCCCGTACACCTCGGCGACAAACAGCAAATCGGGGTACTTCGACCGGACGGTGTCAATCATTACCTCCAGGTGCTGCGGGCCCACGAGTTCCACCATATCGCAGCGGAAACCGTCCACCCCGAGCGACGCCCAGAACTTCAGGACCTCCGAGAGGCGGGAAAGCGTATCGGGGTGGGTGTAGTTGATTTTGCGTGTGTCGGTCCAGTCGTAGTCGCAATGGTCGAACACGGGGATTCCGCCGTGGGTATCGGCGTAATCGCAGGAAACGTGATTGGGCACGAAATCGATAAGCAGTTTCAGCCCCGCGCTGTGAACGCGCCGCACCAGCAGTTCGAATTCGAGAAGCCGTGCGTCGGGGGCCGAAGCCAGATAGGGGTTCGTGTCGTAATAGTCGCAGATCGCGTAGGGACTGCCCGGGTCGCCCTTGACGAAGGGCTTTCCGGAAGCATGCCGCGGGATGCCGGTAAGATACAGATAATCAACGCCTAATCCGTGCAGATACTGCAAAAACCGGACATCGATATCCCGAAATTTCCCATTGCCCCAGAGCCGTGGCAGTAACTGATACAGGATGCGCTTGCTCATCTTCTTCGGAATTCTGAAAGCACGACGGCGGTGGCTGCGGCGACGTTCAGGCTTTCCGCCCCGCTGCCGCCGAAGGCCGGAATCGTCAGCCGTCCGGAGACCTGCGCCGATACGGCCGCGCTGATGCCGGAGCCTTCGCTGCCCGCAACGACCAGCGCATCACAGGGCAAATCGGCCCGATAAATATTTTCTCCGTCCAGGAAAGTGCCGAGCACGGGCAGACCCGCTTCGCGCCACTGTGCACAAAGCGCCGGCAGGGGCGTATAATGCACTTCCTTGCGGAAAACGGCGCCCATCGTCGCCTGCACCACTTTGGGGTTGTAAAGTTCTGCGCAGTCCGGCGATGCGAACACCGTCGGAATCCCGAACCAGTCGGCGATGCGCAGCAGGGTGCCGAAATTGCCCGGGTCGCGGATGCCGTCGAGTGCAAGGCACAGACCGCCCGGCGCGGGCAGGGGAGTCTCCTTTTTCTGCCGCAGTACCGCGAGGGCCGGCGAGGGGCTGCTCAGGCACGAGATGCGGGACATCGCGTTGTCGCCGATCTCGTCGCGCCGCCAGCAGTGAAGCACCTCGAATCCGGAGTCCAGCGCTTCGGCGACGAGTTTTTCCCCCTCGACGATAAAGGCTCCTTCGCGCTCCCTGAACTTCTTTTCGTGCAGGGAACGGACCCATTTTATTTCGGCGTTCGAAATCACTGCACAAAGGTCCGCAATTTTTATTAAATTTGCAATTTATGAGATGTAGGTTGCTCATCGGTATTTTCTGCGCCCTTCTGCCGTTGCTCCCGTCCTGCAGCACCACGCGTGCCCTGCCGGAGGGGACCTACCGGCTGGCCGAAAACCGCATCCTCATTGATAAGAACAAGAGCGATGTCCTCACGAGCGACCTGGCCCCCTATGTCAAGCAGCGTTCCAACACCTATTTCCTGTTGGGCTGGAATCCTTTCCTGAACATTTACAACTGGGCCAAACCCGGCTCCGAGGACGGCTGGTCCCGCTTCTGCCGCAAAATCGGACAGGCGCCCGTGGTGCTGGACGAGGGTTCGATTGCCGGTTCCCGGAAGAACCTCGAGGAGCGTCTGCGTTACCTGGGCTGGTACAATTCTACGGTGGAATCCCAATTGGACCTGCGCGGCCGCAAGGCGGTGGTGACCTACAACGTACATCCCGGGAACCGTTACAAAATCGACGACATCCGCTTCCACCTTTCGGACAGCGGGGATTTCGCCAAGGATTTCCTGCGGGACACGGTCCATCTCGGCATTCACCGGGGAGACTATCTTTCGGAGCAGGCGCTCGAAGCCGAAAGCGTCCGCAGTACCGCAGCCCTGCGCAACCAGGGCTATTACAGCTTTAACAAGAACCATTACTTCTTTATCGCCGATACCCTCGATACCCCCGGCAAACTCATCCTGAACTACGATGTCCGCGATTACAGCCGCAACGAGTCGCCGCAGCAGGCGGAACCGCTTCGGAAATACTATATCGGCGACATCACCTTCGAGCATTCGCCGGAGGTGCCCTTCCGCAAGGAGGTGCTGCTGGGGCTGAACAACCTGCATCGCGGCGACGTCTACTCCGAAACGGCCGTCAACACCCTGTACAGCCGGATGTCGTCGCTGCGGTTGTTCAACAGCGTTTCCGTCGAGATGACCCCCTCGGACAGCGCGACCGTCGACTGCCGCATCCGTTTGTCCGAATCGGCAATCCAGGGCTTCAAGATCAACCTGGAGGGGTCCATCAGTTCCTCCGGGCTCTGGGGAATTTCCCCGAAAATCAGTTACTTCCACAAGAATATCTTCCACGGGGGAGAGTGGCTGAACCTGAATCTGAACGGCAATTTCCAGTTCAAGTTCAAGGACGCGGCCCGTTCCACCGAGGCGGCATTTTCCACGAGCCTGAGTTTTCCGAAGTTTCTCGGTCTGCCCTACAGCGTGTTCAAGGGCCCGCGGATTCCCCGTACGGAAGTGGGTATTTCCTTTGGTTATCAGCACCGTACTGAATACCAGCGGATTATCTCTTCGGTCAATTACGGCTACACCGGGATGATCGGGGACCAGTACCGCTACCAAATCAATGTCCCCCGCATCAACTTCGTCTATCTGTACGACCTGAGTCCGGAATTCAAGCGCATCCTGGATGCGAATCCGATGCTGCAGTATGCCTACCAGAATCACCTGGATGCCGGTTGCGGCGGCAGCGTATTTTATATCACGGACAATGATGTCGTCCCCAAGACCTCCTATGCCTTTTTCCACGCCGGACTGGATCTTTCGGGCAATGTGCTTTCCGCATTGAATACCGTCCTGCGTCACGATGCCCAGGGACAGGCGCTGATTTTCGGGTCGCCGTATTCCCAGTATGTCCGCTTTGAGGTGAGCGGCGGAAAGGTGTTCCGCTTCGGCCGCGAGGATGAGCAGGCGATTGCGATGCGCGGTGTCATCGGCGCAGGTTATGCCTACGGCAATTCCACGGCGATGCCGTTTGAAAAGCAGTTCTGGTGCGGCGGTGCGAACAGTATGCGCGGTTGGGCGGTGCGTGCCCTCGGCCCCGGCGGCGATCCGCGCAACGATTCCTTCTCCATTCCCAGCCAGACCGGCGAATCCAAATTGGAATTCGACCTGGAATACCGCCGTCCGCTTTTCTGGAAATTCGAATTTGCCGCCTTCGCGGAGTGCGGCAACGTGTGGAACATCAAGAGCGAACCGGATTCCATGGGAAATATCAAGGATTTCTACAAGACCATCGCTTTCGACTGGGGGCTGGGCCTGCGGCTGAACCTGGACTTTATCCTGGTGCGCGTGGATGCCGGATTCCAGTTGTACGACCCCGTGCTCAAGGGTTGGCACGGTCCGTCCGACTGGTTTGAAAATGGCTTCAGCTGTGTCCACTTCGGCGTGGGATATCCTTTTTGATCATGATTCCTTCCATCGATATCTTCGATTACGATTACGCGCTGCCGGAGGAGCGGATTGCCAAATACCCGCTGCCCCGGCGCGATGCCTCCAAATTGCTGTATTACCGCGACGGCAAAGTCAGCGAGTATGTCTTTTCCGACCTTCCGTCGCTGCTGCCGCCGTCGTCGCTGCTCGTTTTCAACGACACGAAAGTCGTTCCCGCGCGTCTGTTTTTCAAGCGTGGAAGCGGCGCCCGCATCGAAATTTTCTGCCTCGAACCCCTGCAGCCCGCCGATTTTGAAAGTTGCTTCGCCACTACCGAAAGCTGCGACTGGAAATGCGTTATCGGCAATGCGAAGCGGTGGAAGGAGGATGAGCTGCGCTTCGACGGATCGTCGCCGGCCCTGGATGCCCTGAATCTGCGGGCGACCCTGCTCTCGCGCGACGGGCGCACGGGCTGCGTGCAGTTTCGCTGGGACGGGGGAGCGCCGTTTTCGAAAGTACTGGAGGAATGCGGGAAAGTGCCGATTCCGCCCTACCTGAACCGCGATACGGAAGCCATCGACCTCGAGCGTTACCAGACGACCTATGCGCGCATTCGCGGGTCCGTCGCAGCACCTACGGCCGGTCTGCATTTTACGGAGGCTACCTTCGACGCGCTGCGCGAAAGGGGAGTGGAGCTGCATCGGGTGTGCCTGCACGTCGGCGCGGGTACTTTTTTGCCCGTGAAGGAGCGGATGGTGGAGCATCATCCGATGCACCGGGAACCTTTTGTCGTGAGCGCCGCGATGCTTTCCCGCCTGCTGGAAGCGCATCGGGCCGGTACGCCGGTCACCGCCGTCGGCACCACTTCGGTGCGTACGCTCGAATCGCTGTACTATGCGGGGGTCAGCTGTATCGAGGAAGGGGCTCCCGCCGATGTCGGCCAGTGGGCGCCCTATGAGCGGGACTACGCGTACTCGCTGGAAGAGAGCCTGTCGGCCCTGCTCCGCTATTTGCGCGAACAGGGGAGTGAGCACCTTTGCATCGGCACGCGCATCATTATCGTGCCGGGCTTTGAATTTCGCATCGTGGACCGCCTCGTCACCAATTTCCACCAGCCGCAAAGCACGCTGCTGCTGCTGATTTCCGCGTTTCTGGGCGGCGACTGGAAAACCGTTTACCGCTATGCGATGATGCACGATTTCCGTTTCCTCAGTTATGGGGACTCCTCTTTGCTTTGCAGATAATGGATAAATTTTATAAATTTGCGCTACTATGGGAGATTTGAATTTTGAAGATATCAGGCCCTTTACCGATGAGGAGGCCGTCGTTGCGCTAAAACGGATTGCAGAGAATCCAGCCGTAGATTCGATCTGTGCCTATTTGTGGCCCGGAAAGGATCCGGAGAGCATTCGTGAAATCCTGCGTTCCTGCAAGGACATTGACGATTTTCAGTCGCAAATTATGATTCCCGCCATCGATGCGGTGCTTGCGAGCAGTTCCAAGGGCCTGACATACGGTGGCGTTGATATTTTAAAGAGTGTCGAGGGCCGTTTCCTGGCCATCACCAATCACCGCGACATCGTCTGCGACCCGGCGTTCTTCCAGCATATGCTGTTCACGAACGGGCTGCCGTTTTCGGACATCTGCATCGGTTCCAACCTCCTGGACAACAAGTTCGTAGAAGACATTATGCGGTCCAACCGGATGATTAAGGTCAACAGGGGTATCGCTGCGCGGGAACTGTATCTTTCCTCCCTGCGCCTTTCCGCCTATATGCGGCAGGTCATCACTTCCGGCGAGCGTTCCGTCTGGATTGCGCAGAAAGAGGGGAGGACCAAGAACGGTATCGACCGTACCAGCCAGGGCGTGCTCAAGATGCTGGATATGAGCGGCGAAGAGAGCTTCGACGTGAATTTCGGCGCGCTGAAGATTGTGCCGATTGCCATTTCCTACGAATTCGAGCCCTGCGATATCCTCAAGGCGCGCGAACTCTACCTTTCCCGCACTTCGCGTTATGTCAAGCAGCCCGGCGAGGATATGGTTTCCATCCTGACCGGCATCAAACAGCCTAAGGGGCATATCCATATGGAAGCGGCGCCGCTTATCGGCGAGGAAGAACTGCACGATGCTTCGAAGCGCGGCGGAAACGAGCGCTATCAGCATATGATGAAGCTGATGGACCGCAGGATTGCCGAGCACTACAAGCTGTGGAAGACCAATTATATCGCCGCGGACCTGCTGGAGGGCGGCAGTGCGCATGCCGGCCTGTACGATGCGGCGGACAAGGAGGCTTTCAGCGTCTATCTGGAGAGCCGTCTGGACAGCGTGGAGCCTGAACTCGACAGGGGAGAGCTCCGCAACCTGTTGCTGGGCGTGTATGCCAATTCCGTCAAAGTGGTAGAATCGTTGTAAAATATCCAATATCAATTACTTATGAAAAAGATTATTCTTGTTTTGGCTATCCTGGCCGCCGGGGGAGTCGCCGCTTTGGCGCAGCCGCGCGGTATCGGTCTTCGTAAAGGCTGGTCCAATGCTTTCGAGATCAGTTACCAGCACTCGATCACGGACAAAATCTTCCTGCAGGCGGACCTGGGTTTTGATTACTACATTTCCTCCCGTATGGTCTATAAACAAGGCAGTCTAATCCCGACGGCGGAAGTCAAATTCCATCCAGGCGCCACGTTGACCACGACGGCCAATATGGTTTTGTTTGAGCCGCAGTGGACAGCGGGAACCTGGCAGATTTATGCAGGTACCGGTATCAGCCTGGGCTGGGCCGAGGACCGGGGCTCAAAATGTGAGACGTGCGGTGAGATTCACCGTCAGGGTATGGGATTTATGTTCTCGTTCCCGCTCACGGGAGGTCTGTCTTATCAATTCCTCAAAGTACCGATCCGTCTTGCCACCGAAATCCGCCCGCAGATTGGTTTCCATACGTCAAAGTTTTATCCGGACGGAGAAACCTGGCTCATCGGCTTCTACGATTACGGCCTCTGGGGCCTGGTTCCTTCCGTCGCTGTGTACTACACGTTCTAGGAGATTCTCCTTATCGAAAGATTCAGCCGGCCCTTACGAGCCGGCTTTTTTGTGCGCCGTATTCGGCTTAGAAATTATTCAAAATAAATTATTTGTTTTAAATAAAATTTTTCCTACTTTTGCAAAAAGATTAATCGATATAGAATATGGCCTCCAATGCGCTAAATCCATTCTTTTCGGGCATTAATATCCCGGACAAATACTTTTGTGACCGCGTAAGTGAGACAAAAAGTATCCTGGAAACCCTCGAAAATGGCTCGAATATCGTGATGAAATCACCGCGCCGTATTGGGAAATCGAGCTTGATAAAGCATATTTTCAGCCAGAAAGAAGTCAAAAAGAAGTATAATACTTTCTTTGTGGATGTCTTCGGCACGAAGAGTATGGATGATTTTACCAGGGAGTTCGGGCGCGAATTTATGCGTTCTTCTTCGGCCAAAAGACTCTCTGGAAGGAAAGGCCTGCTTAGAATGATGCAAAACCCGTATGCGCAGATCAATGTGTCGCCTGACGGTGCCTTGTCCGGTTTCCGGGTGGGCCTGGACGGGGGAGTCTCGCCCGTCGTTTCGCTCCCGAAAATCATGGAAACGCTGGAAAAATCAAGGAAGCCCAATATTGTCGCCTTCGACGAATTTCAGACCATTCAGGAATATCCGGAGAAGGCCGCTGCCATTTTAAGGGGATATATTCAGCAAATGAACAATACGAGATTCATCTTTGCAGGTAGCTCGCGTCATATGCTCAATCGAATGTTCGAACAATATAACGAGCCGTTCTATCACAGTTCTTCCTCGTTTAATTTAGGATTGATATCAGTGGACGCCTATGTCCAGTATTGCAGGGAAATGTTCGAATTATTCAGAAAACAGATTGATAGTGAAGCGGTTAGCTTTGTCTATGAGTTGTTTTCCGGAATCACGTACGATATGCAGAAAGTGATGCACGAGACTTTTTTCCTGACGAGGCGAAAAGGCATCGCAACCATCAGCACCGTCAAGGACGCCCTTGCAGAGATTCTTTCCAGTTATGACCAGGACTTCAGAGCGGCGTTCGACCAGCTGCAAAATCAAAGGGAAAAGAATCTACTCGTTTACGTTGCGCTTCAGGGACAGGCGTCCGGTCTGACATCTGCCGCGACACTCAAGCGTTTTAACCTGGATAATGCTTCGGCCGTTCAAAACGCTTTGAAACATCTCTGTTCAGATGAGTCCAATCTTCTCGTGAAATTCGGGAAGGCATCCTATAAACTCAACGACAAATTTTTCGAACTCTGGATTGCAGATCAATACGGAATCCTTGAATCCAAATATAATGCTGCGCTCAGCCAGTTTAAAGGAGACCCCGAATAGTTACACAATTTATATTATGTTAACATACGGCTATGGAAAGAGCCCCCTATCCGGGGGCATTTCTATTTATATGGGTATTTCTGATATGGCTTGCCGGATTGGACGAGCGTGGTGTAAAAATTGATTTCCTCGTAACTCATTCCGGAAAAATCAGGCAGGTTGCGGATGATTGCGTACATTTCCGGTGTCATCGAATTATAGAGTTGTTCGCTGTGCGCATAAAATTCTTCCGCTTGTTTGCGGTCAGGAATCTGCGCTTTGAGTTTCTTTTGCAGAGCACTGTATTCTTTCGTAAACTCCGTCATATCCGCCTGTGCGAACAACTGATAAGCTTCGCGTCGGATTTTGCGGATATAGCACTGCTTTAGCGCTTCGAACTGTGCGTCTGCATCGGCTAAGAATTTTTCAGCCGCTTCAATCCTGGAACGCTCCGCTTCCTGTTCCGCCTTTATCGAGGAAAGTTCATTCTCCGCTGTTTCATACTTCTCTTGGACAATCGCCAGTTCCACCTCCGTTGCCTGGTGCCTGGCTTCGATGCGTGCGACTTCCTGCCTTGTCACATAAATTCCGGCGAAAATGCCGCTCAAAACCAGGCAAGTTAACATAATACTGGGCACCAGCCAACCCAGGTTCTTTCTGAGTTGAAATGCCCTGGCCAGTTCCTCTATATTCGCATATCTGTCCTCCGGAAGCGCAGCCGTACATTTTCGTACAATCATTCTGTAACGCTCCGGAAATACTAAGGCGATGATTTTGCCGATTGAATAGATATCGCTGCGGCCATCCAGTGCCGGACTCCCCTGCTTCAGTTCCGGAGATGCGTATGACAGCGTGCATCCCAACGTACGGGCGAGGAAATGCGCATCGTCGTTACTTAAACCGAAGTCTATGATTTTCAGGTTATTACCCTTTCTTGAGACAAGGATATTCCCCGGCTTTAGGTCATTATGGATAATGTTCTTGCCGTGCAGGTAATCCACTGCAGAAAGCAACTGGCGCAGGATTCTGTACTTGGCTTTCCGCTCCGGCTGAGTGCCCAGAAAGTCCGTTAACTCCATACCGTCCACATACTCCAGTACGATTGATGGCCCCAGGCCGGAAATTGCCTCGAAAGCATAGACGGAAGCGATGTTGGGATGCTCCAGTCCGGAGGCGATTTCGTACTCCCGCTTCAAGATTTCCGGGAAAGCAGGTGAATCGCTGCAGGCGCTTTTCAGGAGGTAATACCTGCCGTTTTTCGCTGCCCGGTAGGTACTGGCGTACGTGCCCCGGTGAAGAAGCGTGATGGCGGTATAACCGCTCTCCCCTGCCCCGGTCTTCACATCGACAGGAAAAATTTCAGATTCCGTTGGCAACTTGTCGTAAAAAGGCATAATTAGGCTTTGTTTGCAAAATTAATACTTTTTAAATTTGCAAAGAAATGGCTGTAGATATCAAATCCCCCGAAATTGCGGCGCTTCGTGAAGCTGTAGAGCAGAAACTTGGCTTCAAAGTGCTGACTCCGCGTCATTTCACAGCACTGGCGGAGGCCGTGGAGAACGAGTTGCGCGAATATCTGTCCGAAACCACACTTCAGCGCCTTTGGGAATACAAGAAAGGCTACAACAGCGTTGCGCTCCATACCCTGAACGTACTCAGCCGCTATTGCGGTTATACTGAGTGGAATTCCTTCTGCTCACATATCCGGGCAGAATCGCAGGTGGAATCCGAACTCTTTACCGGTGACAGCCTGGATATCGGCAAACTCAAGCCGGGAACGAAAATCAAAATCGCCTGGCGGCCGGACCGCGTCTGCATCATCGAATACCTTGGGAATTTCCGATTCTGCGCCATTGAAACCCATAACTCCAAACTCGCTGCCGGCGACACTTTCACCTGTCATCATATCCAACTGGGGCGCGAGATGCACCTGGACGATCTGGTCCGCGGTGGTGCCGACATGAGTTACGTCATCGGCACCCGCAACGGCCTCACCAGGCTGACGGTGATGGGATGATTAAGCGAGGACGATTGCTGGGCTGATATTTAAACGAGATGAGATTTTTTTCGCCTGCTCACCATCTCCTTCTGGCTCCAGTTATTCTCAGACAACCGTGCATTCATCGTCTTTGTTAATGTGGGAACCTCGATGGGATAATGCTCCTGTTCATATTCCTCTACCAGCGCAGACAGGACATCCAACTCCAGTAAACGGGGATCATCCGCCGGCGTATTCTCATCCGTGGCGAAGAAAAGCTCATCTAAGCAGGTCATTATCGCATTGTGCTGTTTTTCATCTTCAATCTGTGCCATACTTGCCAGTATAGAAGGCCATTACTAATCATGAACTGGACGAATAGTCAATCCTAAACTTCGATCAGTTTTATCGAAATACACACTCCCACCAAAGTCGAAGCGCCATGCTGCGTAAGGATTATTAGGCACAAGTGATGATGTCCAATAGAGACCGTAGTTTCCCCTATGAGTCATTTGTGAATCAGAATAATATCCTGCAATTGGAAGAATGATAGATGCGTCAGTATAACCGGCTTTTTTACTCGTTACACGAAATACCGCAATGCCATTTTCTGTGGTCCGTTGCCAGGAACAATCATTGATTAATTCTTTTGCCTCATCAAGACTCGGAAAACGCCAGCCACCGCCAAGATTTAGTGATACCACATCATCAGATAAAAGAAGCTCGGTAATATTATCAACAACTCCGTATGAAGAAAGAGTGTTATACTTTGTTAACGTAGTCTTGGAGCCATCGCACCACTTATATTCAGCCCATGAATAGTCCGTCTTAGTTTCTAGCTCTCCCCACGCATAGTAATCACCATACTCTTCAGGAGTAGATGCACCGAGGTTGCAAGTAGCCCATAATACGGATAATCCCAAATCTACCGATCCTGGGATTTGCTCAATTCTGAAAATTCTTGATACAAGGGTAGGCCAGGCAGTTTTGTACGCGCTTACATACTCCTTCTTTACAAAGAAATTACAAGTCGTTCCGGTAAGTGCGTCCAATCCGATTACCGGAGGGTTTATCGGCTCTAGCGCCATCTTTTCTAATCCAGAGCAGTTGTAGAAAGCCCAAGCATTAAAGGATTCCACATTTTGGGGAATGGTGAGTTCAGTAAGTTCTTCATCGTCCAAATATAAATGTCCTTCCGTTGCTGCATTAAAGGGGGCCGCTCCAACATTTTCATACTGGATATTAAGCCATGCTGTAACATCGGATATCCCTACATTAACAAGAGCTGTACAGCCGGAAAAAGCGTCCCTGCCAATTGATTTCAAACTCAGAGGGAAAGAGATACTTTTCAATCTTATCCTATCCTTAAACCATTCTGATGGAATTTCTTTTACATCCGTGAAATAGCAGAACTCATCAAATGATGTATATAGTTTACTTGAAAATGCCGTACTGATGTCTATGACGTCAGCTGCTTCTGCATAGGAGAGTTCTCCATCGCCGTTGGTATCAAAAGCGTTTACGCAACTGGATTTAACCCCGGAATCTGCAAAATCAATAATCCCATCGGGGTTGTTGCCTCCATAAACATAGGCAATCCCCTCATCTATGTTTTCTAAAAGACCAAATGCTGCACGGCGAACGGTGATTGTATTTTTCAACTGCTTCTTAGCAATCTTTCCTACTGTGCGCAATGAGACAGTAATGCCCTCAGAATGAGTATTCGGCAGCATTGCGGCAAAATACTTAACACCAGGAACAAATCCGCCATTCGGAGCACGTATTATAACAGAATCCGATGGTTCAGAGATTTCCAAAATCTGGGGGCGCCTGTCTTCTCCAAAACCCAATTTCACTTTTCCTGCCATAGGGACTCCGTTATTTGACTTAAAGATGACTTTGATGACACCCGGTCTGGTAACACTGAAACAGGCACCACCACAAACATTATAGAATTGCAGGTCGAGGGTGCTACTACGGGCTACCGCCGGGAAGAACTTTTCCTCAAACGTTCCCGGAATCCCACTCTGCATAGCTGACAATGTAAGCGTAACACTATTGCCGTCGCAAGAATTTTTTTCATTATACGGATAAATAGCCCAATAATCAGCAGAAGCATTTACCTGTTCAATTTTACCAGTAAGCACTGTGAGACATCCTTTGAAAGTAGCCGATGATGAAGCTTCGGTATTTGTTGAAATAAAATGTCCGGCAAAACCGCTTCCGCAGAAAATGTTAATCTCTTCCCCAGGCGACCACCAGATTGATTTACCGTCTTCTTGAAGAGAAGTTCTAGCATCTGATTCCAATTCGTCGGCCCATGCAGCTGTGAACTTAAGCCATTGATTCTTAGATAAGGGAATAACGTTATCAGAGAATCTCGAACATGAAAACGCCGAAATAAGTATTATGATAATACTAAATACATTTATCTGTTTCATTGTGATTAAACAATTAATTCCATTATCTTAACTGAACAGCTACTCGAAGAAATAACGAATCTAACACTTTCAGATACCTCATTTCTTGTGCATCAAATTGATTACGAAATGCATTAAACACCCGTCTGGGAATCAGCATAATAGGACTCAAAAAGATGAATAGCATTATAATTAATCATATCTATGTGTGTCGCTAAGATTAACTATTACTCTGTGACTGGACGTACAGTTAGCCCGTTGCATCGAGAAAATTGAGAAGAATAAGAAGAAGATCTGTTAACATCAACGGAATTAAATTGTACGCCCATAGCATTAGACTGATTACTGCTGAGGGAAGAAGACCAATAGTAGCCCTTAGAATCTTCATCTGTGATATCTGTACCTGTTCGTTCGCCAGCAGCTGGAAGAAATATCCATTTATCGGTAAATCCTTCTATTTTACTTGTCACCTTTCTTCCGTTTACACCGTTGAACGTTGTCCATTCCCAGATACACTTTTCCCTTAGTTCAGTCCACTCCTCATCTGTAGGCATACGCCAACTTCCACCCAGGGCAGCGTTAGCGGCATCGTCCTCAAAATCAAGTAAGGTTTTGTTATCGCCGCCGCCAAAGAAAGGGCTATTGTAGTAATATTTAGTGAGCATAATAACATTTTTACCCCATTTATAGGTATCGAAGGTATAATCGCTCTTAGATTCCGTCTCTCCCCAAGCATAGTAGTCACCATATTCCTCCGGAATGGTAGCAGAGAGGTTGAACGACGCCCATTTAACACTCAGTCCAAGGTCCACTTTTTTCGGGGATGGTTTAACAGTTATCGTACATTGTGCAGTAAATTCACCATCGACCGTGGTCGCGGTAATGGTTGCCACGCCAGCCTTTATCCCTGAAACGATACCCTCAGAACTTACAGTCGCAATTGACATATCAGAAGAAGTCCAAACTACTGACTTGTCCGTAGCATCCATTGGATAAACATCCGCTGATAATGCCTTGGGCGTTCCGTTCTCAAACAACACAAGTTCGGATTTATCAAAAGATAAACTTTGGACAGGAATAATTACTGAGACATTGCAGGTCGCAGTATGGCCGCCGTCAATAGAAGTAACGGTAATTGTAGCCGTTCCTGTTGTTTTTGCCGTTATAGTTCCATCCTCATTCGCATTGATTATAAAAGAATTGGAACTCCTTACACTGAATCCACGTTCGCTAGAATTCACAGGGTTAAATGTAACCTTTATCGACTCTGTGTTTCCTTTAACGATTTTCAGATCTGTTATGCTTATATCGTTCACATGAATAAAATCTCCATATACTGGCCTAATCGACAAACCATATGATCGAAAATTTGTATTTCGATTTACTTTGTTAGAGGAAAAATGTATGCTTCGTGCTTCTTGGGGCTGATATGCATTACAGACAGATGACCAATAATCTCCCTGGGTAGATAAACCTGATTGTGTTGTTCCATTCCAGAATCCAGATGCGGGGAGAAATATCCAATTATCGGTATACCCTGTCTTGTTGCTGGAAATTTTTATCCCATAAACTCCATTAATAGACGTCCACTGCCAGGTACAGTTTTCTCTAAGTTCAGCCCATTCGGTATCTGACGGAATTCGCCATTGGTCATCAAGCATATACAACGCGGCATCATCTTCCGGGTCTGTTATCATTTTATTGTCTTGGAATGATTGGGCCCCATATTCCGGAATCGAACAGTATTTGGTAAGTGAGTGGTCGTTACCCCCACACCAAATGTATTTTCCCCAAGAGTAATTGTCTTTTGGTACAACTTCACTCCATGAGTAATAAAATCCCGGATCTGATTCGTTAAAAGCACCAAGGTTGAAAACTCCCCATTTAACTGAAAGCCCAAGGTCAATCATCTCTTGAAGAAAACTTTCTTGAACGATTCTCTGCGAAAAATCTTTCCAGGAAGATTTATATGTTTTCAGACATTCTTTCCATACATAGAAGAAGCATCTGGTTCCAGTAAAAGCGTCTTGTCCAAGAACAGGTGGAACGGTCGGCTCAAGAATCATCTTTTTTACCCCTGTGCAATTATGGAAAGTATATTGTTTGATTTTTGTTACATCTTCAGGAATAAGTATCTCTGTGACTTCTTTATCGTTAATATACAACATTCCTTCTCCGCTGGCATTAAAAGGTGCACTCGGACGGTTTTTGTAGTCAAGGTCCATCCAGACAGATAGATTAGGAATATGGACCTTCGTTAATGCTTTGCATCCGTTAAAGGCTTCATTTCCTATTATCTTCAGGGATTCAGGGAGAGTAACATCGTTAATACCAGCGCAATTATAGAAACGGTATCGACTAATTTCAGTAACTCCTTCAGGTATAATTATTTTCGTGATTTCAACACCATCTATGTACAGATGTCCGTCACTACTAGAATAGAAAGGAGAACAGTAAACATCCGGAAACGATAAATTGAACCAAAAATCTACACTTGGGATTTGCACTGATTTTAAGTTCTTACACCCATAAAAAGCACCATTCCCTATACTAGTTATGTTTTTGGAAAATGAGATGGCTTCTAACTTTGATTTCCCCTTAAACCAGCCAGCGGGAATTTCAGTTATGCCGGTGAAGAAACAGAATTCATTAAATGATGTGTAATCGGTCTTAGTGAACGCTTTACTTATGTCTGTTACGGCCGCGGCTTCGGCAATTGAAAGTTCTCCATCGTCGTTAGTATCAAATGCCGCGATGCAATCTTCTTTAATGATTTGATCGGCGAATTCAATGATTCCATTAGGGTCTGCATCAAGCTGAAAATCGTCATCTTCATATTCAAGCTCCATATCAATTTGATTAAGGATCCCGAACGTGGAACGCCGGACTGCAATCGGACTGGACAGAATTTTACATGCCTTTTTCTCTTTTGTCCGTAATATCATCCTTATTCCCTCATCGTGTTCCTGCGGAATCATTGCAGCAAAATAATTATTTCCAGGGATGAAACCACCTTCGGGTGCATATACGACGATTGAGTCTACGGGATTAGAGATTTCAAGAATTTCCGGCTTTCCATCTTCACCAAAGGAAACGCGTATTCTCCCAGCCATGGGATTACCTCCTATGGATTTGAACACTATACTCCTTACACCTTCATGATTTACGCTAAAGCGCGCACCGCCGCAAACATTATAGAACGAAAGATTAAAAGAGGAACTACGAGCAATTGCAGGGAATGATTTATCAGAGAAGGTCCCAGAAACGGCGCTTTGCGCTGAAGATACCGTCAGGGTCACACTTTTCCCGTCGCAACTGTTGGTGGTATTATATGGATAAACCGCCCAATACTGTGACGCCGAGTTATCTTCTCCCGCTCCAGTAACGACTGTAAGGCTCCCCTGAAAGGTGGCAAATTCAGACGCTTCCTCATTGGTTGAGGTAAATTTTCCGGCAAAACGGCTTCCATAAAAGGCGTTTATTTTTTCGTTCGCCGTCCACCAGATACTTTTCCCATCTTCCTGAAGTGCGGTGCGACTCCCTGGGAGATTTTCATTTGACCAGGCGGCAACGAATTCAACATCAAGGTTGGCGGTATTGATGTTCAGAACGATTTCTTCTTCCCTACTGCAGGAACATGCAATAATAGTAAATAGTACAAAGATTTTTTTTCGGAATGCACTCATATTCTCAATACCATTTATCGTATTCAATATACTCAATCTCTCCACTGCCAGGGGAAGTGTTATGGCACACTTGTTCCCAGCTTGAAAATTCATAAATCAAGGACTGGGGTGGAAGATACGATTTCACAGAGCTGTTTTCCATTGATAAAGTGATTATTTCCCTTTAATTTTGAACACATGAAGGTTACCGTCCAACACCTGAAATTCACATTCAAGTTGAAGACTTTCAGTAAGATGAAAGCGTTCGATAAATGGTTCCCTGATGCTTTTTACACTCGCAAGAGTAACATCACTCGAATTGAGTGTGTCATTGTATGTACGTAGGCCCGAACGATATTTGTCATAGATTTCAGAAGAATAGATTAGGCCGGTCTTAGGATCCATATACTCTAAATGAATATGACTTGCCGGTGGGACATTGTTCGGTAAATACAAAGCGCGAAAAGTTAAATCATTTGTATTCCCATTACGATGCCTGGGAAACACTTCCAACTTAATGTTTTTCATAGATAATCACTTCCCCGGTCGACTCTCACCGGAACCTAATAACAAAAGAAAGCGTGAGCCGGATTAGTCTTATTGTCCTAACTCGGCTCTGGACGGCCAGAAGAAACAAAATAAGATTGGTCCTAAACCCACACTTTCTGCTATAGGTATGACCGTAAAGGCCAGAGATATAGCCGAAGCAGGCGTCGGAGCTCATCCTTGTTTCTTGTGAATTGTCCAGATTCAGTTAGGAACGGATAAAGCTAAACGCTTTCTATGTATGTTTTTGCACCGGAACGGGAGACCCGCCCCGATGCAATGCCAAAGATATGATTTATTTTTCAAATCTCCGACAAGGACCAATCTTTATTTGTTGATGGTATCTATTTGACCAACTTGCACTTTTCCAAATCGGCACCGATAAGGCTTTTTTTCACTTTGCCGATAATCCTGATAAATTGACCTTTTTTCAGTGATGCAATCTCATTTTCCTGGCTTTTAGAAAAATGGCAATCGACATTTTTTAGTATCCCGGCGCCAATTCTGACAATAGGCTCATCATCAAGCACGCCTGACATAAAACCGCTGATGTTTCCTTCAACGCAATAAGTCTTGCCACCGTATTTCTTGTTGGCCGCCACTTCGTTATCAAGAAACGCATCGTAGAGTTCTTCTGCAGATATCACCGGGACCCCGTTAACGGCAGAGGAGCGTTCTTGAGCCGGTTCTGTCTTAATTTCAGGCTCGGACACCGCTTCGGCGACTACACTTTCCTGCTTTGGCTGTGTACCAGAATCCGCAGCCTGCGTTGCTACCACATTAACACTTGATGTTTCAGAGCCGTCTTTCATGTTGGCGACAATGCTCGCCAGAAGGCAGATGATTACGCCGATACCGATGTACAGCCATACTTTTCGTTTCATAGTACTTTTCAATTTTAAGGGTTAATTCTGCGGCAAAATTATGGCCGCACATTGAAAAATACTATGCCTTTTTATGTCTAGTTTGATGACAAAGCTTTCGTGGGTGCCGTCAGGTCCTCTCCATTACGCTAATCAGACAGGATTTCCATCAACTCTGTATTGAACCACACGTATTCTTTCCCGATTTTATCCTTGGATAACAGACCCAGGGCTTCAAGCTGTGAGAGATATTTTTTAGCCGTATTGACGCTCCTGATTTTACCGCTGATCAAATTCTTGGGTCTTATGTAAGGCTGTTCGAAAAGTTTGGACAAATCAAGGCGTACGGCGATAATATTATCCTTGCTGATAATGTCTCCGAATTTATCCATCAGCCCACGGATACGTTTAATCTTATATGTGGTATATTCGGCCGTTCTGGCAACTGATTCCAGCATATAGAGTATCCATTCTTTCCAGTTCCTGGTTCCGGTTACTCCGGACAGTTTCTGATAATAATCCTCCTTGTTCTGAAGGATATATGCACTCATATACAAAATGGGTAAATCAAGCAAGCGCTTTTGGACAAGGTACAAAATGCAGAGAATTCTTCCTGTACGGCCGTTCCCGTCCCGAAATGGATGGATAGCTTCGAACTGATAATGCGACATTGCCATCTTCAAAAGCGGATCGGTAGGATACTGTACATCGTCGTTCAAAAAATCAAGTAGCTGTTTCATCATTGCCTCAACCACTCCCTTCCCTCTGGGAGGCGTATAGGCTGTATCTGCGATTAGCGATCCCCAACCTCTCTTTTTGATAACGATTTCCGCTTGATATGGACGTATCCCGTCATGGGTTTGCTTGACTTCATGAAAGATATCAAGAACTGTTTTCAAGGTAATTTCCCCGTCTCTTATCACATCCTGATACCCCTTCCACAGCGCTTGCCTATAGCGCAAAATCTCTTTTGCCGGGCCATCCAGATATTCGTCTTCCTGAAAAGAGAGCGTCCGATAGAGTTCATCATCAGTGGTGAAGATATTCTCAATGGCACTACTGGCCTTTGCTTCCCTAAGGGCAATGGTATTGACAAAGATGGATTGATTAGGTAGTTGTGAGGCAAGGCCTTTCAACTCTGCCAGCAGCCTTCCGGCTTCCATCATTTTATCCATCACGTCCTTATCCAGATAAAGTGCAGTTTCGGGAGGAAGCGGCGGAAGTTGGTTGTAAGGCTTGTGCCTGTCGTACGGCTCCATATTTTGACAGATTTTAATTCAACTGTCAAAAATAGTCAAATTTTGACAGATAGAGAAATTTCAGTCAAAATTCCCCAACTTCTCCCGGAACTTGTCGATATTGATGACAAAGCGCTCATGCTGTCCCTCACCTACCAAGGTGTCCCCGTCATAGACGGCTACCTTGAAGACGATGCGTCTGCGGTCCAGGTCGATGATCTCCGTTTCACAGCGGACCGTGCGTCCTACAGGCACCGCTGCACAATGACTCACATTCACGTGCGTGCCTACGGTTTCTTCATTGTCAGCGAGAAACGGTTTGACGCTAAGCCGACAGGTCCTTTCCATCAGCAGAATCATCATCGGCGTCGCCAGCACCAACACGGTGCCGCTACCGATATGACTGGCGGAGACTTCCTCCGTTACGGGCATCTCGCCGTATCCTTTTATTCCTATTTTAAGCATAACAGGCACAAATATGTGGATAATTTATGGAAGATTAAAAAATATTCTTAACTTTGCATCCGCATTTGAGGTTTTAGCTCAGTTGGTTCAGAGCGCTTGCTTGACAGGCAAGAGGTCACTGGTTCAAATCCAGTAAGCCTCACAGAAAAGTCCCGCCCAATTTTGTGCGGGACTTTTGTATTTATTTGTTTACATTTGCGCTATGACTGGCGAGAGAAAAGTCCACCTGACCCCTGTATCGAGAATTGTGCTGATTCTCTGCGCGGCGCTGATTGTCGCCGGCACTGTCCTGCTGTTCTATGAAACGGACGACGGCGCGCGCAGCCGCATCGCTTTCTCGATGTTCGAGACGCTGGTGATGATTCTGCTCATCTGGCTGCCCATCTTCCTGAACAAAATCATCCGCGTGCGTATTCCTGCATCGATGGAAATCATCTTTGTCTCGTTTTGCTTCTCAACACTGATCCTGGGGGACGTGGCGGATTTCTACGGGCGCTTTCACTGGTGGGATGACCTCCAGCACGGCATGTCCGGTATTCTGCTCGGCGTACTGGGATACATGATTATCAATACGTTCAACCGATTTGAACAGAACGGGCGTTTCCGCTACTCCCCCGCCTTTGTCTCCATCTGGGTCCTATGCTTCGCCCTCGCCTGCGGAGCGCTGTGGGAAATCGCGGAATACTGCATCGACGGCTGGTTCGGCCTCAATTCGCAGCAATTCCTCGCAAGCCCCGGAACCTTCGACAAATCCGTTCCCCTGCAGGGGCACGCGGCACTTGCAGACACGATGCAGGACCTGATGCTGGACTTCGCCGGCGGCTTGCTGATGGCTGTTCTCGGTTACTTCGACATGCGCCGCCTCCGACGCCGCTTCACGGACATAAGTCTTGAAATGGAAGGCGATGGCCATGAATATGAAATCCAGGCGATGTCCGCGGCGACAATTGACCGCTTCGGCAGTGAAGAATGGGAGCGCGCCCTGCAGACGAACGAAATCCACGGACACACCGGCATCTACTCCATCATCGGCGTCAAGATGGGCATCCGCGCAAAGGAATTATTGGCTGATAAAGGCTGCGGCGCCCCTCTCAGCATTGTCTCCTATACGGGCGATACTCCCCCGCTAAGCAGCCTCTGCGACGGTCTGCAGGTCAGTACGGGCGCGACGCTCGGCAATGGCCGGATACACTTGTCCCCCGAAGCGGAAAAACGCGCTGAAGCGGACTTCTATTCAGGGGACAAAATACTGAAAATCAGATTAAAAGAAGATTTTTCCGCGCGTATCAAGGTCGATATCGCAGAGGGCGTAAAACAGTTTGGGCACTCCCCCGCCTATCGGGAATACATCCGCCGGCTTTCGCTCCGTTACTGGACGGAATGCGACCGCCGGGAAATCTTCGATGAAAACCTGACTTTGAAAAATCAAAAAAATGCTAAATAGTATCAAAAGATTTTTTTTAGCAGATATTTCAATGGTTCGACGAAGAGGCTGTGATTACTCTTCTCGATGCGAAGTTCGTTCTTAAGCAGTTCGTTCTCGAGTTCCCGCGCATTCCGCACCTTCTTCTTTCCGTTGAAGAATGCATCGGAAAATACGGCGATCAGCGTCGACCGGAACAGGTGCTTACGCAGCAGCCACAACAGCAAAAAGAGAACGGCCACTCCCCCACTCACATAGAGCGCAGCAAGGGCATAACTGCCTATCGCTTCGCCGATAAAAAGCGTCAGCGCGAAGACCAGGGAAAGCAGCAATATGCCACCTATGACGATGAGCAGCAGAATCGTCGCGACGGAGGAAAGCCCCCGCGAAAGCCATTTTGTGGCATAGAGTTTCAGGCGCTCGGCGCGGGGCTCAAGAAAACTCTCGAAGTTTCCGCTATTCATCTTCGGTCTCCTTTTTCAGTTCGTCAATCTTGGACTTGACGAATTCGGCGCCTTCTTTGGCGGCTTCCTTGACCTTCTCTTTTGCCTTGGCGCACTCTTCGCTTTTGCAGAAATAAACGGCGGCAGCGCCGGCGGCAATACCCACGAAAAGGGCAGCTAATGTCTTGATTTTCATAGCTTATGAATGATTGATTAAACGTTTTACCACTTTATTTTCCGGCAGGAAACGACCTGCGATTACACGTACCACCGTATAGGCGGGAATCGCCGCCAGCATACCAATCGCACCGCCGATATGGGAGGCCATCAGGATGACGACGAAGATTTCCAGCGGCGATGCCTGGATGCTCTTGGAGTAAATCAGCGGCTGATAGACAAAATTGTCAATCAGTTGCACCGCCAGCATAATCACTAGCACGATACCGGCAAATACCCAGATATTGACGTCCAGGCCCACGCCGGCGCCGTATTTGAGCACGACGCAGAGCAACACACCCAGCACCTCGCCGATAATCGGACCGATATAGGGAATGATATTCAGGATACCGGCGAGGAACGCAATACCGGCGGCATAGGCCAGATCGATGCGGGCAATGACCCAGAGCCCCAGGAAATCGAGCAATGCAACGCCGAGCATTTCGAGAATCAGACCGACGAAATAGCGGGACAGCAGATGCTCGATATCCCCTACTGCCGCTTTGACGGAATCCTCCAGACGGTCCGGCGTCAGCGCGGCAATCATCCGTATAAAGAGCGTTTCGTCCTTGACAAAGAAGAAGGAGATGAACGCCACGGAGAACAGGCCGATGGCGAGACTCACGACAACCGAGGCCACGGAGCCGATAATGCCGGTCACGCTAATGTTCGCTGTAACGCCCTTGAGGTAGTCCAGGACCTTCCCCACGGCATCGGTTCCGCTGTCCAGTCCGGGAATGACGCTGACCAGCCATCCGTTGGCGGTGTCCAGGAAATTCCCCTCCGGCAGATGTATATCACTGAAGAGAGAAGCGTCCCGGATAATCATCGTAATCACGGGAAATACCTGCGTGACCAACAAGAGCAGCCCGGCAAAGATAATCGCGATGGAGAGCACGGCGAGCAGCCCGTCCGGCACTCCCCTTCCCTTGATTTTGATTTTGCGGAACAGCTGCATCAGCGGCTGCCCGATCAGCGACACGATAAAGGCCAGGATGACATACACCAGCACGCTCCTGAAATACCAGCAGAACAGCACCGCGGCAGCCAGCACCCCCAGCTTGAGAATATACCCCGCCAGCTTGTTTACATTACTCTGTGTTTCCATATTCTGCGTAAATATACACATTTTTCAATAGAATCCGCCTCCCCCGTCGCGGCTGCCTGCGGCCGGTCGGGTACTGCATCCGTCGGAACTTCGCTCACATTCGTTCGCTCCGGACCCTTCCACCGTATCCTGCGTCCTTGCTACGCAAGAACTTGCTCCGGCGGACCCTACCCGCTCCCCGTGGCCGCGGGTGGCCACGTCCTCCGGATGCAGTACCTCTCCCGCCTCTGCGACAGCCGCTTACGCCACTCGAACCCTACCGGGTCCTCGCCCAAACGCAGATCAAGAAAGGCACTCTGTTTTATTAACAGCCTTTGTTTTGACAAATTGCCGTCCCCGAAGTACGCGATTTTGCAAAAATGAGTGGCATTTTTTGCTTTTCCGCGCACCTTCTCGAAACAAATTCTCACATACTGGACGGATTGAGTTCCTCCAATGTCCTGCCGCCTGATGGCTCTAACCTTAAGCGATAGACATTAAAGGGGACGACTATCAGTCTTTCGCCTTTTTAGTCTCACTGTTTCATTTGAATTTCCCCCGCTGCATAATGGCTACTATCACACACTAATAACCGGGTAGCGCGGCAAAGGCGACTAAAGCATTAGTAAACCTTTATTGTCAATTTCTTTAAAGGGCAGGTCTCAGGGTAGGAATACCAATTTGTGGGGAAATAAAACTTGAAGTACCCTGCATAGGTTCCGACTACTTTATTTGTCATCGAAATCATATCGCCAGAGGCACTAAATGATAAGTTCCCAGAACCTACCAAATTACAAGACGAATCATATAATTCCCATTTTAGATGCTTATCCGGACCTGTTTCACCTCCTTTATAGGTAAGGTCGAAACTTATACTTGTCTTATTTGCCGAATACCTAAAGCAATCAACATCCGTGGTGCTGGAGATGTAAAAGGATACAGGGACGCCCAACTTCAATGTGCTGGCATAAGGGATATCGTTATTGGGTTCCTGCTCTGAATATTCGGATAAGACCTGAACATAAATCTCATCGCTCCCCCCGCTTGCTTTATAGACGCCATGGCTGTTATTAGATTTAATCAGTGTCTTTCCTTCCCCTTTTGCTGTCATTAGCCCATTCTCATCAACATCAACATGAATACTATCATGTCTACAACCACTTGTTACAAGCGTATGCATAACATGCTTCATCATATCATATGTAAACGGCATATCTTTAAGATTTCCAGACTTTTTCGTATCTAAAAACTTATCAGAAAGAGATAGTACAAAGTTCTTATAATTAGGATCATGAATGTCATTAAAATCAATAGATCCTACAATACGATTTTTATCAAAACGAACAAGATGATTCTTCATCTGATTATTGCTATAAGAATCCCCGCCTATCAAAGAAGGATCATATCTGTCACCCATCATATAAAGCAAATGCTCTATATAATCTTTATTTGTCTGAACACCAAAACCATCACTGCCTGCCATATATCTTGATACATTATCTGGCATAAAAGATTTAGACATATCATTGCTTTCCGATTTACCGGGCACAGATAAATGGGGTATATCACCAAAATATGATTCAACAAACT